>JBIOZE010000159.1:0-105724 GCA_044870745.1 Nitrososphaeraceae archaeon | reverse complement strand
ATAATGATGTCCTAGTTGGGGGCGATGGACGTGATGTTTTTGATTGTGGAGAAGGTGTTGACCGTGTTGTAGACTTTAAAGCAAAAGAAGATACTGCAAATACTAACTGCGAGGTGCTGGGGTAAATGGCGGAACACAGTTGACTTGACAAATGAAATTGCAGACAAAGTATTTGAAAATAGGTCTCTATAATCCGAAATGATGTGAAAATCATGTATTGAGCGATTCAGAATCTTGTGGCTAGTGTTTAAGACAATAATTACAACTAGTATCATTCAGAAACTGAAAGTGGACCATTCAAAAAGAAAATCATAAAATTATCGGATTGTAGAAGATTTCATTTGGATGCTGATTGACTGAAGTATTATTCTATTGAGTCTGAGTATCATTATTGTTATCATCCAATTTCTTGTCAACCTCATCTTGTAATTTCTTGTATCTTTCGTATTTTTTCGTCCATTCGGACAAAACGAACCATTGTCTAATCCCTATTGCAAGCCATACAGCGGATATGATTAGTGGGATTATACGCAAGTTGAAAAATTTAAGTTGCTTTCCTTCCCTAGGTTGAAGAGATTTTTGTACAGTGCCATCGTCGTCATAGGGTGGGACGAAAATCAGCGAGCTGATAAGTAATGTTATTGGTGGGAGTATCATAACAGTCAAAATCATAACTATAAACATTTTTTTGGTTTTGTTCAACTGATAGATGATCCCGTCAATAATTCTGAACAGATTCACGTCGGTACGATTCTCTTTGTCATTAGAATCAGCCATTACTCTGTAGCTCTCTCCATTTTTGGCTTAAAATGAATTGGGTAACTTTGTTACTTGTCAAGTCCTTCTTTCCTCGGAAAAAGTTCTTCATAAGGTTCAAGAATTTGCTTCAAAATATCCTTCCCTTTTTCAGATACTCGATATTTTATTATTGTCTTGTTTCCCCAAGGTTCCTCAGACTTTGCGAGAATGCCCTTCTTAACCATATCATCAAGAATTTCTTTGTGTTTAATGTTATTCAAACCACAATAACTCATAAGCTTACTTTGATTGAGTTCTCCATATTCGGACAGCTTGAGAATGATATCCTTTCTAATGTAAACTCTATCTCTGTACTCATGGACCAATTCATTTCAAAGCATAGATTAACTTACAAATCCGCTTAGTAGAATAATTAATCCAACTAATTAAAGAGGTCATTATGATTTGATTTGTACTAATTTCCTACTTAAAAACATGGCTCTAGTCTATCATAAGTAGGAACATAATATTTTAAATAATAGAATAATCACTCCGTTGAAGTTGGAGATTCCAATAAACGAAAAAATTCAAGATCGTTTCACTCAACCTATAATAATCAAACCAGTATGGCTTCCCAAGGTTTACTAACATCCAATGATTGACTCATCTCCTAATAATAGTATACATCCCAAGTCTATATACGTGGAGGACTCATTAGTAATTACATCACCATTCAACAAGTTGCACAATTTACAGCATCTAGTATAGCGACTAGGTAACAAGACTAGATCACAACAGAATCATTCAGCTATTCCCAATAGTTTCAGCCGTACTAGTCATCCAACTCCAACAGGTGGCTCGCTCGATTCAGCATGTTCTATTCGTTTATGTTCATTTAAAGACTCTACAGAGCTAAAAATTCTGCCGCAAATATTACACTTTAATCCCTCTGGCTGATTCGGTCCGGAAGTTGTTGTAGCACTCATGTATCTAAGGATACGAAGATGTTGTAGTTAAAGATATTTGCCATCGTTAGCGCGCAATTATGAGTAACCATGATCTAATGACACAGGCAAGATGAATTGCTTATTTACTTGACATGAATATGATGATTTCAAACAGAAAATGAAATGCATTTAAGTGTTAGGCACAAGGATATTTTCAATCTTCTCATCATTTAATATTGTTCTGATCAACTTCGCGCAATCTTGTTCTCTCAATTCCCCCGATGATTGGATTGAATCAATAGCTTTCAGTTTCCAAAAATTCTTGAGTGCCTTCTCAATTTCTAATTCAGCACCATAGACAACCATCCCAAAGGCAGTTAACGAAAAGACTCCTTT
The DNA here is from genome assembly GCA_044870745.1 of Nitrososphaeraceae archaeon. Classification (GTDB taxonomy): domain Archaea; phylum Thermoproteota; class Nitrososphaeria; order Nitrososphaerales; family Nitrososphaeraceae; genus TA-21. The sequence continues at coordinate 103,643 of JBIOZE010000159.1, read as the reverse complement.
TTTTCTAGTGATAAGTCCCGATTTCATCATTTGCCTCGTTCGCCAGTAAAACTGTTTTTTTGAAAGTCCTTTTGTTCTCTTTAATTTCTCGCTTGTTGTTTCTCCTTTGGCTATAGAACAAAAAATCTCTAACGATTTAATATCGGCTATCGATTGGAGTGTTTTTACTTGCGACTGGCTTTCCATGTTTGCCACTATTAGCAGCATATTATCTATATATGGATACGTTATCATTTGCTGGAAATCGTAAGCATAAAATGACCAAAATCGGCTAAAACTGGCAAAATTCCCGAAAGTTTATTTACAATGTACTATCAACGGAATTAGGAAAATCAATGCACCAAACAAGTATCCCGATTATGGCGGAAGATATATTTTCTATCCTAGCAGATAAACAATCTGTAGAAATCCTAAATGCAGCGCTAATAGGTCTTCACTCGTCTCCAAACCCCATAACCAATCAGTCCAAGAAGCAATACTATGTAAGGTTGAAACGTTTGGTCGAGATTGGTTTGATTGAAAAACAAGGATCCGTTTACAAACTGACGACCTTTGGTGCCCTAGTTCATGAAAATCACTTAAAGACGATGGAAAAAGTAATGCCAAATTTTTGGCATATCAAGAGTATAGATGTTTTAAGAAACAAGAGCGATCTTCCAATGGATCAAAAAGAGAATATCTTACAAGAATATTTAGGAGCTACCACTTTGAGCGGGATGATCAATACGACACAGCTGACTAGTTTCAATATTGTAAAAAGATTCGAGAGTTTAGTACCTGAGGTCCTCAAGGTACTAGATAACGCGGAAGAAGAGGTGTACTTTGCGACAAGGTATCACGATCCTCACATTTCTAATAAAGTAATTGAGAAATTTGGGAAAGGTTTAATCATGCACATTTTGGATGGCAACCCTGATCAAATCAGTGTAGAAAACCGGCTTGCCGCTATAATCAGAACACCGCCAAATAGAGAAATGGCTCAAGTAGCGAAGAACATTCTAAAGTCGCCTAGATTCGATCTAAAAAGATTTGCAGCGTTGCCAGTAAGTTTCATGATAGTTGATGGCATTCAAGTAGTATACGAAACCGTTAATTATGTAAATCCAGAACAATTTACAATTGCAGTCTGCAAGTACGATGATACTTATATGGCTCAGCGATTTATTGAATACTTCAAATTGCTGGCACAAGATGCTTCAATCCCTGAACTTTTTCAGGTTTCAAGAAAAAAATAATAGTGTTTATTCTCGGGACTCAACCAAGGCGCTTATTACAAAAAATTCTTTGTAATGCTCTTGAACCTTTCAATTCGACGTTTACATCTTGCAAGAGTGATCTAAGCAGAGCAATGTAAAGTCAGCTACCTTTAGATGTAATCATATTTTCTATCGAAGAATCCCCAAGAATCGAGTGTATAAGCTCTAGTCTTGCCTCAGATCGAAGCCCAGCGGTTTGATCTATTGCATCAATCGCTCTAAATTTCCAATTCATTTCCATTACTTTCCCTACCTCCATTACTAGCTGTAGAGTAGCTCTGCCCATTGTTGTTATTGCAAAGTGCCCTTTCTTTCTTTTTATTAATCCAATTCTTAGCATTTTCCCTGTACGGGAATAAAACTCCTTCTTTGACAAATGAACTTTCTTTTGCAATTCTAACGAATGAGACTTATCAATTGATATAAGACCAAGCAATTCTCTTGAGCGCTTATCAGAAAGAACTCCCAAGATCTGCGAGATGCTGTCTTTATCCACCAAGATTGTTGTTCTAGGGAATTATTTAGGTATTGCTGAAGAATATTTGTAAAAGCTGAATGAATTGGCCAATATGTTATGAAAAACCAGTCGATTGATAACTATACGTATTAAAATCTCGATCTTTAATATTGACAATCGACTTCATATGGGCTCACAAGATTCTGAACAGGAGAGGTTAGATTTGCTATACCAAATTATTTAGGAAATAATGGCATTTAAGATCTTGATTCGGCAACTTTTGCAAGAACTAATTAGATCTGCTAGGTTACCTTCCAAGTGACCATTAGAGTAAGAGATCTAGTGCCGGAGGAAAGTTTTTCAAGCAACCATTACAGTTTAAATAACTCAGCACAACGGTCTTGTCATACACAAATATGACCAGCTGTATTGTTCTTGCTGTGAATTAAGTTCTTCACGATTTATACAGGGACTTTAAGTCCTGTATAAATCTGCAGCTATTTGCACTAACTATTCGTTTAGCTCACTCTTTTTTCAAAAAGACTCATATAAGAAAAAAGATTACTATCTTATTCTTGTCTGAAATAAAGGAAATAAGAAACGTATTTGCAGGATTGCAAACATTATATGGATCATATTTCCCAAAAATAGATCCTGCTCTTATTCATGACCTCCTTATCCGTATGCAAGCAGATCCAGAGAAGACTCCGTTCTACATGGTTGAAATATTTACTAAACCGGGAACAGACTCGGAAGCAATGAGGGATTATATCCTACAAAAGACAGGAATGGTTCCTGCAATCTATGACAATGGCACTCACTATGTTGTCAATCAGAGACTCACATTGGAATTCCTTAAGGAATTATCTGATTCTGAAAAAATCATCGATGTATCTGGTGACTATACTGGAGCTGTAACCGGTAGAGGTGCATCAAGGGAGTCTAGAGGATTCGAGCACAGGGATTAATTTACGCTACATGCAATAATTTAAGAAAATAACCGACTAGCGAGATTGGATGGATAGAATATTTTGATCTTCATAAGAGCTGAGGAGGTTATTTGTTCAAAAAAAATTAAACCGCAAGTATGTAAGAGTCATCTTTGATGCTTTTCCTGGCAACATTAGAAATTGATCAAAATTATGATGATCCGCCCACTACTCCATAGCTCTGTGAAGTGCGATCTCTACTCGTAAAATGAAATATCGCAGTGAAGTAATTATTTTTCCGTTGAATGCGATACGAACTTTCCCGTAAATAAAAATGAGATTCGCAATTGGTAAATAGTTTGGAATATTTCCAATTAATTCATCTTCCGGTGCTACTAAATTTGTTTGATATAGTTACTAAGTCGTGTTACAGATTCCGACCTTGTTTTGCCTGAATTAATGCTTGAAGTTTATGAGAACAATCCTTCAGTATCTTGTGAGCTTCCACAGGGTTATTTGCGGACACAACAATTTCTCCTGGTCCAAATTTGCACTGGTCAATTTCAATCGGAATCTCAATATGAAGAATCATTGCTATGAATTCGATTAAATGAGGATATGTCTTACCATTTTTATAAATAAAGGAAGCAGAATTCTTATTTATAAGAACGTTCTCTTCAATCGGAAATGCCAGCTCTTGTTCTGTTAACATTCTAATGACATCAGTCTCTAATTTCTTGCTTAGCTCACTTTGATTTCTATGTCTAGCTTCAGTTGCCTCATTCGCATAAATTTCTAGCTTATCGAAGTTCATAAATTCCCTTACCAGAGCTAGTATTTTAACAAAAGGGTGGAGCGCCAATTAGTATGATGTTCAAGGGCAGCATAGATTAATCATATTATTTTTGACTGTCTAATCCAAGCATAATACAAAACTCAAATCCCATAGTTAAGTACTGTTCAAATAATCGGCATACGCATACAAGGCCTGTTCTTGTATCTGTGTTTGGATGGAGCCAGGTCGTAGAGTTCGAAGCCTTTTAATGGTTTCCTCAGCAGAAAGTCGATCTTTTTTTATTAGATAAGCAGCCAGTATCGTTCCTGTCCTGCCCTTGCCAGCGGCACAATGGACTAATATACAGCTTCCATTAGATGCCAAGCGGTGTTCAATATATGATACCGTGGATTTAATTTGGTCCATTGTAGGTGCTTTGTAGTCTTCAACTGGAACATGCAAGTAACTAATGGTCGAGGTATTACTACTATCCTGAATGCCTTTATCTTGGTTAGAAAGCTGAATCCATCCAAAGGGGAGAGGGACTTCTCTAACAGTTATAATAGTCCTAATCCCGTGATCGATAAGCCATTTAAATTGATTCACTGTAATTGGCAATCCGCTGCCTGCTAATTGATTTTTGATGACCCAACTAAAATTTGTAGGACGTGAGGAAACTCTGCTAGCAAGCCATCTATACGCATCTCCAACTAATGTCATCTATGATTGTACCAAAGGCAGATTGAATATGCCGTATATAAAAAACTATGACTCTCCTTATTCCTTTCTAGTTCTATACTGTATGAATCTCGGTTCGAAAAATTCCTTAATCAGCAATATATGAAAGAAATTTTCATATAAATTAGCCCTGTATTGAATGATTCAACCCAATTACCTACCGTAAAAGTGACGAGCCGATTCGTCAATTTCAATTGCATAATTTAGGCATATAAGTTAAACATGTTAATTTAGTACTTCGATTACAATCACTGTGTTAGTGAAACCTCAATATATACATCATCAGGAATCTTCAAACGCATAAGTTGGCGAATCGAACGATCGTCTGCTCCTAGATCTATAACTCGTCTATGAATTCTCAGCTCATACTTGTCCCAAGTGTTCGTACCTTGCCCACAAGGTGATTTGCGTGTTACTACTTTCATTTTCTTGGTGGGCAAAGGGTGAGGACCTCGTAGCTTAATACCATTTTTTTCACCTATGCCCCGTATTTCTGAACAAACACTTTCCAGCATGGTGAGATTAGTACTAGTGAGCTTTATTCGAGCTTGTTGTGCCATAAATTAGGACCACACGCTCGAATTATTTGCCTTTGGCTGAGGGATCGAACTTTTCAGTTATCGATTTAACTACCCCGGCTGCTATAGTTGTACCCATATCTCTTAATGCAAATCTTCCAATTTCTGGAAACTCTTTGAAGGTTTCGATTGCAAGTGGTCTAACAGGTTTTATCCTCACTATAGCAGCGTCACCAGTCTTTAGGAACTTAGGCTTTTCTTCTACCGCTCCGCCTGTTTTTGGATCTATTTTTGCAACAAAGTCTGACAGCGTGGCTGCAACCTGTGCGGTGTGGGCATGCAAAACAGGAGTATATCCTGGTGCCATGGCCGTCGGATGATGAATTACAATAATTTGTGCTTCGAATTCCTTTGCAACTGAAGGGGGATTATTTGTAGGACCTATAACATCCCCACGCTTTATGGATTTTTTATCCACTCCCCTTAGGTTAAACCCAATATTGTCACCTGCTTCAGCTGAATCCATTTGGGTATGGTGAGTTTCTATGGACTTTACTTCACCCGTAACTCCTGATGGCATTACTATAACTTTGTCATTTGCCTTCAAAACTCCAGTTTCTATTCTCCCTACGGGAACGGTTCCGACACCTGTTATGGAGTATACGTCTTGAATAGGAATTCTTAATGGCTTTCCTATTGGTTTTTCAGGAGGTTCAAACATATCCAACGCTTCAGCAAGAGTGGGCCCTTTAAACCAAGGCATATTTTCGGACTTCTTCACCAGATTATCTCCCTTCCACCCAGAAACTGGGATAAAGTTGATCTTCGTCGTATTATACCCTACCAGTTTCAACATCTTCTCTGACGTTTCTTTAACTTCCTTATAGCGAGCCTCGGAATAATTAGAGTCGTCCATCTTGTTCAAAGCAACAATAACTTGACCTACACCTAAAGTTCTTGACAGAAAGGCATGCTCTCGCGCTTGCCCTCCTGGTTCTGTAGCTGCTTCAGTTTCACCTGGCTTTGTGGAGACTACTATTATGGCTGCGTCGGCTTCTGAGGCACCGGTAATCATATTCTTGATGAAGTCTCTGTGTCCCGGTGCATCTATTAGAGTGTAAAAATATTTTGACGTTTCAAACTTCTGGAATGCAAGGTCGATTGTTATGCCTCTTTCCCTCTCATCCTTTATGCTATCAAGAACCCACGCATACTTGAAAGTATCACCCTTTCCTGTAGCCTCGGATTCTTTCGCAAAAGCATCAATAGTTCTCTGATCGATTACCCCCATATCGACCAACAAATGACCAACTATAGTGGATTTACCATTGTCTACATGACCAACAACTACCAGGTTCATGTGTGGCTTTTTACTTGCGCTCATCATGGGTAGAGCAATGCATGGGCTTTATTTGTATTTCGTTAGTCGCATCACTTGGGTGTTTTTCGTCTTCGGTTGAATGATTATAGCCTGATTCTGGTCTTAGATATCAGAGTCAATGAGCTGAGTAGCTTCATTTACTACGGTGCGAATGCTCTTACAATTGAAATTACTGACCCTACATTCTATCATAATCATCCTGAATACGCACTATGTCATTCTCATCGAATTCGCCAACTGACAATTCAAGAACAACACAGTCAGATTTTCCAGCTGTTATTCGATGTCTGGCGTTCATTGGGATAAAGAGATCTTCACCCTCCTTGCTTTGAATTTCTTTATCCTGGATTTGTACAACTGGATTACCCTTTATAATCCTCCAATATTCTTGTCTATTCTTATGATACTGAAGACTTAAACGTGATCCAGAGTTAATATACAAAAGCTTGACAGTACAACGTTCATTTTCGTTAAATTTATCAAAGCGTCCCCATGGCCTAGATTCAGAGTAAACTTTCATGTTGAAAATGTACCTATTATCAAATTTAATGATTACTTCATTTTCATAGTAATAATAGTATGAGTTTATCTATGTTAGTCGGTGGTCGTGGAAGTCATCCAAGTGTGAATCTAATGACCATTCCCTCTGCCAAGGATTAATTAAGGATAAGCAAATCCATAAGGTAGTCAATTTCTGCGGTTGAACGGGCCATGATAGATCATAACGTTTAGTAATAAATTGGGTAGAATATGTTAACAGTTCGAATCAAAGGAACATATTTTGACTTATATTCTGTTTTATAGAATTAGTACAAATTCATCCAATTAACATACGCGAGAATTACATTAACTTGTAGGCTAGAATTGATGCAAAATATTTACCCATCTTCGATGCATTCTGACCATCGAAGCAAGTACATTTCATTTGCATTCAAAGAAAAGAAACTTCGAGTCGATAAATTCAGCTCTTGACTAGTTCAAAGACTAAACAGGTGCTGTTCTGAACTCGCCTAAATACTCTTCCTTATTCTATCATCCATGATATCACAAATTGCGGCGATAATTCCGTTCTGATTTCTTCTTCCATTAAGAATCTCTTAACTTACATAGGATCCCCATATAGATCAATGTTCTATCCGCCCTTAACTCGTCATATTACGTGCCAAGGATCAAATTCTCGAGTGAGTTGAACTCCCAGCAAACTGATGTTCCCTTTGGCATGTGGTAATTTAGACAAATAAACGGAACTAAAATGTTAATCATAATCATTTTTGGATTCGCAGTAAATCTAACAGTTGAAAATCTGCGTTCCGTTATGATATTGTAAAGGAATTTCTTGGAATAATCAAGATTCAAGCATTACAAGTTACTGGTAGTAAAAGGTCCTCCGCCTAAATTATTTAATTGAAAGTAATAATTTTCTTCCGTCAATTTCTATTTCCTTATACCCATTTTCCTCCTCGGTATGTGGATAAAATTCAACGGACTTTGCCCGTACCAAATAAGCCAGCTCATCTTTGAAAGCTCTTAGGGAAGCCACTTCGCTTTCGCTCAAATTAGAGACATGCGCATAAGACAACAAATCAGTTGGAAGGTAGCCCATCTCCTTTCTTAACTGCTGAAAATTTCTAGCCAGGTCCTTCACAAAACCTTTGGTAACTAAATCCATATCTCGGAGAGTCGCTATAAAAATTGCTGTATCACGAGATTCTGTTTCTGCAAACGAGTATCCATCAGCAGCCATGTAAGTTAGGTCAATGTCCTCCTTTGTTATTTCGAATGAGTCATTGCCGACCTTTAACCGATAACTCCCATGTGATATCAAGCTCTGTAATATCGCCATTTGATCCGCCCTCCCAAATGAGGCGACTAATAGAGACAGACCATCCTTAACGTAAGGAGCGAGTCTCTTTATCTTGAGTTTCATAGTCATCTTTATCATCCCTAGATCCAATAGCGTACTGACCCTTTCGTATATGCTTAGTATGTTAGGTATTGACTTAATTTCTAGCCTATCCGTATTCAGTTGGATTTTCATGAGGTCCAAGAAATTTTCAACCTGTGATATTTTATCCCCATCTAGAAATATAACAACTTGACTTACTGGCCATCGCCTCTTTATCTTTGCCTTCATCCTTGCTGAATTAGATAATGAGATGATCTCCTTCACTTTCCCAACACTACTTTCAATCTTAAGATCAATAGCTTCTTCAACTACTGGTGGCCAAGATTCGAGCAGAATTGATTTTCTTGTCATGAATAACATAAGAAACAAATAATTGCTAATGAACGGGCTGAATGGGTGCAGGAGAATATCGACTGTTCGTAATGCCACACCTAGTACAGTGTATATGATACTCCTGCGTTCAAGGGATCCAGAATTATCTTCCCAAAGATCATCTCTCGTAAAGGGAACATAAGTTTGGCTAAGAGAGTTTATGATAAAGTCTTCGATTGACCTTGCGCCTTCGTTAAATTTACATGTTTCAAGTGATTTGGTGACGTTATGAACGAGTAACTGTAATTTTGAATTGATCCATTTTTCGATTAGTCCATAGAATTTACTTTTTTTGATATTCTCGATATCTAAGTTGTTCAGGTCAAACCTATCGTACTTGCTATTTTGATGCAAAAATATGTGAAGGTTGTACAACGTATTCAATATTTGATAAGGCCTTGTAGAAAGCTCTGTAGGGCTAAAGTTGAATGAATCAATTGGAGATGCTTTCCACAAGAAGTAAAACCGCACCAAGTCAACTGAATTTGTAGATAAAAATTCCTTTGCATCTATTACATTCCCTTGGCTCTTGCTCATCTTATTCCCGTTCTCATCAAGGAGATGTCCTTGGAAAAGGAACGCTTTGTACGGGCTTTCAGCTTTGTTATGCATTATTATGTTGTTAATAAGAAGCGTGTAAGCCCATCCCCTAGTCTGATCAATTCCCTCAGTCAGAAATGCAGCTGGGATTAGTTTCAAGAATTCATCATCATTCAATGAAGCATATGGGGATGCGCCACTATTATGCCAAGTGTCCAGTACGAATGGCTCCCTGGACATGATATTTCCACAATTCGTACATCTAATCTCAATTCTGTCTATCCAGGGTCTATGAAGTTCGAAATCTGGCCCATCAGGAAGATTACTCGCTCTGGAAACTATCTCAAGTTTTGAGAAGAGAAATTCTTTCTTGGCACAGGAACTGCATTTCCAGATAGGTATTGGCGTGCCCCAGACACGTTCCCTTGAAATACACCATGGTACCTTCTCCTTGATAATTTCCAAGAATCTATTTCGTGGAGAATCAAAGAAGTACTCTACCTTGGACGCGGCTAGTAGTGGCTTATTTTCAAGTTTGTCTACCATGTAAAAGTATTCTCTTCGCGCGAGCCAGATCACTTTGTGTCCAGATCTCCAGCAGGTCGGATATTGATGTAATATTTTTCCATAACTAACGAAAGCATTGACGTCGCGCGTGGTTTGTACAACCATATCATCTGTATCTCGCACAAAATTGCCACCAAAAACTCCTGCTTCTTCTGTAAAAACTACTTTGTCATCGATGGGGACAAAGATTGGCAAACCTCTTCGGGTTGCAATATCAAAATCTTCTTCTCCATTTGCAGGGGCAAGATGTACTAACCCGCTTCCTGTCATAATATCAACTATTTTGTCGGCAATGACAAAATGAATCGCCTTTTCGTTCGCTAATTTCTTTAATCCCGGAATAAGATATAGCAATGGATGGATATACCGTTTCCCTTCAAGCTCTTTTCCCAAAACGGTTTTCAATACTACATAATTATTGATGCCAAGCTCCTCCATTAAGGGCCTTAACCGTTCCGAACCTACAATCCAAACTTCATTGTTTACATTAACAAACAAATAATTGGCATCAGGATTCACACCTATCAACTCGTCTGTCACCAGAGTGAATGGCATAGTAGTCCAGATCAACAGGTAAGCATTTTCTTCAGACAGCTTGAATTTATAATAGAATGAAGGATCTTCCACATTTCGATATCCCTGATTCACCTCCGCATTACTCAGTGAGGTTTGGCATGAAGGACAATACGCAACTACTCTGAACCACTCTTTAAGTAAACCTCTCTCCCAAGCCTTCTTAAGGTATTGCCATTCTCTTTCGATGTATTCGTCCTTATATGTCCAATATGCTTTATCATAGTCAAATGACATGCCGAGAAGTTCATCAACTTCTATCCATTTTTTAGCATTTTTTTGAATCAGGTCCTTGCAAGTTGCTACTATTGTGTCAATCCCGACTTTGCTGATATTCTCTGACTTGCTGCCACTTAGACCCAGTAGCTTTTCTGCTTGCAATTCGATTGGTAGACCCTGGGTATCCCAACCGGCTCTGAAAACAACGTCATGGCCTTGCATAGTCTTGAACCTGTACCACAAGTCCTTGATGACACGCCCTCTAAGATGTCCTATATGAGGTTCTGCGTTTAGTGTTGGTGGACCCTCAATATACCCTACTGATGATTTTATGCCTAAAAATTTATCACGAAGCAACCGAGCTTGATCAATTCCCTCGAGATAGGATCTGACTTCGTCCTCGATCATTTTTGCATCGAATTTATCAAATAATTTCATTTAAGTAAATGCTAAATCCCCTATGCCGCTTCGTATTTTTTATTTGTACCGGTTGCATTCATCAGAGTAGGTGACATTCAAATTCGTTTCAATCGAATTGAATAGAAACGTAGGTGAAACAAAGAGTAACTACCAAGTTGATATTATCGTGGTTAACCATCTCAGATTATAAATAAGTAAACCCATCGTCATTACATGAAATTTATTGCAGATCTGAATAAACCTGAATCAGCGAACGAAGTTCCTTCAAATATCACTGTAGTCATAGAAATTTCAAAGGGAAGCGATATCAAATACGAATTTGATGAAGAGACAGGATTTATCGCCGTCAGTAGAAAATTATATACTTCTATGCATTATCCGTGCAATTATGGTTTCATTCCTAATACATTGGAAGGAGATGGAGACCCAGTGGACGTCTTGGTACTCGGTGATTCACCTCTGCTACCATTGTCAATGCTGAAAGTTGTACTTGTCGGCCTTTTGTTCACTGAGGACGAAGAGGGCAATGATGCAAAGATCATATGTGTGCCTACATCCAAAATAGATCCGAGCTATTCTGACATTACTGACATACATAACGTTCCTTCTAATTTGCTAGATAAAATAAAACATTTTTTCGAGCGTTATAAAGAACTTGAGCCTGGAAAATTCGTAAAAGTGACTGGATGGGGTGATAGAGATTCTGCCGAAAAAAAGCTAATTGAGGCGCTCAGAAGATTTGCAGATAGAGGTAAATAAAACTAAAGTGCCTTAAATTGCTCGCTCCAACGAATGTAGGCTCTCATCATGTCTATACTCACACTGGGCTTTCTTCTCTTGAGAATCTCCTTAAAGTCTGAGGGCGATATAGACCTCGTATGTGCTTCAGTTTCCAAAGCTTTTCCACTCTCAAAAAGTTCATCTACCACACGGAGTTGAGCTGATTGACATATATCCTTCACGTCACTTGCACTATAACCCTCAGTTAGCTTTGCGAGATCCTCTGGCTTCAATGATTTTTCCATTTTTAAGCGTTCAGTATACTGACGAAATAAATACAATCTAGAAGACTGATCAGGAAGTGAAACATAAATCCTCTTTTGAAACCGGCGTAAGAATCCTGCTTCCAAGGTCCACGGTTTATTTGTAGCACCAATAACATATAACTTCGAATCCTTAGATTTTCCATTTATTCCATCCATCTCTGTAAGAAATTGATTCTTTACTCGAACTTCGCCCCCAACTTCTCCATTTCTTGAGCCAAGGAGTGAATCTATTTCATCGATGAAGAGGAGTACTGGTACTCCTTCATTATCATGTAGTTTTCGAGCTAAGGTAAAAAGCTTCGAGACGTTTTTTTCCGCTTCCCCTAGCCATTTGCTCATCATGGAGGCAGCGTCAACATTTATGAAATAACCATCTATTTCAGCAGCGGCAGCAGCGGCCAATAGAGTCTTGCCACATCCAGGTGGACCATAAAGCAAAATACCACGTGGCCACCCAAGTGGAAACAAATCCATGCGCTTTGTTGGGTAGACAATGGATTCTCTGATGGCACGTTTTGCATCCTCCAACCCTACGACTTGATCCCATGAAACATGAGGTTTGTCTTTCATAACTAAATCATCGAAAGCGGCCCCAAGACTTTCTGTCCCATTGTCCATTTTTCCTGAGCTGCTTACATTGCTGTCAACTCTATTTTGTTGGGTGGACTTTATCCTCCTCTGATTTTGATCGGCATGAGAATCAGTTATTCCACTAGACATTTGTAGAGCTTTTATTCTATTTTGGTAAGCACTTGCCCTTTCCATATAGATCTTGTTCAGTTTGTAATCAGGATATATCTGAATGAGTTTCGCCAAAGCTTCGATTGCTCTCTGATATGCCTGTATTGCTAGTCCCCGAGAACCTTGGGAATCTAATCGAATAGCTTCAGCGGCATACTTACTAGCACTGTTTTCTAATTCTTGCGGAGCTAAACTCAAAATGCTACGACCCTTATCAAAAATGCGTGATCCGCATTTGAAGTACTATGTTGTGAATCTATATTGTGCAAGGGACAAAATAAAATGAACCAATTCAAGATTCAATAAGAATCGTAAACCATTTGAATCCCTCTCTCCTTTACTCAAAGAATGGTCAACGTATGGAGCAACTAAATACGTCGTGGGGCACAGTTTAGGTCCATTCGAGTCAGCAATGAGGCTGCCTTGATTAGCGCATTTGATACTTGTTTGAGAATTTCACCAATCTAATTTACGCATCTGTGAAATTTTCTAATTCTAGTTCTCTTCTGAACTTCAGAAATTATGACTTGACGCTATCGGTTCATTCACATACAAGAGTGCGGAATGGCTTTAGCTTTTGGGCTGCTTATTGTCCGAACTAGTCCTCTAAATTTTAGTGCAGAATCGTTTACAACTCGAAAGTCAAGTTACCTAGAAAATGAGATATATTCCTATGGACTGGGCTTTGTCAACCGTCATAGCCTCAGAGTTCAATGATAACAGCTATGCAGATAGATTCTAGAAAAAGAAAGTATTGTTCTTAATTATGGTAACCTTATGCTTTGTACTGATATGAATTCAGAGCTCGATAATTTTTTCAGTTTAATACAATGTAATTGACATCCAACTTTACTTTTAATAAATATTATATGCCCATATGCCCTTCAGTAAGAAGTATTCATCGATAGAGTCTGGCTTGGTTGGAAATCTTGAAGAATTTGGTCTCTCAAAATATGAAGCTCGGGCTTATATTACATTGGTGGAAAAGGGTATGCTGGGTGCTAGCGAGTTAGCATACTATTCAAATTTACCTCGAACTAAGATATATTCCACACTTAAAAAACTAGAGAAAAAGGGGCTTTTGTTAATGAGCAACCATAAACCATTGATAGCCTCTGCCGTCACACCTGAAGAAGCTTTTATTGAAATAATATCGTTGCATGAGAGAAGATTAAAGAACATGAAGAAGATCATCAGTGGACTCGGGAAAATTGAAGCTAGGAAGAAAATATTTGGAACCGAGGAAAAGAAATATACTGTTATTGATCCAAAGTTTGTCGATCAAAAAGTTTCTGATCTTATTCTCGCCTCAAAGTCTGTCATTAATGCAATGCTAGATTCGTGGGGATTGAATATACTTTCTCGCTGTGGTGATGCATTAAAATCAGCGACTTCTAAAGGAGTTACTATAAAGTTATTGATTGGGTCTCAGTGTCTGGACAACACATATCTTCATTCACTTCCAAAAGGGCTTGATATTAGGCTTCATACTTTTTGTAATAGTGCCCTTGCTATCGACTCATCCAAGATAATTTCCATTGATAGTACCAACGGCAAGGCAGTAGTTACAAGTTCTTTTGATATTGTGGGTGATTTGCATCAACGCCTATTCGAAGAGAGATGGGAAAAAGCGCTGAAAGTCAATAGTCTTATTGGACTTGATCATCAGATGTTAGTGAATGCGCTCAGATTGAAAAGAATTGTTGAGGAAAAACTTTCGGATCAGATATCACAAGACATGGCAAGAGCAAATTCTGATCTTCCTCATTCACCAGAACGACTCATAACAAGAAATTTGATGTAGAATATGTGTTCTGAACCATGTTCCAATCATACGTCCAGTCAACATTAATAGGTACCAACTCGGGAGAATATTTGTAATTGGAAACTAATTTATGATAGTATTCCCATACTCCAAGCCTCTACTTGAATCTATAACTCGCATGGATCTAAGGAGGATCAATAAATTGCTGTAGTTAACTATAAATTGCGATGCTTATCGGCAATTTTTTTATCGCTGTAATTAACCCTTAATTGGTTTCCGCAGATAGAACAGATATTTTCATTGTATGAATGCTTCTTTGCACACACTCTGCAGTACTTTGTCCATTTCCTGACTGCTCTTATTCCCATATCAGATAGATTCAGGCAAGAAATAGACAAGGTAGTAGCCAAATTACGGACTCTATTATCATCTGACACGACAGTTCCCCCGTAGTCAATCGCAAGGGCAACAACTGAAAGATCTGACGGCGAGATTTTCGAATCACCTATCCTAGTAGCCACAGATCTAGTATAGCTTACAGTTTCGTCCTTTGGTCGCATTACGGATATTTTCTGCGCTTCTATTAGAAAGTTTATTGAGCATACATTCTTCTTTAAATGAGATACTTCTTCGACTATAAGTTCGGTAGTAATACACTTGCAATTAGCTCTCAGTGGAAACCCCTGATAAAAGGCGGTGGCGTCCAATACGAAAACGTCAGAATCCCAACTTTGCAATTTGAGTTATTCCCCTTTTTCGAAGTCGTAGAAATATTCCATCATGTCGATAACGTGATATTAGGATGCGAGAATCAGCCTTTACATCATAAACTTCCTGACCGTCAATCACTAGTTTTGAATCGTGGGTTGACGATATGGAAATTTCTTGAGTATTCACAATTAAACAAGGTATTCTCTTCACTGGAGCTACAGGAAGGATCATCAAACAATTTACTTGTTCATGTATAATTGGTCCCCCCAAAGAAAGCGAATGTCCAGTAGAACCTGTGGGCGTAGCTGTTATTATTCCATCCATTCTGATAGATAAGCATTCGTCCAATAAACAGACTTTGAAAATTGGTGTTCGGGTAAGGCCAGTTCTCGTAATTACTATATCATTTAGTGCAGGACCAAGAGTTTCACCATCCGCTTGTGCCTGTATTCTAATTCTTGCATCAAGAAAGCAATCACCTTTTACAATATTTTGTAATTGTTCTTTGATGTCGAAATCACCTGCGATTTCTGAAAGAATTCCCCTTGTGCCTCCAATATTAACACTAAAGACAGGCGTAGAATTAGGTAACATTCTAAACGTGCGTAAGGTAGTTCCATCTCCGCCCACTGAAAAAACCAAATCTAAACTTTCTCCTCTAATTTTTTCTGGTGATACAGAAATCACCTCTGGATGATCAATCTTATTTACCGAAAAGACTATTACATTTCTCGCTCTAAAAAAATCTGCTATCTTTTTTGCTGCCTCCAATGCGTCTGGATTATTAAGTTTTGTTACTATGCCTACCTTGGAGATATTCAACGGTACCTATTTCCACGTGCTAATGTGACTCTTAAAGGCATTGATTCAGACTACATTGAATCCTTGCGTTCAAGAAGGACAGTTCAACATAAGAAACGATAATCCCACACGATTAAATAACGACAACGGAAAGAATTTTGGAGGGCCGGTAGCTCAGCTTGGTGGAGCGTTCGACTGATAATCGAAAGGTCAAGGGTCCAAATCCCTTTCGGCCCATCGAAATCTAATATTGCGGAGTCAAACACTTTTCCTCTGCCTATATCGTGCTTAAGAGTAAGCTAGTCGTAAGTCTTCTTATATTCTCCATTTAACCATCTAATGAGGGAATCTAATTCCCAACTTGAGTGATCTGCGCCCAATGCATTTGCCATCCCATCCAATTCTTCTTTGGTAAAAACAACTAATCGCAAATCTCCTGTAAATCGAGATTTCAAATTCTTTAATGCATTACACAAAAATCTTAAGCTGCTTTCTGAATAGGAAAAGATAATAATTGCGACTAGTCCTTTCTTGCTTCCAAATGTCTTTACAACGTACCTCTGGATATCTATATCGAAAAAAGGATCTATTCTAGTCTCTACATTTCCCATAAAAACAGAGCTCCAACCAGACAGATGCATCAGTACAGATGACACCTTTGCAACGTTGACAGAATCTTCTGACCCAGCCACGCATAATGAAGATGCCTTCAACCTTTTCGTTGAGTCAGGTGGGATTAATCTAATGAGGGCAACCAGATCCATTACGAAAGCAGTGGTAGTTAGTCTTTCACTTTCACCCATCCTCCCCCTACTGTACAAATCGTCTATGATATTTAAAGTTGGTAATATTACATCAATCAATAAGTGTTCTTTGGTTGCATCATTAGATACAAGATTATACACAAGGTTTATCGCTACAACATAGTTGCCGGAAAGTAACGAATCTAATAATCTCTGCTGCACTTCAACATAATTAATTGGAAATTCAAGTTGCGAAATATTTCTATCTAGAAACCATATGTTCAAACTACCAATTTTTTTTTTCGAACTAATCCTCTTGCCAGCATTAGGTCTAGATATTTTGCAAGAGTCATCCTATTTATCTTGGTCCTAGTTGCTAACTCTGCACCAGAAAGT
This sequence comes from Nitrososphaeraceae archaeon, assembly GCA_044870745.1. Taxonomy (GTDB): domain Archaea; phylum Thermoproteota; class Nitrososphaeria; order Nitrososphaerales; family Nitrososphaeraceae; genus TA-21. The sequence continues at coordinate 86,789 of JBIOZE010000159.1, read as the reverse complement.
CCAGAGGAATTTTCGCTCAGTTCTGAGTATACCTTCCTGGTTATTTCATCAATTGAATATCTTTTATATAATGACACAGTAGTAGTTATGGAATCTGTTTTTTAATGGTTTCCCTTAAAATCGTATCCCAACGAAATTAGGCAGAATTCTTTCATGGCCAATAGAAGTGGAAAAAGTTGATCAATCAATCCTTGAAATCGTTTTGCACCAATTTCATGACTCGTCAGTATTTTTCGGTGTCCCTTGTGTCTTGCTGTTATTTGCCGTTGTTATGTTGAGTTCGCAATCTAATCAAGTGTAATTGCAACTATGTGCAGAATAGGCCGACTCTTTCCGACTCTACAATTTACAGATTATTTCAACACATTGGCAAGGCTCACCATAATAGTTTTTTTGTTCAGTCCCATATTTAGTAACTATATAATATTAAATTAGTCAATTGTGAACCTTGATTGCAAAAATCCTTAATGCTCGATGTTAGGACATTTTTCTTGGAAGATTTAGCCTTGTAGTTATTGTTTGTGCATTGCAAAAAGTTCCACCGGATTGACAGTACTGAAAGAATCTTGTCATTCCAAAATGGACTATTATCAACTAGCTTAATTGCAGGCTCAATAATTGCTATTCAGGATATTAGATTCCAACCAATAAACATAAATTTAGTTAAAAAACGCTTCCATTAGCCATGGTAAAGGATAAGGTGGTTCTGGCTTTTTCTGGTGGACTTGATACATCAGTTTGCGTGAAATATCTTCAAATTGATTATAATATGGATGTCATCACCGCAACGATTGACTGCGGACAAGATGATGACTTCGATGAGATCCATGCGAAATCTGAATTGCTAGGAGCTATAAGACATGTCTATATTGATGCAAAGAAGGATTTCGTGAATAATTATGTTGCAAAATCGATCAGGGCAAATGGGCTATACCAAGGAAAATATCCTCTCGCTACTGCTTTAGCTCGTCCGCTCATTGCAACAAGGATTATGGAGCTTGTTCAAAAAGAGGGAGCTAGTTATGTCTCTCATGGTTGTACAGGGAAAGGGAACGATCAGGTAAGGTTCGATTTGGCATTCCGAGCTATTGACCCTAGAATCCAAATAATAGCACCGATAAGAGATATGAATTTAACTAGAGATCTTGAAGTAAGTTTTGCTAGAAAAAATAAGATTCCCCTTAGCTCTGAAATCAAGAAGCATAGTATCGATCTGAATATTTGGGGACGTGCTATTGAGGGTGGAAAATTGGAAAATCCTTCATTTGAGGTCACTGATGATGTGCTTCACTTAGTTAAAGCTAACGCAGATAATTCAACGGAATACATCGAGTTTGAATTTAAGGATGGACTACCAATATCAGTTGACGGAAAGAAATTGAGTTTGACTGATTTAATTATATATACAAATATCAAGGTAGGAAAACATGGGGTGGGTCTAATTGACCATATTGAAGATAGGATAGTAGGGATCAAATCTCGAGAAGTGTATGAAGCACCAGCAGCCGTGGCGATTATAGATGCTCACATGGATTTGGAAAAAATGATTCTTACTAGTCATGAATTAGAATTCAAACGTTTGGTTGACATGAAATGGAGTTGGTTAACATATTGTGGTCTTTGGTTTGATCCTCTTCGAAAGGATCTGGATACATTTATAGATGCAACCCAAAAAGGAGTAACAGGAAAAGTAAGGATGAAGTTGCAAAATGGATCTATCGGTGTAGTAGGAAGAGAATCTGAAAATTCTATCTATAGAAATAATCTGGCAACGTATAATTCCGGGTCAAAATTTGACCAGCGTATAGCTAAAGGCTTTATAGAATTATGGGGGATGCAAACCATTTTGGCAAATAGCTTAAAAACAGTCAGATCCGAAAGTGAAATGAACGAAGAGGAGGATAAGAAATGAAAGTGGAATGTAAGGACTGCGGAGCTGAAATTTCTGTGGCACAAGATGTCATGGTAGGCGAAATTATTACTTGTCCGGATTGTGGGGCAGATTTCGAAATTGTCGTCAAGGAGGGTGAATCAGTTGAAATTAAGCCTGCTGAATCAGTCGGAGAAGACTGGGGACAGTAGATGGTCCGTTTATGTATAATATATGACAAGATCCGATTTGAAGAAAAAGCGTTACTGAAGAAAATAGGTGAAAAGGGATATTCACCGAATTTTGTCGACGGCAAATCACTGGTTTTTGATTCTGATTCAAAGAAAAGCGGATTTAATTTAGGAGATATCATCTTACAACGAGAAATAAGCCATCATAGAGGACTCTATGTTACTTCTTGTTTAGAGTCCTTAGGATTTAATGTAATTAACAACTTTAATGTTAGTGAGATATGCGGAAATAAACTTCTCACTAGCCTGGCTTTAGCTAGAGATAATGTCCCCTCGCCTCAAACTAGCTTCGCTTTCAGTTCAGAATCTGCCGCAAAACTGATGGACAAATTAGGATATCCTTTAGTTGTTAAACCTCTTGTTGGATCATGGGGAAGAGGGGTATATCTGATTAAGGACAAGTCAGCGGCGGAAATGTTGATAGACAGCCGAGAGGAAATAGGAAATATTTTTTCGAGAATTTATTATATTCAAGAAATGATTGATCGACCCCCCAGGGACATTAGATGTATCGTGGTGGGAGATAGAATTGTTGCTTCTGTTTACAGGTTCGCACCGGAAAATAAGTGGATTACAAATGTCGCGACTGGTGGCAAGACAGAACTAGCGCCCATGAATTCAGAACTAGAAGAGATAACCTTCAGAGCCGCAAAATGTGTCGGAGGGGGGATTTTGGGAATCGACCTAATGGAAGATCGAAAACGGGGATATTTAGTCCATGAAATAAATAATACTGTAGAATTCAGAGGCGCAGCCGCTGTATCACTCCATGATATTGCAGGAACGATGATCGATTACCTAGTAAAGGAATGTAGACAGTAAGAATAATCAATAACATTTCCTTCAAAGCGAAGGTATTATTTTTTAAGAAAGCAGTCGGTCTTCAAGTATGTCTTAAATAATAAAATTCATAAGATGCAATGTCACGACTCTTCTAAAGATTCAAAAATTATGAAAGTTGGAGTAGTTGGAGCTTCAGGTTACGTCGGTGGAGAACTTCTGAGGTTGCTAGTAGTGCATCCCAAGGTGGAGATAGCTTTGGTCACTTCTCGTCAGCGTGCTGGAGAATATGTGCACAGAGTTCACCCTAGTCTCAAAGGTTTTATAGATATTACTTTTTCACCCTTAGACATAGGCAAACTGGCGGATAAATGCGACATTGTATTTACTGCAGTCCCTCATGGAACCGCAGTTCAAATAGTAAAAGACCTTTTCGACGCAGGTGTCAAGATAATTGACCTATCAGCAGATTTCAGATTGAAAAACCCTTCTGAATATGTCAAATGGTATGGATGGGAACACCCTTTTCCAGAACTTCTTTCAAAGTCCACATATGGAATCCCTGAACTGCACCGAGAAGAAATAAAGTCGTCGCAGATAGTTTCGTCTCCTGGTTGCATGGCTGTCACTTCAATACTGGCTCTAAGCCCTCTAATCAAAAATAATTTAATCGAAACTGATCGAATAGTAGTGGATAGCAAGATAGGGTCCTCAGGGGCTGGTGCTCAAGAAGGTAGCGGAACTCATCATGCAATGCGATATGGGGTAATTAGACCTTACAAGCCAGCAAAGCATCGACATACGGGCGAAATCGAACAAGAATTAAGTTTACTTGCACATAATAAAGTAAATGTAAGTATGAGTCCACATGCTGTGAATCTGGTCAGGGGAATACTAACTACCAATCACGTTTTTATGCGAGAATTTGTGTCTGAAATAGATTTGTGGAAATATTACAGAGATTCATACAAGAACGAGCCATTCATAAGACTGATAAAGGACAAAAAGGGCCTGTACAAATTCCCTGATCCAAAATTTGTGGTTGGATCCAATTTTTGTGACGTCGGTTTCGATCTCGACGAAGACAATAAGAGAATTGTGGCCCTTTCTGCGTCTGATAATTTAATGAAGGGCGCCGCAGGCTCAGCACTACAAATTATGAATATTATGAGCGGGTTCAGCGAAGTTGAAGGCCTATGGTATACCCCATTGACCCCGGTATGATTGTCGTAAAGTTTGGAGGCAGCATATTGAACGATTTGCATGAATCCACAATTAAAGATCTTTGTAAAATCTCGTCGCAGGAAAAACTATTATTAGTACATGGTGGAGGTAATGAGGTAACATCTATAGCAACAAGACTTGGTAAGGAACAACGGTTTATAGTTTCTCCTGGAGGCATCAGGAGCCGTTATACTGATAAGGAAACGGCTGAAATTTATACAATGGTTATGTCGGGGAAAATAAATAAACTCATTGTTAAAATGCTACTTAAGGAGGGCCTTAATGCAGTAGGCTTAACAGGAGTAGATGGCCGTGTTCTTGTTGCAATTCGAAAGAACAGATTAACTATCGTAAATGAAAAGGGAAGAAAAATGCTGATTGATGGTGGATATACCGGAAAAATAAGTGAAGTACATATCGAATTATTAACTTTGTTACTAGATTATGGATACGTACCTGTTGTTTCTCCGGTCGCTCTTAGCGAAGAATTTGACTTTTTGAACGTAGATGGAGACAGAGCAGCGGCATATATTGCTGGAAGTCTAAAGGCAGACAAAGTAATTTTTCTAACAAATGTAAATGGGCTAATTCTAGGTGAGAAGCTTGTTAAGACAATTTCTATGGAGGATGCAAAATCAATCCTACCAAAAATTGGTTTCGGAATGGAAAAAAAAGTTCTTGCATGTACAGAAGCTCTTGCTCTTGGGGCCAAGGAAGCTATTATATCTTCGGCAAAAGTTTCTGAACCGATCTCTTCAGCAATAATGCACAACAATTGCACTGTGATTTCTAAATGACAAGTACAGAAGGCGAGGACTCATATCTGTTAGAACTGTACCAGAGGTTTCCAATTACTGTTGAAAGAGGATATGGTTCGACTATCTGGGATGTCAGTGGAAGAGAATATATTGATTGCATGGGTGGATATGGTGTTGGATTAATAGGTTACTCTAATGATAGAGTGATTAATGCTATTGAAGAGCAGTTGCAAAAAATTACAATTTGTCATATGTCTGTTTATAATGATACTCGATTGCAGTTCTTAAGGAAACTTAAATCCATTTCGCCGACAGGAGTGTCTAAGATTTTTTTCAGCAATAGCGGCGCCGAATCTGTTGAGGCGAGCATTAAATTTGCTCGAAAATATACCCAGAAATCAGGCGTTATTTCCATGTATGGGGGTTATCATGGGAAGACTCTTGGCGCATTATCAGTAACCCACAATATGAAATACCGAAAACCATTTCTCCCATTGCTTGAGGAAGTTAAATTTGTTCCTTATGGCAGGGTAGATGAGATAAATGATGCCATTCATGAAAATATTGGAACTATCATTTTGGAGCCGATTCAGGGTGAAACTGGAGTGATAATTCCCCCAGAAGATTTCATTGGTTCAGTGAGAAAGATTTGCGACGAAAGAAAATTGGTATTGATATTTGATGAAATTCAAACCGGCCTTGGGAGGACAGGCAAGATGTGGGCCGGTCAACATTGGAATTCAATCCCAGATATTATGTGTATAGCAAAAGGTATTGCAGCTGGTATTCCAATGGGAGTAACATTCGTCAAACCCGAAATAGCCGAAGTCATGAAGGTAGGGGAGCATTCATCTACCTTTGCCGGCAATCCAATTGCATGTGCGGCTGGAAATGCAGTATTGGATGTAATACGTGAGGAGGATTTGGTAAACAAAGCGGCGAGCATCGGGGGCCATTTCAAATCGGAGCTAATTAAATTGAAGAGCAATCATCCAATAATTCGAGATGTTCGTGGATTGGGAATGATGATTGCAGTCGAAATGCGATTTGACGTTCGCGATATTCTTCTCGACGGGATTAAGAAAGGACTATTGATGTTATACTCCGGAAGAAACATAATCAGGTTGCTGCCGCCCTTAGTCATGGAGAAGAACACAGTAGATCAGGCCCTTTCAATAATGGATTCTCTTTTTACTGCCGCGGAGAAAAAACATAATGTCTGACACAGATAGCTTGGAAATTGATCGCAGGATTTTGGAGATCCTAAAAATAGATTCAAGAAAGTCATTTGTAGATATTGGAAAAGAATTGAATTTGTCAGAATCAGCAGTCCGAAGGCGAGTTAAGAATTTGCTGCGAACAGGAACAATAAAGAGGTTTACTCTAGAGGTGGATACGGGAGAGAAGACTAGCGCTATTACTTTGCTTTCTGTGGACTCTTCCGCTGATACAGTAGGTGTAACTTCGAAGCTTCTAGCTATTCATGGCGTCAAGATAGTTTATGAGATTACAGGTCAATTTGACATAGCGGCGATAATTTCTGCTAGTTCAATCTCGGAAATTAATCAAAGTGTTGACTTAATCCGGCGAATTGAAGGTATATCAGATTCGAATACCGTCATTATATTGAAGACATTAAGTACTTAAGCCTAAGGGTCCCATCTATATACACATTTTTGTCCGAAAAGGTTTATATTTTGTTCGAAATTCAATATTATGAATCATAAATGTCACTAAAATCAGATGACCCGAACCATTATGCGCATCAATATAATAAATCACCTCTAGCCGGTAGAAAAGTACGGATTCTTGATTCCACGCTGAGGGAGGGAGAACAACATCCGGGCGTGGCTTTTACCAACAAACAAAGAATACAGATAGCTTGGATGCTCGACTCATTTGGAGTTGATCAAATAGAGATTAGTCCAGTAGTGTCTCGTGATCACCAGGAGGCTACAAAGGTCATAATAAAGCAAGGTTTGAAAGCAGACATATTGGCACATGTTAGGGCTGTAAAAGAAGATGTGGATATTGCTATAGATTGTGGTGCCACATGGGTGGCCACATACCTGGGAATTTCGGACATCCATCTCTCTGCCAAACTAAAGATTTCACGTGAGGAGGCGAAGATAAGAGCGCTTGAAGTTGCAGATTATATCAAGTCTCATGGTATGAAATCGCGCTTTACTATGGAGGATGCTAGCAGAACTGAGCCAGGTTTCTTGATTGAAATGTGTAAGGAAATGAACTCACGCGGTATAGAACGTATCAGTATTCCCGATACAGTAGGCATCTTGCGGCCATATGGTATGTACAATCTTGTGAAAATGGTGTGCAATAATTTAGACATGTCTAAATCATCCGTTGATGTTCATTGCCATAATGATGTGGGTCTGGCCTTGTCAAATGCCCTTGCAGGATGTGAGGCGGGTGCAGATCAAATACATACAACGATAGATGGCCTTGGTGAGAGGACAGGAATCCCTTCCCTTGCCGAGACTTCTGTGGCTCTTACCTTAATCTACCAAACGCCTAATGATTTTAGATTACACTTGCTACGAGATCTTTCGAAGACCGTGACTGAATACACGGGATTGGCTACTCCAGAATCAAAACCCATAGTTGGAGATAGTGCCTATAAGCATAAAGCAGGGACTCATTTAGCGGCCATTCTCAGAAATCCATCCGCGTATGAAATTTTGGAGCCAAAAATTGTTGGGAATAGGCGGAGGATAGTTTTTGGTGAACTTGCTGGAAAAAATGGTGCAGCTTATTTGTTGTCGCTACTTGGACTTGATACTTCCATGGCTGAGGCGGAAAAAATGGCAAAAGGTCTAAAGGAACTGAGGATGGGCGATATATTGGAATTATATTTAGATGACAGGTTAGAAAGAAAAATTCTTAACGATGCCAGTACTAACATAGAATCGTTACAGAAATGACAAAATGTCCAGAATGTGATGCAGAACTAAAGATCGTTGAAGACGCCATTGAAGGTGAAATAGTTACATGTCCAGATTGTGGAGCGAGCTATGAGCTCATCAAGTCAGGTTCTATGTTTGACATAAGACCAGCTCAATCAGTTGGAGAGGATTGGGGCGAGTGAGCATAGAGAAGATTCCATCTTCTCTTATTATGCTTTATGACCAACTTCGGTGGGAAGAAAAGGCAATTATACAATCTGGAAAGAAGAAAGGGATTGATATTCAGGCCATAAATTGTAGAGATCTAGTTATTGATTTGGATGAGGAAAACGAATATTCAAGTAGAATGATGCTTCAAAGATGTGTAAGTTATTTCAATAACCTTCACTCAACTGCAGCGATAGAGGGCCTCGGTGCGACAGTAATTAATTCACTTCGAACCGCAGTCATTTGCGGTAACAAACTATTTTCGCACATGAAGCTAAGAAAAGCTGGCGTTGATGTCCCCAAAGCAATATGCGCATTTTCGCAAACTTCGGCACTAAATGGATTAGATAATTATGGCTACCCAAAAGTTATAAAACCAGTTGTAGGAAGCTGGGGAAGGTTGATTGCTTTGTTGAAAGACAGGGACATTGCGGAGGCTGTTATTGAAGATAGGGAACATATGTATCCCTTATATCATGTGTACTATTTCGAAGAGTACATCAAGCGACCTCCTCGAGATATCAGGGCAATAGTAGTCGGAGAAACTGTAGCTGCGGCAATCTATCGGTATTCAGGTAATGGATCTTGGAAAACAAATATGGCCCTAGGGGGGACTGCTGAGCAGTGCAAAGTGACAAAAGAATTAGAGGATATTTGCCTCAAAGCATCAAAAGCAGTGCAAGGGGAGATAGTTGGTGTAGACCTGATGGAAAGCAATGATAATGGTCTTTTGGTCCACGAAGTCAACAATACGACCGAATTTAAGAACACAGTCCGAGTCACAGAAGTGGATATTCCTGCAGCTATCGTAGATCACTGTATCAAACTAAAGAGACGCTGATAAACGGATTGGTTTCACCTGCATATGCTCTAGAATTACTCAGACATTCTCTAGAGATTTATTCTCCATCCAGATCCGAAAGCGCTTTGGCAAATTTGATCAAAGAAAAGTGTATGAGCGATTTAGGATTTGAACGTGTATCAATAGATAGTGTTGGAAATCTGATCGCCACAAAGGGTGCGGGAGAACCGAAAATCCTTCTCTGTGGGCATATGGATACAGTTCCTGGCCAAATTCCAATTAGAATTGATTCAGGATACCTGTACGGGAGAGGTGCATCAGATGCTAAAGGACCACTAGTTGCGATGCTTTTGGCTGCGTCTGAATTTAAACAAAGAGGAACTATAATTTTTGCGGGAGTAGTAGACGAAGAAGGAAACGCAACGGGTGTGAAAGAACTTGTGAAAAGCAAAATTGCAGTAGATTATGCAATATTTGGAGAACCTAGCGGTCTAAATAACATAACCGTATCTTACAAAGGGAGATTAGCTTTAAAGATCATTTGCGATGTTGGTTTCAGTTCTCATGCTAGTGCCCCTTGGCTTACAAAAAATGCTATTGAAGAAATGCATTACGTATGGCAAGTTATCAATAATGAAATTGACAAATCAAATGTAGGTATTAAATCGAAAAGCTCAGCTGTTAGTTGTAGTTTGACTGAGATTACGGGTGGTTCTAGTCATAACGTTACACCACAAAAATGCAAAATGACAATTGACATAAGAATACCCACTACAAAGACTTGTCATGAAGTCTTGAAATTGGTTGACGACATCGTCATTAGTGAGGCTAAAAAAAGGGACGTAAAATTGACATACAGAGTAGATGACTTTACTGAACCATTCGAGGCCGACCACTCATCTCCCATAGTTAGAGCAATTTCACTTGCAATACTCGAAGTGAGTAAGGCTCGGCCAATTTTGTTAAGAAAAACCGGTACTGGGGATATGAATGTGCTAGGCAATTCGTTAAAGATGCCTGTAGTAACATACGGACCAGGAGAGGCACATGCGTCTCATTCAAAGGATGAAAGAATAGAAATAGAATCATTTTTAACAAGTATAGAAGTGCTTGGTAGAGGCTTATCTCATGTGTCAAGACTACACCATATTAATAAACAAAAGATTAACAAACCAAGACTAATTAATTGAATAGAGAATTGCATGTTATGGTTCACCGGGATTGGTATCTATGGAACTTCTGGCCTAAGTCAAAAAGCTCTTGACATAATAGCAGGCTGCGACATAATATACCTAGAGAGATTTACTTCACTAGTTTCCGATAAAGAAATAAAAGATTTAATGTCTTTACCCTCATTTGTTTCTAAAAAGGTAAATCCTGTTCAGCGGTGGTTCGTAGAAGACGGGAGACAAATCCTTGCGGAGGCCAAGGATAAAGATGTAGTCTTGCTAAGTTATGGGGATCCTATGGTCGCTACCACATTTTCAGAGTTAAGACTTAGAGCTATAGAAGAAGGTGTGAAGGTTTCTGTCGTCTATGGAATTTCTGGTATTACTACTATCATCAGTGAAATCGGTCTTCAAGTATATAAAATTGGGAAGATCGTTACCATGATGGAGGCAACACAATCGGCTATTAGCGTTTACAATGCGATCTTTAATAACTTAAAATGCAATTGTCATACTCTAATTCTCACAGAGTATAGATATGACGATGACAATTCAATTTTCTTCCTTGATCCTAAGGAAGTGATTCTGAAGCTCAAAGGAATTGAAGAAGACATTGCTTTTCGGATCATTAATGATGCCTCATTTCTTATAGTGGCTTCTCGAGTAGGAACGAGTGAGCAAAAGATCGTGAGCGGCAAAGCCGAATCCCTCCTAAATTTGGATTATGGAGACGGTCCTCATTCCATAATTTTTCCGTCTACATTACATTTTATAGAGAAAAAAAGTATAACGAAATTGACCTTGAATATTGATCCTCCTCTCGATAATACTGCTCCCCCAGATAATATCCCTATCCGTATGATGAAAAAGTATGTTCCTATGATTCGTAACGAAATAGCTAGAATCCGAAACGGCGAACCACTGCTAATAAGTTCAAACAAGAAAATGCTAGAGATATTAGATAGTGCCGAGTATTACGTTGAAGATGCCGTTAATTTCCTGTCTCAAGGTAAGAATGAGCTTGCAATATTATCTATTGGATACGCTGATGGCCTGGTTGATTCTTTGAATACCATGATTAGAAGAAAAGAAGTGTATCGTTAAAATTGTATTGAACCTCCATAAGATGTGATATTACCTTGCTGATAATATCATAATTTAGTAACTGGCTATAAGTCCCGAATCTCCTTTCAGTGATCTGAAGTACCAAAAGAATTATGTCTTATCTGAACTGCTAGTTTTTTACATTAATGAATGACATCAAAATTTTGTCTCAATTCTCAATCTACATAATTCTTTTATAACAGTATTGCATCATAATAGGGTTGATGAATTTTACTTTTTTGCTAATTCTCATTGTAGCAATTGCAACTTTAATATTCGCAAAGTATGACTTGGCTTATGCCGAACTTAGATACTTTACTGATCTATCTGGTTTTTCAGAGGTACCTCAAATTTTTAGTGAAGCAGGTGGAAACGCGACTATATATGGGAACGAAACGATTTTGCAATATGAAATCAGCGTTGAAGGATTAGAAAATGCAACCTCTGCTAGTATTAGCGAAGGTGAAGAAACTGAAAATGGACCCTTACTTGTTGTTCTCCTTAATTCGACTAAACCATCCAACTTGATTCATGGAGTACTGGCGAGCGGAACTATTACTAATTCTTCCTTGCAAGGCTCTATTGAAGGGAAAAGCCTTAAAGACATGATCGAATTGATGAACCAAAATAGAACTTATGTCAATATTAATACTACAAGGTTCCCACAAGGTGAACTTAGAGGAAATATTATCAGCCTAGGTAATTCTAGTGTTCCTGTGGGATCAACCAACGCCACAGGCATTCCCGTGACTCCCTAATGACAGAACGATTTTTCCTTAATGCTCATTTCTCTAGTTCGAAGCGTTCTTTCATATCTAATTATTGTAAATGATAAAGTATGTGTGAATTATGATTTTCCACATAATTCTGGCTAATGGGAAGATCTAAATCAAAGTATAGGAACATTTTAAAAGTCTCTGATATGACTGTACCATGTGTCCTACTTTAAGTCCGGAATTAGAGTTGAATTTAGGAATAAGATTCCAACTATTCGTACGCCATATCTAATCTGTGGATTCCCTGGAACCGGATATGTAGGCAAAATGTCGGTGGATCATTTAATAAACGAAATGAAAGCGATACACTTAGCAGACATTTATTGTACATCGTTTCCCCCAAGGGTAATCATTGGCTCTGATGGATTGGTTGATCTCACCAAAAATTCCATGTACTATTCGAAGCATACAGAGACTCAAAAATCTGACTTTATTTTTGTGACCGGGGATTCTCAGCCTATAGATCCACAATCAGAATATTACCTAGCTGAAGAAATCTTAAATATTGTAAAACAGTTCCAAACACGTTTAGTTATTACTTTAGGTGCATACATTACTGGAGCTTTTTCGGATAAGCCGAAGGTTTATTGTGCAGCGACACACGACAAAGCATTGCAATCCGTAGTCGGTGAAAATATTGTTCATCTTGCTGAAGGCACGGTCACAGGAATGAATGGTCTTATAATAGGTATCTCAAAATTGTTTGAGATGCAAGGAGTTTGTTTGTTAGGGGAGACATCAGGGTATGTAATGGATGCAATTGCCTCAAAAAGTGTTCTTCATACTTTGATGCGTATTATGAATGTGAAGGTTGACATGCAGAATATGGACAATAGAGCCAAGGATACTGAAATGCTAATACGAACCATAGAGCAACAAATAGCTAACAAAATGACTCCAACCCCCGAAGTCGGGGGCCAAATCCCTTCAAAGAGACAGCCGGATACTGGGTATATAAGCTAATGACTAATTACTTGACTGTCATGATATAATATTTTAGTAATCAAATTCTTCCTCATACTTTGACTAATTTACCGTATCTGCCTATATTTAGGCTATTTTCACCTCTGAATGCTTGAGTATAGCCATTCTCAATGGAGATTTCATCTCCCTCACTAACCATCTCTATTTGATCATTCCATAAAGATAGCTTAATCCTGCCTGTGTCATCGGAAAGAAATGCATCAGCTACCTGAGCAGTTCCTCCCGTTCTCAGATTAACTGTTCGAGGTTCGCTTATTGATTCTACCCTGCCCGTCACGTTAACATTACGTATTCCTGCTCGTAGTTCATCTATGTTCATTTTCAGGATTGGTAATCATTATCGATAATAAAAATTCTACGACATGTCTATTGTATACTATATTTCTTAATCTTTCGAAAACCAGACTTCCCGGTTAATGACAATTTTAGAAAAGGTGAAATAATGTCAAAAATTATTCAAATATAGAGGAGGGATAGCGAAGCATGGCCAACCGCGCAGGACTCAAGATCACTTTTTCGGAGGTTATGTGAGATCCCGTCCCTAAGGGGTTCGTGGGTTCGAATCCCACTCCCTCCACTGAACTTCCAGGCAAAGTGCTATCCAGTTTTTGGCTCTTTATTCCCTTGAAAGATCTTACGAATTAATATCAAGTCTGTAATCATTACAATAGCTAAGTGCAAATAAATGGAGAACGTTCAATCCCCATCCCGTAGATTATTTGGGGTCACTTTTAGCCTACTGCCCAATCTCAGTACGTATGGTGTTATAAAAGTAGTTACTATTGTTACTAAACCTAACATTGGAAATATGAATGACGAGACGGCACCAACATCCTGACCCCCTTTTGCGACAACAAGAGAAAGTTCTCCTCGTGCTGAAGCCATTCCGAGGCCGGTCCTGAGTGCTGTAGTACTATCATATCCAGATCTTACAAGTATGAGATAAACTATCAATAATTTTGAGATGAATGATGTTACAATCAAAATCAATGCAGGGATTATAAATACCGGAATGCGCGATAAATCCATTAATGCTCCTACCGATACGAAAAACAGGGCTGCAAAAACGTCTCGTAATGGCACGGTTATAACTCGAGCGATTGCAGCACTTCCAGATTCCGCGACTAACACCCCCGCCAGGAATGCGCCTATTACAACAGATAGACCTAACTCCATACTAATAACTGACAGGCCAAACGCTAGGCCTAGGATTACAATCAAGAGAACTGAGTAATCATTAGTCTTTGCTACTTTGTCAATTACATGTGGCACAAACTTCGAGCCAAGGATAAGGACGCCGCCTATAAACGCCGCAACAATTCCCAAAGATATTGATATCTGCAAAAAGGAAATGTCACTTGTAGACGCAATAGATTGTAAAATACCTAAAGCGGTGATGGCTACTATATCTTCTACAATAGATATTCCCAATAGTAACAGAGTCGATCTTTCTCTAATCATGTTGAGTTCCTCTAGTACTCGGACTGTTACTACTGTACTAGTAACTGACATTGCTAGTGCAAGAAACATGGAATCGAACTGTGAAAAACCCAGTGTTTGGGCTACAAAGAATACTATTGTAAGGGTACCTAATGACTCTGCCAACGCCACCATTATAGAAGTTCTTCCTACGGATCTAAGCTTGGAGATAGGGAACTCCGTTCCTATTACAAACATCAACATGATTATACCCAATTCCGCCAAAACATTCAAAGTGTTAATGTCATGGATAAGTCGAAATGGAGGGGTGTAAGGCCCGATTACCATCCCTGCCAATATATATCCTATTACCATAGGTTGTTTCAGCTTATAAGTAACAAAAAGCATTACGGCAGCGATTATCATAATTACTGCAAAGTCTTGCACGAGGAAATTTGGACTGGATCCAAATGTCTGACTTAATAGAGAATCTACTTGATACATAAGCATACCTGATCAAGAATCATAATTAGGAAATATGAATGGGCGAGAAGTCAACAAAATGCAGATTGTAAATTACCACTGCATTTACGTACGTAGAACTGGATGTCATCTGTCGAGTCTTTTTTACACCTATTCTTGTAAGAATCAACATTTATCTTCGGCTTCTCATCTGGGTAAATCATACAAAGCACCCCTGCTCAGTCATATTTGTTGCTAAAAGTCATTGCACTTAAGATTTTTGTTGAAAAACCTACATCATTTTACATGCAGAATATTGGGTGGAAGTTTTGAATTAGGTGATTAAGGATGTCAAAGTGTTAGTACATTAGTAAAAGGCCACGTATTTTTCATAACTTGAAGTATCGCGTAATATATAACATCAGTACAAACCTAAAGTATAGGCTATATAACTAAGCTCAATTTTTGTGGGAAAAAATAAACAAGTATGTGAAACCTATTTCGATATAACGATAAACCTATAATTAGATCATTTTAGAACCACTTATCGGTTGTCCAATTGAAGACAGTCCACCTTGACTCTCAGGAGTAAGTACATTCAGGACTTATTTTAATCAAAAGTAATGAATTAACTTTAAATAACAAAAAAATATCTTGTGGGGTAAGCATTGCCATGGATTCAACATCGCGAGATTACGATATAATAGTTGCAGGTGGAGGTCTTGCTGGTATGATTGTTGCAACCTCTGCCGCTTTTTATTCTAATCAAAATATGAGAATACTAGTAGTTGATAGAAACCCTGCACATGAATTGGGTAAGAAAACTATTTCAGGGTGGGTTTGTGGGGATGCTGTAGGAAAAAAGAGTGTGGACTTTATGACATCAAGGATTGGAATTAGGTGGGAATCACCTGAAATTGAGCATCCAGTCAAAGGAGTTATAGCATATTCTCCTGACCACAAAACATCAGTTTCATTTGACGGAGAAGGTTATATTCTCAACAGAAAACTATTGCCTCAAAAGCAGCTTCAAGATGCTCTCAGATTAGGTATAGAAATTAAGAACGATATAGCACTTCGAAATCTTGTAGTACGGGAAGGAACTATCATTGGCGTTGAAGGACAGGATATGAAAAATAAAGTTCCATTCAAATCGACTTCAAGGTTAGTGATAGATTGCACTGGAGTGACGTCAGTCCTCCGCACCAATCTATCAATAAAGTCATTTATACAAAGAAGGATTGACAGGGATGACTTGGAAGCAACAGGTCGATATATCTATTCCTTTGAGAGAGGGTCAGAAGACAAGACCTTTTTCGACTCTGATTATTGTCTAATTCACTTAGATCAAAGAATTGCACCAGGCGGATATGCTTGGGTTTTTCCAAAGGGTCATAACAAAGTAAATGTTGGGTTGGGAGTACAGCAAAAATCATTAGACAAATTCAATAGAAATAATGGGACCCATAAGAATCTCAAAACGTTAATAGATGAATATGTGCGAATAAATCCAGTTTTTAAACAACCTCAAATTGCTGATACTGATGAGGATAGTGGGAATGGGTGGGGTACATGGCAGGTATCTGTTAGGAGACAGAATGACTGCATGGTGGCTAATGGATATATGTTGGTAGGTGATTCTGCTTGGATGCCAAAGCCGTTAGATGCTGGTGGAATTGGTCCAGCGATTATTGCTGCGACTCTGGCAGGAAAGCATGCAGTAAATGCCATAGAATCTCGTAATTATTCGGAAACATCCTTGTGGAGCTACAATAAAGACTTTATCGACTGTTACGGCTACAAGACAGCTGGGTTAGAGGTTTTTCGCAGAATGCTTCAAGGACTAAACAACGATCAAATTAACTACGGTATGAAACACTTTCTTTCAAAATTTGATATTGATAAGATCACAGATGGTGAGCATCCAGAGTTTAGCATGGTCGATAAAGTTAGCTTGTTTGTTAGAGGAGCCATTAACAAGAAATTGGCAGATGATTTAAGACATACCGCAGAGGTTAACAAGAAACTTGTAGCTCACTATCACAACTATCCTGATGTACCTGAGAAATTTGTCGCATGGGAAAATGATCTTCTAAGGTACATTGACGATGCAATGCGCTATTTAGAAGGTCGTTAACCTTTTTGAATTATGTTCCACCCTTGTTGTTACCAAACAAAGAAATCTGTGATTTTTCAAAGGTGTCAATTCTTTTCATTAGTACTTTCCTTCGTTGCTCCTCAGTTATCATCGCTCTCACATCCTCAATGAGGTGGCGGGAGACATCTAATTTTTTTCTAAGGCCCGGAACCAAATTGTCATAGACGGCGAGAGGATAAATCGCACCATAGATTTCATTCATAATTCTGAAGAGATTTTCAATGTCACCTGATTCATTTTTTCTAAGTTTATCATATATTATCCTCTTGAGCTCTCCTATACAATCCAGAAGACCGAGAGCATAAGGAGGACCTGCAACATCTGTATCACTCATACTAGGAATCTTTGAATACTTTACAATAGATAAGAGAGAAATTCCTTCAGTCAGCTCTTGTTCTGGGACTGACAAATACTTGTCTAGATCGATTCCAGCAATTCCCTTGAACTTTCTAAGAGAGGTCTTTGCTTGGTTTAATATTACTTCTGCACTTGCAATGTCAGAGTTATGAATTGATACGATTGCTTTGGAGCATAAAATAATTATTTCCCTAGTTCCCTTGATTAAAGTTTCTCGTCTATCTTCTAGATCCTTTAACATAGCATTAATGCTTTCCAAATCAGATTTTAGAACTAACAAGTTGACATATGAAGTACATAACT
This sequence comes from Nitrososphaeraceae archaeon, assembly GCA_044870745.1. Classification (GTDB taxonomy): domain Archaea; phylum Thermoproteota; class Nitrososphaeria; order Nitrososphaerales; family Nitrososphaeraceae; genus TA-21. The sequence continues at coordinate 69,241 of JBIOZE010000159.1, read as the reverse complement.
TCGATATAATTGCTAGGCAGTATGTTCAACTTGTGTACTACATATTGACCGTTTAGACGAAAAAAATGCGAAAAAAAGCTTAAAGAGAGGGACATAAAAATTCAGTCATTGGCAAACATCCGGCGAAGTAGAGGTTATGGCTTTGAGCATATGCTTGTTCAGAAATTGATTGAAAGAAAATGGCATGCACGACGCCTTGGCGGATCCAGTACTAGTCTCCCAGATATCATAGCGGTCGATAATACCCAAACTATTTTGCTGTCCATTGAAGCAAAAGCTGGAACCGGCGACAACCTATATGTTCCAGCTGATCAGATAGAAAGATGTCTCCAAATTAAGAATATGTTTCGAAAATATAAGATTACTCATGCGGTATTAGCATTCAAATTTATGAGAAAAAAGAGGGTCCGGCACAATGGTGAAAAAAAATATGCGAAAAGGAAACTGTTGGAATACTATAAGATAGCGGATGAGTATGCCGAAAGAGACCCGCCACCTTATATAAGATGTAATTATGATGGAGAAACTTACGAAATTGGAAGAGACAAGGCAAGAATTTGTTATCTCCAGAATTATCGTATGCCATTCCAGAAGGAAGTTTCCATTAAACGAATCTGAACAAGCACAACTTTTATTTTAGAATCTTTTCAGATACGTCGTAGTATGGAGTCTGATTCCACTTACATTTCATCCGAACAAATGTATCAAATCGAAAATAACGGGTCAAGTCTACTTGGGATGTCGAAGGATTGTATGATGGAAAATGCCGGGCATGCACTTGCAGATTTCATCTCATCAGCAAAGGGACCTATTTTTACAGGAACGAAAATTGTAGCTGTGTGTGGAACTGGAAATAACGGAGGTGACGCAATGGTTGCAGCAAGGCACTTGTCAAGTTACTCAGGGGCCGACATAACTGTAGTCATTTTAGGCGATGCGACCAACATCAAAACAAAAGAAGCCAAAGTAAATTTCAATATTATCAATCGAATGAAATCGATAAAGCTTTTTTATGGTGACAACGCGCTTGAAAAGACGACCGATCAAATTGAAAATGCAGATATAATAATAGATGGAATTTTTGGAACTGGGATTAAGGGAAACATAAAACATCCTCATTCTTCTGCGATTGAAATCATTAATGATTCGAGTGCTTACATAGTCTCTGTGGACATACCCTCAGGCCTTGACCCGGATACAGGACTTGGCCACGATAAGTGTGTTAAGGCTAACTCAACCGTCACATTTCATAGGATCAAGAAGGGACTTGTAGGGAGTGAAGAATACACAGGAAAAGTATATCTTGAGAAAATTGGAATACCAACTGAGGCTGAGGCGGGGGTAATTTGAATCAGGAAGAAAGCCGATTCGAAATAACTCAGCTCCCAGTCGGACAGATGGCCAATTTCTCGTACATAATTTCCGACAAACACTCGTTTGATGCAGCCGTTGTTGATCCATCATGGGATCTAGAAACCATCATTTCCGTGTTGGAGGAAAAAAAATGGAATGCCAAGTATATCATCAATACCCATACTCATTTCGACCATATTCTAGGAAATGAACAGATAGCCACTGCAACTGGCGCAAAAATCATGCAGCACGAAAATTCGACAGTCTACAAAGATATTCCTGTAAAGGGAGACCAAATGTTTACGATTGGCGACGTTACCGTTAAGGTACTATTCACCCCGGGTCATTCTAATGATAGCATTTGCCTAATAGTAGATGAAGATTCGATTCTGACAGGGGATACTTTATTCGTCGGGAATTGTGGGAGAACTGATCTTCCTGGAAGCGATCCAGAATTAATGTACAACAGTCTATACAACAAAATTCGGAATTTGAATGAGTCCTTAATAATTTATCCGGGGCATGACTATGGACCTGCCAAGACATCGACAATTTATGAAGAGAAAAGGTCCAACCCTATGTTGAATTTCAAGTCAAAAGATTCATTTCTTAGATATCTTAATGGCAACGTGTGACTGTGCCCTCGCTATATTCCGCAATAAAAAGTTCTGACGGCAAGCAGAAGACTATAGATAATTTTGCAAGTGCCAATCCCATATTTGTTTGTGTTATATCATATACAGGCACAAGTCAAATCCCCGGAATCACTATGGCTGGTGGAAGTTCTCATTTAATTGCGTTCACCCCAGCTGCGGATGCTGAATTTCTGTACTATGGAAAATGCAAATGTATCCCCGGTGTTCCAGTAACCCCGGAAGGTATACCCACACCCGCTCTAATTACTCGCGCTGTATTAATGAAATCCAAAATCGCAAGGTTAATTGTGGATGCTGGGTCAAAAATAAAACCGGTCCTTCCTGCAATATCATTTGACATCAAGCACGGTGGTAATATCGTAGAAGAAGATGGGTTATGCCGATCTGATTCAATTAAAGCATTTGAAAATGGAAAATTACTTGGGATGCAGCTTGCACTGATAACTGACATGGTTATAATTGGTGAAAGTATACCGGGTGGAACGACAACTGCACTAGCAGTCCTAACCGCCTTTGGAATTGAGGCAAAATTCAAGGTAAGTAGTAGTATGCCCGTAAATCCACATGAACTGAAGAACAAAGTTGTTGATATCGCACTGGACAAAATAGACAATCTTATACAGCTTAGAACAGACCCACTAACTTTGGTGTCACTGGTAGGCGATCCGATGATTCCTTCAGCAGCTGGTATTGCATGTGGTGCGATGTCCCAAGGTGCTAAAGTAATGCTTGCAGGTGGCACACAAATGACAGCGGTGTTATGTTTGTTGAAAGCGTTAAAAGTATCTCTCGAAAAAATTTGCATTGGAACTACGTCTTACGTGAAAAACGATGAATCGTCCGATATCTCCTATTTGGTTGATTGTATTTGTGATAGAGTTCCTATCCTTTCCATAGATTTAGGTTTAGAATACTCCAATAAAGAAGGCCTAAAGAGCTACAAATCTGGAATAGCGAAAGAAGGTGTAGGAGCCGGCGGCGCTTCTATTGCGGCCACTTTGAAGTTAGGGTCCCATTGGACATCAAGGGCGTTGCTACGTACACTAGAAGCAGAATATGAAAATAGCATAGAAAAGAACCTAACACACAATCAATGAATTAGCACGGCGACGTGTTGAGTTGATTGATGTAGTGTTGCCTATCATTTCTTTATTTGAGACGAAATGGACAGAACATTGCTGCATTACTATTGCAACTCATTCCGGTGCACTCACTGGGCGGGTTAAGATCATCTATAGTTTTTAACTCCTTTTTTCAATTACGATGGGTTGAATTCTGATATCTTCGAAGTGTACTATTGTATCACCATTGAATACAGAAAATCTTGTGGGACTTCACCTTACAGTCACTGACTTGGCCAAGTTGCGTGGATAGTCTGGATCAACATTATTGTAAAGTGCAAGATGATATGCCAACATCTGTAGAGGTATGACTTCCAGAAATGGTATCAAAGATTCTCTGATGGATGGTAAAGGTATACAATAATCATAAATTTGGTCTTCCTTGTCCGTAACACCTATTATCTTTGCACCGCGAGACTTGATTACATGAGCATTTGACAGAGTATCAACATAAGTCGAATCAAACGGATGCAAGATAATAACTACACTGCTCTTATCTATAAGTGCCAGTGGACCATGCTTCAGTTCCCCGGCTGCCATGCCCTCTGCATGTATGTAAGCAAGCTCCTTTATCTTTAAGGCGCCTTCTAGGCAAATGGGATAATGGAGGGATCGCCCTATCAGGTATATATCTCTCGCATCTTTTAATTTCTTTGCTATTTCCTCTACGCGACTCTCTAATTGAAGAGTTTTCTTAATTGCATCAGAAAATTCATAACCATTCGTCAAGATACCTATCTTGTTATCACTAATAATATCAGCCACACAGTAGACTATGGACAATTGACTTGTAAAGCTCTTAGTAGCAGCTACTCCTACCTCAGGTCCACATTTAACTTCTAGAAAACAATCGCTAAGCCTGGCAAGAGACGACGTTGGGACATTTAGAATTGAAAGTACTTTCGCTTTTTTTTCTATTGCCGACCTGACCGCCTGAAGTACATCAGCAGTTTCGCCGCTCTGAGAAATAGCAACAATAACAGAGTCCTTGTCTAAGAGATCAGAAGAATATTGGAACTCACTAGACAGAACTGCCTCTACCCTGATCCTTGAATACTTTGAGAGAATGTACTTGGCCAGTAAAGCGGCGTGATAACTCGTTCCGCTGCCAGTGATGAAAACCTCTCTGGCCCCCTTTAAAAAATTGCAAAACGTTTCCAGTTTTTCTTTACTTTGTTGCATACTCCGAAATATAGTTTGATTCTGTTCGTAAATTTCTTTCATGGTAAAATGAGCATACTTCCCCTTTTCTGCGTCCCCGAGTTCCCATGCAACTTGAGTGTTAGTCCGCTGCACTTTCTTGCCGTCGAAGTCAAATAGAGAGAGATTGCTTCCTTCCAACATTACAATATCTCGATTTTCTAAGAAAATAGCACTGTCAGTATAGTTTAGAAAACCAAGTACATCACTTGAAATGAAATAACCTTCGTTTGATATTCCGATTATTAGAGGCTCATCATATCTTGCGGCGCACAGAGTTGAGTCATTGAATATGGCAACAAAGGCGAACGAACCGGTTAGTCTATGACAAGTATTTATCATAGCCAACTTTACATCGTTATTTTTAGAGAAATATTGTTCCAAAAGGTGTGCGATAACTTCACTATCTGTTTCACTCTTGAAAACATGCCCTTGTGTCAATAACTCTTGTCTTAATTCAGCATAGTTTTCAATGACTCCATTGTGAACAACTGCAATATTACTCATGCAGGCCGAATGGGGATGCGCATTGTATTCTATAACTCCTCCATGAGTCGCCCATCTTGTATGCCCTATTCCTAAATGTCCGGGCATTTCCCTTAACCCAAGAGAGGCGTTGACTTCGGCTACCTTGCCTATACCCTTCTTTATGAGCAGTTTTCCACTATTCAACGTGGCAATGCCCACGCTGTCATATCCTCTATATTCCATTTTGCCAAGTCCTTCAACTAATATTGGAGCGGCATTTACATTCCCTGAATAGCCAATTATCGAGCACATGACCACAAAAGTCATGTTTCGCATTTAAAAGACTTATTAACGCTGTTTATTACCGTTGTAAACTACCTTATAACGACATTTTTTGATGCACCGGATTTTAGTGAACGGACTTAAGCACCTGTTATAAAGCAATATATAGTGGACAACGCGCATATATAATTCTTCTTGGTGGGGTATGATTAGAAAGGTACTTTCCCACGACGAGGGTAAGGAATCCACAGTAAGGGAAGTTGGAGTCGTCGAGGGGGCAAATGAGATGAGAATTCTTTCGAATCCAGTGGCATGGAAGATAATTAACTTGCTTTCAAGACAGCCTCTATATCCTTCCCAAGTAGCTAAGGAGCTTGGCATTTATGAACAGAGTGCATATTACTACATACGAAAATTACTGTCGATAGGAGCAATCAGCCTTGTCAAAACATCGATGGTGGGTGGAGGCACTGCGAAGTTCTACCAAACATCCTATCCGGCCTTTGCGATAGAAATGAACTGGGGTGAAAAAAGAATAGAACAAGGCAGAATGCTAAAGTCTGATAATGTTCAACTTTTTTTTGATGATTTTATCAGTGATAATTGGTTTAACGGATTAGTTGTTGTTGGTGCTCCTGACCCACATGGGCCGTATCGATCATCCTCTAGGGATGGCCATTATGCAATCCATCTTGCATTCCTGCTAGGTACTTTTTGTGGGATTCCTCGAAATTTTCCAGTTAAACTTGACGCTGATGCTAAGGCTGAAAAAGTTACCACAACTGAGAATATAATAACTATCGGTGGTCCAGGGACAAACATTATTACTGCTGAATTTAACAAGTTCCTTCCAATTCGGTTTAATGAAAGTAATTTTTGGGCGGGTTTAATCAGCCCTAATGGCAAGAGTTATACCTTAGACAATCATGGATTAATAGCAAAAATAAGAAACCCTTTTAATGATAAAAACAGTATCATAGTTTTAGCAGGTGTACGCTCAGTTGGCACAAAATCTTCAATAATAGCGCTTACAAACCATGCTGATTTGGTACTACGAAATTATAAAAGAGATCAAAATTGTGCTCTGGTTGTTCAAGGTTTTGATATGGATTCTGATGGAAAAATTGATAACGTGGATATTCTGGACGAAGTTTTTTTTCGCCCTGACATGGCTCATAGCAAGTGAAAATTATTGTTAGTCCTAAGCCGCTTGTGGTGCCGCTATGTGAACAAGAATTTCTGGTTCTTCTCCACGTTTCACAATATATCCCGGCAAGTTCACCTTTCTGTTACCAATTGAAACGAGTTTATGTACAACTACCTGTCTTGCCTGTAGGGGAGATTTTAGCCCCATTTTTTTCATGACTAGGGTCTGAAGCCTCCGTTCCAAGATATCCTCAATCTTTAAGTTCAATATTTCGTCAAGCCCTGCGGATTCAGCTACTAAGCCGAGACGATATAATGAGGCCAGCAGCCTAGTCTCTTTTTCCTGCCGATCTTCAGTAGTCAAAGCAAGCAAAGTTCTAGCTTGATTTCGAAAGTTAGCTACCCTATTCTGTGCTTTCCATAACTCTCTCTTGTTCCTGAGTCCATATGAGCCAATAATATAAAGCTCAGAGCTGAGCTGATCTAGTGTCCAAATACTTCGGGGACGCTTAAAGCTCTTTTTTGGTTTCTTAGGGTCGCCCATTCAGACCACCGCTATTTTGATGGCCCACTTGTTGGAGTCTCAGGCTCAGCGGTACTTGTTGTCCCGGTAGGTGGAGCTTCTTTTGCAGGCGCTCCAGGTGCTCCTCCAGGTACTGGTCGAGCTAATTTTCTTACTCCGACAGCCCCGCCCTTCCGTCCCGTGGTTCGTGTGCATTGACCTCTCACTTTCAAACCGAACATGTGCCGATATCCCCTCCAGCTGTAAACAGTTTTCTCTCTTTCAATGTCATTGGAGATAGTAAAATCTAATTCAGAAGTTATAAGGTGATTATCTAACCCTGTTTCTATGTCCTTTCTTCTGTTAAAATAATAAGCTGGAATACCTATTTGAGTTGGATTTTGAATAGCAGTTTCGATCTCTGACAATTCATTCTCTGTCAAAAAGCCTACCCTGGTATTTGGATTAATATTTAATGATTGAAGTATAACTTGAGAAAGGTTATATCCCAATCCCCTAACTTGACTTAACGCTACGATAACCTTTTTCCCGCCGTCTATATCCTTACCGGCAATTCTAAGAATATATTTGTACTCTCCTACTGACAATGGACGAGTAATCTAACATTGGGCAATAAAAACTATGCTAGGATCACTTCTTTATTACCGAAGAAGGTTCATAATTCTAGTCCATGTAAATTATTTCTTGAATCTCATTTTGCTCAAATTTGCTATTACACGCTTGACCTTGTAGAAGTTATATGATGTTCACTAGGGAAGAGTGACAGCAAGTATTTGATTCTATTCAGAAAACAGTGTTACTAAACCAGATATTCTATTAGCACGGCTTTCGACACATTTTATAGGTCTTATTCTTGGAAAAGAGTTTGAAAGCTTTAAATTTGTAGAAATGCAATTGTTGCGTAATTGATTTCTAATGATTTTCAAAAAATTGTGCATGAAAGTTATAATTCTAAAGCAAAATTCAAAGACATAAGTCCAGGCCTACCTGAGAACTATCCAAGTATCAAGACACTTAGGGATTTACTGTCAATCAACTACAAACATCTTTGTGTTGAAGACCAATTAAGAAATAATTTGATATTGAAATTGAGAAACAGAGAGTTTCCATACAAAGGTATTATTGGGTATGATAACGAGGTAATCCCTTCCATAAACCGAGCAATACTATCTGGCCATGACATCTTGTTCGTAGGCCAGATCGGCCAAGCCAAGACAAAATTAGCAGAAACTATAGCACATCATCTCTTATCTCCGATCCCAGTAGTTAGAGGAACAATTACCAATGATGTCCCAATGTTGATTCCTGAACCTGAGTTAGTAGCCTTGCTCGATGACCAAGAAGTGATACGTTCCAAACCTGAATTTACTGTTTCAAGTGAATGCGAAAGAATAATTAGAAACAATAAACTTGATACTAAGATCGATTGGGTTGACGGTGCTTCTAGGTTCAAGTATGTGCTAGCGACACCTGATATTTCGGTGAAGGACCTTGTTGGCCAGATTGATGCGATTAAAATTGCCAAAAAAGGAGTCGAATATTATAGCATTGAATCATACTCGCCTGGGCAGTTACTGCAAGCCAGACACGGGATATTATGTATTGATGAACTTCCAGTTCTAGACCCAAGAAAACAAGTTGCACTCTTGAGTGTTCTACAAGAAGGTAAATTTACTACCGGTTCTTATTCAGTTGTCTTTAGGCCCGATTTAAAAATAATCGCGACTGCGAATCCGGTTGACTATACGCATTCTGGGAAAATTATTGAGCCGCTATATGATAGACTCCGAAGTCATATAACCACGCATTATCCTAATTCAACCTTTGATGAAATGCTAATTATGGTTCAAGAGGCACGAGTATTTGAATCCTGGAACGTATTTGTACCTATTTTCATATTGCAATGCATTTCAGAGATTTCCCAGATGGCACGATCCCATCCCGAAATCAATCATGACAGAGGAGTAAGCGTGAGAATGTCGATACACTCTTTAGAGATTCTCATCTCAGAGGCTGTAAGGACAAGAAGCATTCTTTATGCGAACAAGATAATTCCTAGAATTAGTGATTTTCACTGTATTCTGCAAACTTCCAAATTCGAGCTTTCTGAACTTGACGATTCACTTGAAAATAGAAACAGGATACTTACAGCCATTATCACTGAAGCTACGAAGAAAGTCTCGACCAATTATCTGTCAGAGATACCTATCGAAAAATTTGGTAGATTGAGGGGAGAATTTGATGTCGGTAGAGGCTTTGTCGTTTCCCAAGATACTCCTGGTTCAACCAGTGGAACAAAGAGCTATGAGACACAGGATTATGAAACGCAGATTGATCGATTTCCTGAGTTAAAACAAATTGTAGAGAAGGTATCTAGAATGGTAATCATAGAGCAAGATCGATTTGAGAAATCTGCTAAAAGTAACGGAATTGAAGTTACCTTTGTCTCAGCAGAAAAGAAAATAGGATCGGAATTTTTAGCTTCGATTATAGAATTAGTATTGGAAGGTCTGAGGTTTACTGATCCACCGTTTATTGAAAGAAGGGATGGGTTGTATGTCAGCACCAATATCAAGCAGTGATAAAAGTATCAAAAAATTTACCTATATTGGCATCAGGAGTGCCTTAGAGAAGTACGAGAGCGCAAGTAGAGACGGTGAATTTGTGGCACCAGTTCCAACGAAACTGCTTAACAAGTACTTGGAAATAATTGGTCGAGAAGTAATGCGCGAAGAAATAGCTTCACTATATGAACTTGAAAAAAAACTGCAGGCCGTGAAAGAATCATCGAACTATTCGGTCAATGATGGACTACAAGACACTCGATATGATGTAGAATTTTCAACGAATACAATGGATAAGGAGTCTTCAATAATTACAGAGCTTCAGCAACTGGGATATCTGAAAGATTCTGGTAAGTGGTTGAGCAAGAAAGGATTTCTTGCCGTGGGAGTAAGATTGCTTCACGACGTTATGAAAGCTCTAAATTCTGGAAAAACTGGCATGCACGAAACTGCAAGCATAGGTAGTGGTTCTTTGGTTTTAGACAGCAGTAGAAGGTATGAGATCGGTGATGACATTAGGCTATTAAATGTGCCACGAAGCATTTTGAATGCCGTAGAAAGAATTTCTAAGGCGAAGAAAGATCTCATAATTCCTTTGGAAATTTTGGTGGATGATTTGGAAGAATACGATACCAAACAGGAAGTGACAATGTCCGTTGTCTATTGCATCGATCTAAGCTCAACTATGAGATATTCCACAATGTACTCGGGCATGAGCAGAATTGAGGCCGCAAAACGTGCATTGTGGAGTCTATATCTATTAAATCAGAAATACTTTTCCTCAGACTCCATTTACATTATAGGATTTGGCGCTCTGGCTTCTAGAGTTTCTGCATTTGACATACCTTACCTAAAAACTTTTGAGCCTGGTTCCGATTTTCTGCATTACACTAACTACCAAGCGGCCTTTAGGTTGGCAAGAAGGATACTGTCTAAGGATAGTTCGATGAACCGACGAATAGTTATGATCACTGATGGTCATCCGAGTGCTTGCTTCATAGACTCTAATAATGAGAAAGAAAAAATAATCTCTCAAAGGCCTTATTCGGAATTTTACTCCCCAGAAAAGCACACAATAGAAAAAATGAAGAAGAATTTTGATTTAGAGCTAGATATATCCTCCGGAAGAACAGTATATCTGTGTTACAGATACAGACAGGTCGATCAATATATCGGTGAAAAGACCATTTTAGAGGCAAAGAAGTGCCGCAATGCGGGTATCGAAATAGACACAATTATGATTAGCGAAGAAGACACTCTCCTAGGCTACGTTAACGAGTTAGAAAAACTGGTCAAAGGCCGGTCTTATTATATCAATCCTTCAGAGATTGACAAGATCCTTTTGACTGATTATTTGAGTAGAAAGAGAATAATGCTCTCGTCGCATAATTAGGGTTAACCATTAGTTTTTATTTTATGCTACTTTCAATGTAACTGATGATAGCTGATACCGATATGGCATACTTGGACTGGAATGATTCTTTAAATCTTTTGAATAGAGCTAATAGAGCTTCAATATTTGCCCTAATAATAGGGCCAAAGGGAACTGGGAAAACGAGTTTGGTCAGGAAGTTTGCTTCCGACACACACAAGCAACTCCATTCAATCAACTTTAGTCTTCGGACAAGAGAATCACATTTAGTTGGCTCCAAGACTATGAATAGAGGTGAAATTAGCTTCGTGGAGGGGATCCTGATCAAATCCATGAAGGAAGGGACTATCCTTTATTTAGATGAAATAAACGCCGCAGACGCTGATGTCTTATTGCGCTTAGATGAAGCGCTAGATGATAGGAGACAAATAGTATTGAAGGAAGCAGAAGGACAAACGATAAGAGCGGCTGATGGATGGTTTGTGGTTGCTACAATAAATCCATTGTCGCATGCTGGAACAAAGGAACTTCCTCCCCAGTTGTTAAGTCGATTTCCTGTAAGGATAAAATTGGACTATCCCCCTCCAAATATTGAGATGGAGATTGTGAAATATCATGTTAACGTAAATAGTTCCCAAGAAAAGGAACTGGAACGTGCTTTCAAGCTAGCCAATAGTCTAAGGGATGCAGCTGCCTTGGAGGAACTTTATTATGGTCCAAGTATCAGAGAGTCTATTGCCTTTGCAAAACTGATTTGGCAAGGAATGCCAATCAAACAGGCAGCAGAAGTAGTGTATGCCAATGTATACGAGCAGTGGGGCGAGGTTGAATATAGAAAGGTTATGGATATGATAACCTCCATTTTTGGATAATTTTGTCATTAGAATACGGACGAAAAAATTTCATCCGCAATGACGTCCTGGTCAATTTAGCCACGTTCCTATCTAGGCGATGGTCTGGAAACCCTAAAACCGCAGTTATATTGGTAGATGGAAAAATCCCATTCACCAATATTCAAAAAAATATTATCTCCTTACCATCGTTAGGTTATTACGCGGGAACTCAATTCCAGAAATACAGGCAATGGAGAACATCACTTTGGTACGAATCTATGAGGATGGCATTCTCAACCAAAGTACTAAGTTATGACCATGCATTTGGCTATATCCTGAACTCGTTAGAAAGTAAGAGAATTGAGATATTGGGATTGAAGGAATGGGAGGGCATGGAGAATGAATTAATATTCAATGAAGGAATTTCATGGTTAACTAGACCTTTACTTAATAGTTTGTATGGAAAACAAAAAATTATTGAAGCCTTTTCTCAATATTTACTTACGGGATACATAAAGGGTGAATTATTTGGAAGTGAATTAGACAGAGTGCAGAACGCAGTTAATTTTGGTAACGAGATAGTTAGGGAGGCAATTGATAAGAGCTTGGGTACTGATTGGTTAGAACGGCATATCCCTCAAATTATCAAATTGCTTCAAATTAATCCATTGGTAACTATACCGCTGATTATGCCCAAATCTAGAATCGGCCTTAGCCTTAGTGCCAATGATTTGGTAAAGCAAATTCAAAAGATAAGTCAGAAAAAAAACAAGGAAAAGACACGAGACCTTATTGAATCATTAGTAGAGGGCAATGGATTAGTGAAGGAATATGAAAGTATAGTTCGGGAAAGTACAAGGTCTGACAATAAAGGATATGGGAGCATGGAGGAATTTGGGTTATCTGTACCGGATAGCCTGTTCCTTGACGAGTCAATAATTTATGATAAAGATCTTATAACTAGATTAAAAGCGGCAGTTAGGAATTGGAAGATAGGTTGGGTTGAGACGCATGAAGAAAGTGGGGATGAACTGGATGTCGATGCAATATTAGAGTCGCAAGCAAAACCATTTCTTACTGATTATAAGATCTCAGTAAAAACAAAAATTGCATTATTACTTGATCACTCAAGTAGCATAGAAGATGAAGAGATTGAATATAAGAAGGCAACTATCGCACTCTGTGAGGCTCTAAAATTTTTAGGTATAAAATTTGCCGTCTACGCTTTTAGTACTAGGGACAGAAAAGTAAAATGTTGGGTGATAAAGCGGGCCGACGAAAATTGGTCCCCCATGAATGCAAGAAACTTGGTTCAAATTAGGGCAAGTGGAGGAACGCCTCTTGCAGAGATATATAACCTCTTGCTCCCAGTAATGAAAGCCTTTAAACCTGAAATAATGATAACATTGACAGACGGTGAACCATCAGACTATAACGCAGTTCGCTCAATAATTGCTACTTATAAAACTATGGGGATACATATGTTAGCAGTTGGAATGGGGAAGAATATCAGTACTGCCGTGAATATAGGCCAAAACTTAAAGGGGTTAGAATTCGAAAGGACTTTAGCGATAAGCAGATTACATGATATTCCAAATCGAGTATTGTCACTATTGAAGGTTTGAATAGTTCCGAGCAAAGTTCATATTTTGAGGCACCTCCATTTTGGAGTACCCCAATATTTAGAAGGTAACTTCATGCTGACGAGTAATTTTTTCCCAATCTGTCAAGAATGAGCTTAGCCCCTTATCCGTCAAAGGGTGCAACATCATTTTCCCCAATATTTCTGGAGGCAAAGTTACAATATGTGCTCCAATTTTCGCTGCTTCTACCACATGAACAGGATGACGTATACTTGCAACTAATATTTCTGTATCAAATTTATAGTTATTAAATATCTGTGCTATCTCCCTGACTATCATCATTCCATCATGTCCTGCATCATCAATCCTACCGATAAACGGACTCACATATGAAGCACCTGCCTTAGATGCCAGTATTGCCTGATTACTTGAGAAGACTAGAGTAACATTTGTTTTGATACCTTCGTCGCGTAATCTCCTTACAGCTTTAAGCCCCTCAGGGATCATTGGTATCTTGACCACTACGTTAGGACCAAATTTTGTAAGGCGATGAGCTTCTTCGATCATCTCTCCCGCTTCTGTTCCGATTACCTCAAGATTGACAGGCCCATTAATTATTCTTGTAATTTCGCGCATTAGCTCAGAAGGATGTTCTTTTTCTTTAGAAAGAAGCGTTGGATTTGTGGTAATTCCGTCGACTGCTCCCATGTCATTATATTTTTTTATAGACTGTAAGTTTGCTGTGTCCAGAAATATCTTCATTTCTTATTTTTTCTCCTAGCTTCAATAACCAATTCTACTATTTGACTAGAGGTTAGACCATATTTGTCCAATAGTGCATCGATTTCTTCATCTCTTGCGGATTCGCCAAATGTATCATTGACTCCAATTCTCTTTACATAAACAGGATGACTCTCAGCAACAACTTCGCAAACAGCGCTTCCGAGCCCTCCGAGAGTGCTATGTTCTTCAACAGTCACTATAAGACCTGTATCCAAAGCAGCTTGATAAATTAATTGTCGATCTATCGGTTTAATTGAATACATGTCAATAACTCGACAAGAAATACCATAGTCAATTCTAAGAATTTTCGCTGCTTTTAATGCTTGCATTACCATAAGACCGCACGACACAATTGTCGCGTCAGAACCATCATGTAAAATATTTCCTTTACCTATTGCAAAAGAACTTGCAGATTCATCATATATCAAGTCGCTTGCTGGTCTTGCCAGACGCATATAAAACGGGCCAACTGTGTAGGCAATAACTGGTATCAAAGATTTTACAGACAATGCATCACATGGAACGAGTACTCTCATGTTTGGTATCGTCCGCATTATGGATAAATCCTCAATTTGCTGGTGTGAAGCTCCGTCAGGACCTACTGTAAGTCCTGCGTGTGAAACCACAAGCTTTACATTAAGAAAAGGATAGCTAATTGTATTCCTAATTTGATCCAGGCATCTACCTGGCAAGAATGCTGCATACGTGCTAGCAAATACTATTTTTCCAGCTATTGCAAGACCAGCAGCAATAGACACTAAATTGGCTTCGGCAATTCCTACGTTATACAACCTATTTGGAAACTTTTCCCCAAATTTTTTTGTCTTAAGCGAATCAGTGGTATCGGCCCCGACGCAAATTATGTTCTTGTCCTTTGATCCAATGCCTATTAGTGCATCGCCGTATGCACTCCTCATATCCAAGACCTTTCTTTCATTACTTAATTGCATGAAGCTCTTCTTCTATCCTTAATTCATTTGCCAATGGAATCAATATATGTTTACGGGTTTTCATCCAATCATTGCGTATTCCATTTGTGGTTGCAAGTTCTAACAGGTTTCTTTCTAAGGCCACGTTAGCCTTATGCTTTAATTGAATAATGTTTGCATTGATATCTGCAGACCCATATACTGCATTCCCAGCAACCATTATCCTCGCCCCTGCATCAAATACTTGTTGAAGATTTGTCGCATCTATACCACCATCAGCTTCAATATAACCTCGATAATTATGACGCCTCAATTCTTTTAGCATTTTGACCATCTTGTCCAAAGTTTCTGGTATGAATTTTTGTCCGGCGAACCCTGGATTAACGGACATTACTATTATCACGTCTATATTATCAAGGTGATTAAACAACCATGATGGAAATGATGTATCAGGATTTACAGCTATACCAGGGCTAATCCCTTCTCCTAAAAGTTTTTTATTTATTTCTATAAATTCATCTTCTTTACAAACTTCAGCATGAACGGTTATTATATCACAACGAGCATCGATATAATCTTGAACATGCTCTAAGGGTTTTTCAATCATCAAGTGTGCATCGAAAGGAAGACTAGTGATCCTTCGAAGATTTCTAATTGTATCTGAAAAGAATGTTGTATTAGGCACAAAATGTCCGTCCATAACATCCAGGTGAATGAGATCTGCTCCACCCCTTTCAGCCTTTCTTACCTTTTCTTCATAATTTTCTCTCTCGCCTGCAATTATTGATGGGGCGATCAAAATCTCACTTTGTAGTTCCTCTAGAAGTATAGGTGTGTGTTTTCTAGGGGGCGCTTTGCCATGCCATTGGGGATTATTTGCCATATGTTTTATGCCGTTACCCTTTATGGTATTAGCTATAATTATCGATGGCTTATCCTCTAACCTTTCCACTCGGTTCAATGCATCAATCAACTGTTCAATCTTATGGCCATCAACTTCAATAACGTTCCAATTAAACGCCATCCATTTATCCCTTACAGGGTCCAATGGCATTATTTCTTCCGTAAATCCATCTTGCTGTATCTTATTTCTGTCAAGAATAGCAACAAGATTGTCAAGCCTAAATTTTGGGGCCGACATAGCAGCTTCCCAGATCTGTCCTTCATTGGATTCGCCGTCCCCGATTAATGCATAGATTCGATTATCCATCCTATCAGATTTCTTTGCAAGAGCAATTCCTATGGATACAGATAAACCAATACCTTCTGATCCGCCAGAATATTCTATACCTGGAAAGCTGTGATGTTTCTGGTGTTCCGAATATCTGACTGGGTGCCCCTGTAGACGTGATCCCATTTTTCTAAGTGTCTTGATTTCCTCTGATTCTATATAACCTGCTACGGCTAGGGTCGCATAGAAACCTGGGGCTGAGTGGGCTTTAGAATTTATGAAGAAATCTCTATCATCCCTGAGGGGTTGATTGGGATCATGCTTCATTTTATGAAAATAAAGAGATCCCATAATTTCTGCAGCTGAAAATGAAGCTCCGGGGTGACCAGACCCAGCCTCTGCTATACCCTGAATGGCGAGCATTCTTACATCTCTGACTTTTCTCCTAAGATCCAAATATCGCATCTTAAATCCCATTTGGACTAATCAAACACCTTTCTATTCCTTGAATAGTTTGTGGAAATCGTTGATAAAAAGCTATTCTTGGTTATTAGTTTTTTTATTTTTGATGCAAGGTGATTTTTTTAGTGACACCCCTTTTCAACGTGTATTCTTAAAAAGTAGGATCAAAGCGAATTTAGTCTGATTCTATCAAACTGAATACAGGCGTGGTAACAATAGAGCTATCATATTTCTGAACATCGGGATTCTTTATTCAGACCTAAATTCATATTGAATGGAAGAATGTCATTCATTATCCGAAAATTGTATTGATTCGACTCATCATATTCATCAATTCGTAAGCTACTGCCTTCAATATCGTTTAAAATAACGAATGCGGTTGCCTATTTTGGAATACAATATTGACGTGGATTCCTTGGCATTGTACATACAGACGGCATAACTCGACTAGAATTAGAATAGCCTTGGCCGGGATTTGGACCCGGGACCTTTGCCTTACCAAGGCAACGCTCTACCAGGCTGAGCTACCAAGGCACATTTGTAAGATATCAACAACAGGTAAGGGTTTCATTAAGTTATCTGATCTCTTGTAACATTTAATTACCAAGAAATTCATCAGATTGGCTGACATTTTCGCGGGGGTTGTAGAGCCTGGCCAAATAACTAGATTTGGAGACGCGGGACTTAAGATCTTATGAAAAGGGATCCCGTCCTTAAGAGGTTCGTGGGTTCAAATCCCACCCCCCGCACCAAAATCATGAATGAGTTGTATTTTCCGATTCAGATACTTCTTTAATCAGCCGCATATGAAATCGGGCGTCACCGGAAAGCTCAGGATGAAAAGAAGTTCCGATCAAACTTCCTTGTTGCACGGCAATTACTTTTTCGGCCAAGCGACCAAGTACTCGTACTTGTCGTCCAACACTCTTCACTGAAGGAGCTCTTATAAACACTCCTTTAAATGGATCCGCGCCCAAGCCATCAATGGCGAGGTCGGTCTCGAAAGACTCATGCTGTCTTCCGAAAGAGTTTCTTTCTACTACAATATCAAGCACATTGAGAAGGTGTTGATTTATTTCACCTACCGCCATATCATACGCTTTCTTAGCCAAAACTATCATTCCCGCACATATGCCCAAAGCAGGCATTCCATTCGACAGTCTTTCTTGCAAGGTATGTGACATTTCAGGGTTTAGTGCCAGCATATGCCCAATGGCTGTGCTTTCACCACCAGGCAATATAAGACCATTTACTTTTCTAATGTCATCGGCGTAACGTACGGGCATTACTTTGCCTTTTAATGACATTGAAGACAATGCCCTAGTTGTCGCTTCGATATTCTCCTCTATATCACCTTGAATGGCAAGTATGCCTATTTTCATATCACGCATCAGACGGCCGGTCCCCTCTCCTGCATTTTAAGAGCCAGATTCTTGGTATCTAAGCCAAGCATAGACTTCTTTTCATCAATCATTTTTTGTGCTTCCAGTACAATCTTCGGATCATCAAAATAAGTTGTAGATAACACAATGGCCTTCGCGCGCTCTAGAGGGTCTTCTGCTACAAAAATTCCAGACCCTACAAATATGCCATCACATCCAAGTTGCATTAACATTGCCGCATCAGCAGGTGTTGATATGCCTCCCGCAGCAAAATTTACAACCGGCAATCGACCTAGCCTGGAGGTCTCTCTAACTAGTTCATACGAAGTCTTAAACTCCCTTGCCGTTCTTATTAGTTCCTGAAAATCTCCGTCTTCGTATGTGGACCTTAGCTTTCGAATATCGTTGTTCATGTTCCTAACATGCGTCACGGCTTCAGCAACATCGCCAGTACCAGGTTCTCCTTTAGTCCTAATCATGGACGCGCCTTCTTCTATTCTTCGTAATGCTTCGCCTAGATTTTTAGCTCCATTTACGAAAGGAGTTGTGTAGTCCCACTTCCAAATGTGTCTTTCTTCATCGGCAGGTGTCAAAACCTCACTCTCATCAATCATGTCAACTCCAGACTCTTGCAACACGAGAGCTTCCGCTATATGGCCAATTCTACATTTAGCCATAATAGGTATACTCACTGAATCAAGTACGGCTTCAATTACTTTTATGCTTGCAGTCCTCGCAACCCCACCAGCACGTCTGACCTCAAATGGTAACTTATCCAAGACCATAACAGCCACTGCTCCGGCCTCTTCAGCTACACGCGCCTGTTCTGCATTTGTTACGTCCATGATCACGCCATGTTTTTGCATATGAGCAAATCCGCGCTTTACAAGCATGGTACCACTAACACTGTCAATGCTTCCAATTTTTGAGTTTTTTATTCCTTCTATAGGATAAGAAGAAGGAACAACGGATATAGTCATTGTTCTCATTTCTAAAATGAGATATTTAGGTATTAGTTTCCGAGTTGCAAATAGATAGGGTGTCCAATGAACCTAGTTCAACATTTACTATAACGGATTTCTGTTTAATCATTTGTTTCCCAAACTAGTTCACTCATCTGCTACTATAGATTTACCAAATTTCCTAATAATTCCTCGAATCGAACGAAAGAAAGTCGCTCAAGGAAAATAAGTAGCTATTTAGTCCACCCTTGCTTATCACCAAAGCTAAATTCAATTTTTTCGAAATAAAGAAAAAATTCAAAGCTAGTTTCATTTCATTTGTAAAAGTCTAGGCAACTTTAATGTTGCCAAGGAAAACAATAAACGATGACACTCTTGATTAGATCAGCTGATGTATATCTGGTAATTATTTGAGGATCACCTCTCTAGCCACTGTCAGAGATATTTACTGATGTAATTGATCAACAAATAGGGATCTAATGCATATTGGGATTTCGAATCATATTGAGTGCAGACCCAGCATAAAACCAATTAATTTGAGCTGCATTAAAGGAGTGTATCAATTCTATCTCTTCGGTTTTTCCATCTTGATGTCGCAGCTTACACATTATTGGGTTTCCTTCTTTCAGATTCTTTAGGCCAGAGATACTCACTTTGTCGAATTCCTTTATCTTGTCATAATCATTCTCATCGCTGAAGGTTAAGGCAAGCATTCCTTGCTTCTTCAGATTTGTCTCATGAATCCTGGCAAAACTCTTTGCGATAATTACTCTACAGCCGAGGTACCTAGGTGTCATGGCCGCGTGTTCCCTACTGCTCCCTTCTCCATAATTATTGTCTCCTACAATGACCCAGTCAATTCCGTTTGATTTGTATAGTCTTGCGATTTGAGGTAAGGGTTCAGATTTATTATTAAGAATATTCTTTCCAGTTCCAACTTTACCAGTAAAAGCATTCACTGCGCCAAGTAGTAAATTGTCGCTTATCTTGTCAAGATGTCCTCTATACATAAGCCAAGCCCCGGCAGGAGAAATCTGATCTGTTGTGCACTTGCCCCTGACCTTAACAAGCACAGGTAAATCAAGAAAATCATTACTATTCCAGGCTGGGAAAGGCTCAAGTTTTTGTAGCCTAGTGCTACTATGATCTATTATTAATTCTATGCTGTCAGGGTTCTCCGAAGGTCCAATATAATTTCCTGCTACTTGGCTGAAACCCTCTTTAGGAACTTCTGGAGCTTCTCCAGGAGGTTCCAACTGCACTTTTGTACCATCCCCTGTTTCTAGTTGATCCACTTGAGGATTGAATGAAAGTTTCCCAGAAAGTGCTAATGCAATAACTATTTCAGGGCTTGCTATGAAATTCATAGTCTCTCTACTTCCGTCGTTTCTTCCCGGAAAGTTTCTATTATAAGAAGTCACAATTGTATTTAATTCTCCTTTTTTCAGCTCTGGCCTACTCCACTGGCCTATGCATGGTCCGCAGGCATTCGCTAAAACTGTTGCACCAATGGCTTGAAGTAATTTGATTTGACCATCTCTAGCAATAGTGGATCTTATCATTTCTGAACCTGGCGTTACTAGCAAAGAGGTCTTTATTTTCAAATGTTTATTCTTTGCTTGCGCCGCAATACTGGCAGCCCTAGACATGTCTTCATAGGAGGAATTAGTACAGCTCCCAATTAATGCCACTGAAATAGTATCCAAGTAATTTTTCTTTTTTACGTCTAGTGCCATCTTTGAAATTGGTCTAGCAAGATCTGGAGTATGCGGGCCCACAATATATGGTTCAAGGTTTGACAAATTAATTTCAATTACCTGATCAAAATACTTCAAAGGTTCTTCTACTATGCCCTGGTCTTGGGTTAAAAGGTCGGAGTTTTTATTGGCTAAATCCGCGATACTGGAACGATTTGTAGATCTAAGGTACGTTTCCATTCGCTTATCGTATGGAAATATTGAAGTAGTGGCGCCAATTTCTGCCCCCATATTTGTGATGGTTGCTTTTCCTGTGCAACTAATTGATTCCGTGCCTGGTCCAAAATACTCTATTATTGCGTTCGTTCCGCCGGAAACAGTTAGTTTTGATACTACATAGAGAATTATGTCTTTCGGAGCAGTCCAACCAGAGAGTGAGCCAGTCAAAAATACACCGATCCTCTTTGGATACAAAAGCTCCCATGGTAAACCTGCCATCGTCTCAGCCGCATCGAGACCGCCAACACCCATGGCCATCATTCCCAAACCCCCGGCATTTGGAGTATGGGAATCCGTACCGATAAGAAGGCCCCCAGGAAATGCGTAATTTTCTAGTATGACTTGGTGTATTATTCCGGCACCTGGTTTCCAAAAACCCATGCCGAATTTTCTCGAAGCAGACTCCAAAAAGATGTAAACTTCACTGTTTTCATTCATAGCAGCTGCTGTATCTGGTTGACTACCTATTCTAGCCTGTATAAGATGATCACAATGAACTGTTGTTGGAACGACAGTTTGTTTAAGGCCCGCGAGAATAAATTGTAAAATGGTCATTTGGCCAGTAACGTCTTGCAAGGCTACTCGATCTGGCCGTAGAAATACATAACTCTTGCCTGAAGTAGGTTCTGGTTGATCGGTGTCGACAAAATGCTCAAATAGGATTTTTTCAGAAAGCGTAAGGGGTCTATCTACAGTTCTTCTGAACTCAGATATTTTCGACCTTGACCACTCATAGACCGCTGAAACCAATTCTCGTGTTGATTCTACTCTGTTCATAAATAGTCATCATTTTTTGTAATTGTGGAAATAATGATGAAAATTCTAATTAAAGTTATCCTAACCCATGATTTGAGTCTGGTTATTTTTGATGCTCCATTAATTATGTGATAAGGATTTATTGTTAAGAATGCACAGCAAGAGATCATTGTGATTCCCGTAGAGACACTTTTTCCTGTCTCATGTATCGAGCTTCATAGAAGCTAGCTGTTTGGTTAGGTCAGCAAGGGGTATTCCCTCATCTGTGCAGATAGATTCAACTGCGGGCGGCTTTTGCTCATACTCTAAGATAGTTTCGACTATTCGTTGGTGATAAGTGGGTACAAATTCATTTTGATAAAAAATTCCTATAGGAATCCTGCTTCCCCATTCATTTGCTATCGATAATACTTGAGCCATCTTCTCAGGCGCCTCAGCGTTATCGTGTACAACACCATCATAACCTTCGTCTTCTATTTTGTATATTCTAGGCATTTGATTACCAGACGATGGATCAAAATTATCCTGACCCTGAAACCATTCACGAGTATTAATGTCATTATAAGTTGGACAAGGCTGAAGTACATCGACAAATGCCAGCCCTTTATGCTGAATAGCTTTCTTCAAGGTATCTCTTAGATGTTTCACGTCATACGAGTACGACCTGGAAATAAAGGTAAATCCTGCAACTAAAGCCAAAGAGATAGGATTAACAGAATTGTTTACGTTTGGCTGTGTAAGCGACTTCGTCTTTATTCCCAATTTAAGTGTCGGAGATGCTTGGCCTTTAGTTAAGCCATACACACCGTTATTGAAAATAATATAAGGCATATCTACATTTTTCCTCCCTGCACCAACAAAATGTCCAGCTCCTATTCCTAGCCCATCTCCATCGCCTCCAAGAGCAATTACTTCAAGGTTTGGATTAGCTAGCTTGGCACCTTGAGCAAAGGGTAGGACTCTACCGTGCAGAGTATGAATCCCGTAGGTATTTATGAAATGTGGAGTCTTTCCCGAGCAACCAATACCAGAAAAAATAACTGCGTTGTGACGGGGTACCCCCATATCAAATAATGCCATCTGAATGGCGTTAAGAATTCCAAAATCACCGCAGCCAGGACACCAATCGTTGTGAACAGGTGTTTTATAATCAGATAACTTAAGTGCCATGATCCAATACAATCCTCCTTTCTAACTTACCCTCCAATATGGCATTTAAGGTATAATAAATCTCACTAGAGGACATTGGTCTACCGTTAAATTTTACTATTTTAAAATCTACATCTCTTCCAGTATTCTGCCTGACAAGAGCTGCCAATTGGGACGTATAATTCATTTCAATATCAATTAGGACTCTCGCATTTTTTATTAATTTCAAAATTTCACTCGTGGGAAATGGATGCAATAATCTAATCTGCACAAATCTAATTGCTTTACCTTGACTGGATAACATTTTCATCGCATCTATAATTGCCCCTTTCGTAGAACCCCAGCTTATTACCGTTATTTCACCTGATGAACTTCCAAAGTCAAATTGCAAGACCTTATCTTCTTCCGGAATTTCAGATAATGCTAGTTCCAATTTGGTCATCCTTTTAGTCATCATCTTTATTCTATTATCGGGATCTTCTGATATGTGCCCTTCTTCTGTATGTTCGTCGCCGGTGTTCCAAAATATTGCATTTTCAGTTCCAATTGGAGCACGACTTGAAATCGGATTATCGACTCTAAATCTCAGGAAATGCCCACTGCTACCAGATAACGTACCAGCGGTAACTTGTTCTAATAGATTACCTCTTTCTATCTTAATTTTTCTCTGATTAAATTCTCTACAAGTTTTGATGCTATTGGCTATAGCTTTATCTAACATGTGAATGACAGGAAGCTGGTACTTTTCGGCGAAATTGAAAACCTTAATTGAATCGTAAAATGACTCCTCTATGTCTCCTGATGCTAAAACAATTCTAGGAAATTCACCATGTCCTGCATGTATCGCAAAAAGTAGATCGCCTTGTTCATGTCTGGTGGGAAGCCCGGTGGAAGGGCCAGCTCTCTGATATAGCGTCACTACGATAGGCACTTCATTCATCCCTGCCCAACCTAGAGCTTCCGCCATTAAGGAAAATCCCGGTCCCGAGGTCGCAGTTGCAGATCTTGTCCCGGTCAGCGCCCCTCCGATTGCCATTGTTATTGCCGCAATTTCGTCCTCGGTTTGAACTACGAGGATAGATCCTTTGTTACCATCTGACTGATCAAAGATCTGGTTAGCTTCTAGGAATTCGCTATCATCACTTGCAGGAGTAATTGGGTAATAAGTTTGAAATCTGCAGCCACCTATTATTTTCCCCATTGCTGATGCTTGATTCCCTTGAATCAGCAAATAATCAGTTAAACGAGGTCTCGACTCGAGAGCATAACAAATAGACGACGAATCAAATTTCTGCGCGACGTATTCATAAGCATATTCGGCGGCGGATAGATTACTGTCAAGTACTTTTTGTTTTGAGCGGAATACTTTTTTTATCGCTGTTATGAGATGCTCTTTGTCAAATCTTAAGAGAGCAAGTGATGACGACAGTGCAATCACGTTAATCATCCTAGTCAACTTGCCCAAGGCTGGGTTGTTAAGTTTCATTGCCAAATTTTCAATGATTTCAAAATACGGAAGACCATAAAGTGCACATCCGTTAGATTTAGCTAAGTCCAGCATACCTTGTACTGTTCTATCAAATCCCATGCGATTCAGCATATCAGATATTTTGGATGAAGATTGTTCGTCGAGTGTGGGAACTTCATCAAATGTAAGCTTAACAAGTGAAGAGTCATATATTATAGCGCCCCCTTTTGATACATTGGGTGCGTGTCTAATCACAGTTTCTGCATCAAATGACACCAGGAAGTTAATTTCATCGAGATGTGAGTTAATGGGAGACTCATCGACTCTCACTGTGAAATAGCTATGTTCACCTTTGATGTTAGAATAATACTCTCTTTTTCCATATAGGTGTAAACCACCTTGAGCACAGGCGTTTGAGAAAATGTTGGCAGCTGAATCTACACCGCTACCTTGGGGACCGCCTATTACCCAGGAGAGCGAGTTTTTCACTAGAGAATTCAGCAATTCAATATCTACCTGGTATAATACTTAAAGGATATATAATGAAATCACCTAGGGTTCTATCCACCAGTCGCTGCGTCAAACAGACAACACTCGCAAGAATCTCGTTCTCCACAATAAGGGCAAGCACACATGCATGCTTCTAACGTCAAGCCACAGTGCTCACACTCAGGTTCCTCTTCTTTTCCCTTAACTGGTCCTCCTTCGACTGACATAGAATTCTGAATCAATCTAAAATTAATCTACGCCTAAACTTATACTTTGCACATATGCCTTAAAGGTCACATATTGTTCCTTAGGTAAGTATTGAACTTAATGGTTAAATTTGAGCCGAAGAATTCTAAACAGTAACAGACGAAAAAACAAAAAAGGAAGGGGTTAGAGATTTAGTCCCATTTACTCCACGAGGCCATCCATCTGTATGTCCAAGTGTTTAATTTCGCGCCTAATGCAGCTATAGGAACACTAAGTACTGCTCCTGCACCTGAACCTAATGCTACGGGACTATTATAGAACTTACCTACCTGGGGCTCGATCGGAGTCATGTACGGAGGCAGTGTTGGTCTTGGATATTTGAAAGCCATCTCCAATGGATCTCTGACTAAAAGCAGATTAATCATGTTGAAGATAGGCAACGAAAGTCCAACTAAGGTTCCGCCTATTATTATTGCCGCGTGTTTGTTTCTCCTAGTGGCCCAGTAAGTAAGATCCAAGAGCATAGCTGAAGGTATCCAAACTGGTGTAACGACGAAGTCGTACGGATATCCCAAAGCAAACCATGCACCCTTAGCCACCCAAGTGTAGATTGTCATGATAGTCGCATAATATGTAGCAGTTCCTGGAACACCTGTGAACAACATATAGTAGATTGCCCCCACCACAAGCATAGTAGATTGTGATATTGAGAATACTACAAAGGACGTCCACGCCCAGTCAGTGTAGAAAATATAGTCTCCCGCATTGATAGTAAGTAAGGTGCTATTTACAGCAACTACTACTATGAACAAGTAGTGTGTCGTGCGTCTAAGCCAGACCATTATCAAACATCTCCTAAAGGTGCTATATAAAATTTTATTCTGATTACAGATTTATTCGAGAAATTAGATTCTAACCATTTGTAATATCTGTAGAATGCTTAAACATTGTTCTCCAGAAGTCTTAGCTTTCCTTATGTCGATGTAGAACTCTAAACATTCACTTGTAACTGCAGGGAGCTAATAGTGAAAAGTGAAGCTTAAAAAGGCAATATAAATAAAGAGAAATTTTACGTAAAAAAGGAATGGTTCGAAGTCTAAGCTCGTACTTGTTTTTCCCCTGTCATTTTGAGGATCCAAAATAGCCCTAATGCTTCTATTACTGTTAGCACTGACAGTGCGTACATGCCGCTCGGCAACGGATAAGCCCACGGATAAACTGTTACGCCGACGTAAACGCCCCCTGCAGTAGCTACCCAGCAAAGAACGAAACCAATAATGAAAATGCCCCTCATATTCTCTACTCTACGACCTATCATCTTTTCTATGTCATCTCGGCCACTTCCACTGCTAACTCGGCCTCCGCCGCCACCCTCACCGAATCCCTTTGGTAAAGTCATTAATTATACAAGCACGCGTTGCCTTTTTAAATTTTGCGTCTATGAAAAAAATGGAAAACGTAGTTATCCACGTTTGTCTACCCTAAGCCTAATCCCCTTGGAGGTTTGACTCAAGAACCTTCTCATCGTTAGATTTTCGCCAAAGTCTAAATTTTCCAAATAATTCTACATTTATCTGCCTCGAAGCACAATCTAGACTCTACTCGCTGCTCCTTTTTTGGGGTAACTTCTAATTTTCATCGCGGTGGCCAACGAATGATGGATAGGACTCAACTTGCTTAGCTGAGCAAGTATTGTGTGTTTTGAATAAGGAAGTTTAGCAACGTTGAGTTAATTTTGAATCTTATTAAACTTAGCCAACCTACTATTTACTAGAAAAGGGTTTTAAAGTGTCTATTAAGCCAAGCAAGCATCCTTTTAGAGCAGTCAATTGTATTTGGGTCCTAGACTGCACATATAGATTGGATTTAAGGAGTGTCTAATAGACAGCAAAGCATATATCTTTGTTTTTTCTGGTAAGCCTAGGTGTAGAATTACGAAGGGAACTAAGACCGTAATAATTGTACTAATAGGTGCAGTAATTGGGCTTTCCGCGATTGCAACCATCGCACCTCAGGTAGAAGGTCATGGTGTCCAAGCACAACTTCAGAGCAGATTCGTAAGAATTCAAGACGAGACATTCTCCGCGCAAACGCTAAACACGGGTGATTCGTTAACGGTATCAGGAACGCTTCAGAGTCTCGTAAACAGGCCGCTCAGAGCATGGCTATCTCTATTTTCAGAGTCTACTAATGCAGGCAATAGATGGGAATTCATTTCTAGAGATCCTCCAGGAAATATCTTTGATATTCCTGCTCAGGGTACCGTGCCATACAGTATTACCGCCAAAGCACTCGAACCTGGCATTTACCATGTTCATACTCAATTGAACGTTGAACACGTCGGTCCTGGGTTGGGTCCTGGTCAAACGGTGCAAGTCACAGGTCAGCCAATATTCAAACCAGTGCCTTGGGGGAACGTTGCCTATCAAGTGATACTGATAGGTGCTGGGCTCGGAATCACATTCGCGACAAGACCGTGGCAAGTAATCTGAGAAAGCTCAAATTTTCTATTTTTATTTCCATTTTTTAGTTTGTTACTCAGCATACTCTTGTCCTGAAGTCCCCAATTACCAGAAATTACAGGCGTACTCTGAATCTTAGCTCAACACTACTACTAATTTTTACTTAACTTTGATCTTAGTCACTTTGAATACGAAGTTATTATTGATAATTTCTATACAGTTGAGATTTAGCAGATGGACTTAGCCGAAAATATGGTGCCCCTTAAAACACAATATTATTGGCAATTTCATGGAAGCTCATTTGTGCTTGGGATCGGAAGCACAATGCTAATACAAAGATATGGCAACAGGTGATGGTCACATCAAGCCTCGTATTGAAAGAACTGAATATTACGAAAATAAAAAATTAGAATTAATAAGCTAGGGGGATTGAACTCTCGCTTTCCTTATTATCCGTTACCAGTGATGTAGTTCGTCTGGAATTAACCCGATTTGTTCACGATCGAAGTACTTGTCAAGTTCACTCACCCATTTCTCTTTTGCAGAACCGCCGCCAAGTCCTTTTTTCCGTAAATAGAATGCGATGACACTCAACAAGAACACTGCAAACAATATTGTCCCGAATATGTAGACCATTACATCGAAAAATAATGGGTCGTATGCTGGGCCGATTTGGCTTATCAAGCTATGAAATCCATTGCTTATCGATGATGCAATTCCTAAGATAGCGCTCATCATAATTAGCAACTCTGGGCTTCGATATATACATTGTGGTCACACTTGTTAAAGCGTAGCCAACCGTATGTACGATAAATTGTCAGAAAATTATTACAGAGATAGAATAAAAAATGTGAAAAATGTTTGACTAGCTTGTAGTTACTGATTTCTTGCTTCTGCTCATAGCAAAGAATGCTGCTGCGACTCCGCCGAATATTGCAACGAGGACTCCCACGAATATGGCAGTCTGATCTATATTAACACCCAACATCGGGGTACCCGATCCGTATGCACCTTGTTGTTGCGCGTTCGAAACCTTTTCTCTAGCTAGTTGGAGTTGTTCTTCTATATTTCCTCCAGTTGCTGACCCATATTGCGCATTTGCTAGCTTAAAAATAGGTAATCCCATAGCTCCTACTACTATTGATACAGCTACGATAGCCACAATTATTGGCTTATTCATACTAAGCATCTATGGCCGAGCCCAATTATTTAACCTTTATGTCATGTAGTATGTGTAGGCAGAGCTAGTATGTTATCCAAAGTTTTCGCAACAATATATTGAGTCCATTATGTCTTAATCGAGAAGGACAATGCATGCGAGCGATCCTTACCTTAAGATTTCAATTGGAAGTTTTCAATTTTGACTCAGTATGCCCGTTTCAATAAGTAACATTTAAGATATGTATTATTTTATGGCAATGTGAATGGCAAGGATGCATGCACATACTCGTGGAAAATCACATTCTACGAGGCCATCGTCTCATAGTTTACCAACGTGGGTTTCGAATACGAACTCAGAATTAACTTCTTTAATTATTCAATTATCCAAAGGCGGCTTAGGACCAAGCGAAATTGGTATCAGGATTAGAGATCAACATGCCATTCCGCTAGCAAAACCAATTCTAGGTAAGAACATTACTCACATCCTAACTGAAAACAATATCCATACGGAATTGCCAGAAGATTTATCTCAGTTAGTCAAGAAAGCCATCGGTCTTCAGAAACATTTGAGAGCTCACAACACGGATAGGAGGAATATCAGATCTTTGGAACTAATCGAAGCGAAGATTCACCGATTATCTAAGTACTACAAGCGGACGGGCAAGTTACAAGCGAACTGGAAGTATGCAGCCATCATTGCTCAGTTGGAATAACCGAGCAAATGGGCCGAAAAGAATTTTTTAGAACCCTCTTAGCATCAGCTGAAAAATTAAGAAACCATATTTATGAAGGAAACGATATTTCAATAATTGCCAAGAATAGTACTGACGGTATCATTTCTTCGGCAATACTAACTAACGTAATATTTTCATTAGGAAGTAGATGCTCAGTTAGATTTTCTCACTGTTTGTTCCCCGAAGCGATGAATGAAATCAAAAACGAAGGTCATGACCTTATCATCTTGGCTGACTTGGGCATAGGAATGTCCAAGGTTTTAAGGAGCTCCTTTGACAATAAGTGGTTGAGCTTCAGTCATGACAAGATGTCAAGTGAAGAAATTACAACTGATGATGAGAACTGCATAATTAATCCTTGGAAATTTGATATAAATGGCGACAAGGAGATATCTTCTGGAGGACTAACATATATCGTAGCAAAGTCATTGGAAAAGAACTACAAAATCCTATCAGCACTTCCTGTCGTATCCGCATTAGGCGAGAAGCAAGATAAAAGTGAAAAAAGATCCTTCTTTGGACTCAATGCCGACATTTGTGAAGAGGCTATGCGGTTTGGGACGATAAAGAAGGAGTTGGATTTATTACTTACAGATAAGGAGTCAAAACCACTTCATATCGCTCTGGCTAATACTCTTTTCCCTTATGTTCATGGCATTACGTGGAATGAAAGAAATTCGTTGGAGATAGTTAGAACAGCTGATATTCCATTTATGATTAATGGAATATGGCGTACTGCAAAGGATCTTGATCAAGAAGAAAAATTTCGCTTAATTGAGATAGTAACAAGATATGTAAATGAACACTCTAAAGTTCAACCTCAAAATTTGGAATATCTTCTAGCAGGTTATTCATATACACTAGCTAATGAAGAAATTGGAAGCCCAGTTCATGAAGCTAGGGATTTTTCGTTCCTACTAGAATGTTGTTGCATTCAATCGAAGCCGAGCATTGGATTGGCCATCTGTATTGGAAATAGAACTACCTCTCTAACACATGGTCACCAGTGTCAAAAAGATCTTGTGTTACAAATGAAGAACGCAATTATTACATTAATGTCAGAAAAATGGAGGGTATCGGATGATGGAGTCAGCGTCTGGATAAATAGTGATACTCTTACTAGAGACTATAACCTTCAAATTTTCTCAACATTACTTGCAGATTATAACGAATTCTACGGTAAAACAATGATCATCAGAACCGAAACTACCAGTTCCAGCTATACATATTTAATAAAGGAATCGCGGGGCAGCGAACTTAGGCAAGGGCTAAGTTCAGATGCTAATCGATTGGCGGTCGAATCTGGCGGAAACACAAAAAGCACCAATACATTCATAGAATGTACTATTCCATTTTCAAATGTCGACATTTTTGATTCAAAATTAAGGAAGGTAATAAAATTTAGTGGGGTCCAATAGTCTTCAGTTTACATCTTCAATGGAGATTTCGTTCGCAAGTGCAAAGGAGGCACAAGCTGTAATAGATTCCCTACAACCTGACAATGTTATGGTACCTCAAGGAATATCGATTATTCTCAAGACCAGAAAGAACCATCTACTAGTCGAAATTTCTTCTCATGCCGCAATCGAGACCTTCATTAGTACAGTAGATGAGATTTTGGAACACATTTCGATTGGAACGGCGATATTATCCAATGATTGATCCTAAGATTCTGAAAGAAAGGCCACAACTCTTGAAGGAAATGCTGCGAAGGAGAAAAATAGACTTCCCTCTCGATGAGCTTATTGAATTGGATACGAAAAGAAGACAATTGATATCCGGTAGGCAAGATATTAGGCATAGGAAAAATGTAATTTCTGAGCAGATATCAAATAAGAAAAAGGAGAAACTAGATGTCTCTGCTGAGCTCAACCAAATGAAGTCAATTGGATTGGAGATGAATCGTTCGGACAACGCATTCTCAACTACCGAAGACAAATTTAATCAATTGATGCTTTCCATTCCTAACTTATTGGCTGACTCTGTGCCCGACGGTAACGATTCGAGCGACAACGTAGTACTAAGAACGATGGAAGGGGTTAGCAAAAAGAATTTTAATTATTTAGATCATGTGGATTTGTGTACTTCGTTACAAATTCTAGACCTGGAACGTGCATCAAAGGTGGCCGGAGCAAGATTCTATTTTTTGAAGAATGATTTGGTCAAACTGAATCAAGCACTAATCAACTATGCTCTAAACTTTCTCGAAGAAAATGGCTACAATCTAATACAACCACCCTTTATGCTAAAATTAGACGCCATCAAGGGTGCTGTGATACTAAGCGACTTGCAAGATGTCATTTACAAAATCGATCAGGAAGATATGTACATGATAGGGACTTCTGAACACGCGATAGCCTCTATGTATATGGGAGAAATATTAGACAGTAAGGACTTGCCGTTGAGATATGGAGGCTTAAGTCCTTGTTTCAGGAAGGAAGCAGGAGCGCATGGAAAAGATACGAAAGGAATTTTCAGAGTTCACCAGTTCGAAAAGGTAGAACAGTTCATTTATTGTAAGCAAGAGAATTCGACAGAGGAGCACGAAAGAATGTTAATGCTTACAGAGAAGTTTTATCAGAGCCTAGACATACCGTATAGAGTAGTTTTACTCTGTAGTACCGAGGTTGGTAAAGTTGCTGCAAAAACTTATGATATTGAAGCATGGTTTCCCGGTCAAGGTGCCTTCAGAGAAATTGTTTCTTGCTCTAATTGCACGGACTTCCAAGCGAGGAGATTAAGTATAAGGTACAGGGACAAAATGGATGAAGATACTCAACTCGTTCACACGTTGAATAGTACATTAGTTGCGACTGAGAGGACGATGGTTGCATTAATAGAAAACTATCAAACTAACGATGGGGGAATTACTATACCACCAGTGCTCCGAAAATATATGTCTGATCGATCTGAAATCAAATTTGCAAATTCCTCTTAATATTATTGGTATTACAGCAGCAAGTTAGGGAATTGTCCAACGATCGCTCTTCTATAAGATAATTCTCGAATTTAATCATTCATGTTATAGCCTACCTCAATAATTCGAAAAGATTGTTCTCTCGCATGGCCTATTCATTCTTTTCTTGTTTGCAATTGATCGCGATTCCATTCCGTAGTTGTGGTCACTCTCGCTGCATTATGCGTCAGTTTCATTTCATTCTTCTTGGTACATTTTTGGATGATTTGGCCATGAATCCCAAGACATGCGAGATAGTTGGCTTTCTGTGATCGATTTCTAAGTCTCGAGTATTCTTGTAGGTGACGAAATTCTGTCATAGTAAAAGGATAAAACTGTCTGCTTAAACTCAATTCAATATTGTAGAGCTGCGTCATCCACTTTATGTCCTTCATTCCAATATATGGTCTGTAGCTTATTTTCTACTATTAGTTTTTTCACCTTTAAGATGTCATATCCATGTCACTAGTTTTGTAGCGATACCGGACATTGTCAAGAGAACCGTACTAAAAAACCAACTCAGTTGACACACCCAAATGTTAGTACCTGAAATATCTAAAATCTTCTTAATATCTTTGGTTTTAGCATTTCAGGGTTACTCTTCAATTCAACAATTAGAGAAAGTAATTTATCTCTTTCAACAGGTAACGTTCCACCTATCGAGTATACATTTGAGGCATGATTTGCTCTAAAAATTAGATGTGACTCAGGGTGAAGGTTTTCAATAAGTAGCGAGAGTTCGTCTAGCAATTGCAGGTCATTCAAATGTTCGAACTTTTCACCGAATTTAGTCATAAATTCTTGATAAACGCCATCTTCTAGAATCAAGGCCAAAGCACCCAGATAGTGAGGTGAAATTTCACTAATAACTTTTGCAGTATCTTTTATATGTTCTTCAGAGTATTTTTTTCCCCCTAGGCCCAGAATTATCATACAGGATAGAGTAAAGCCACAATCTAGAGCTCTGAGACATCCCTTGACAATTCCAGCTGCAGTGGCTCCTTTTGTAACTTTCTTGAGTACCAAATTACTACCAGTTTCTATGCCAACGTACAACATGGTCAACCCAGACGTCTTCAAATTAAGTAACTCATCTTTAGTCTTTTGCAGAAGGTTTTTTGGCATTGCGTAACAAGAAATTCGTTCCACATTAGGGAACTTGTCATGCAAATAATCTAAAATTTGGATTAGCTTGTCCGTAGGTAAATTCAATGCATCACCATCTGCGAGGAATATTCTGCGTGCGTCCAAAATTGAATCTGATGCTAGATCTATTTCAGCCTTAATTTCTGGCCAGGGTCTTTCCACATATACCTTAGATCTGTACATGTTACAGAAGGAACATTTGTTAAACGAACAGCCAAGAGTAACTTGAAAAATTAATGAATTGGCCTCGGATGGCGGCCTGTACAATGGATAGTGATATGATGGTTCCATGACTGTTATCAATTCAAATGCACATTTAACCTATACTACTGAAAAAAGATCA
Organism: Nitrososphaeraceae archaeon; assembly: GCA_044870745.1. Lineage (GTDB taxonomy): Archaea > Thermoproteota > Nitrososphaeria > Nitrososphaerales > Nitrososphaeraceae > TA-21. The sequence goes on along the minus strand of JBIOZE010000159.1, from coordinate 35,604 downwards.
AATAAGAACACATAACTTTACCCATTCTGCCTCAAATTTGTCCTTTGTTTGTACCCTACTCTGTCTTCCAGTAGAAAGCCCAAAGAAGAATAATATTTGGGTCAGTTCGTCGCGAGTTCGTCATCGTCTTAAAACTCAGACTGGAGCAGCTGTTACTTCATCCCCAATCCTCGGAATGCTTAATCATTTTTAAGCATTCAGATTGTAATTCAGCTTATCAAGTCCTTTACGCAGTCTTCTTAAAGTTCCCGACATCGCAATAGCGGTCGTAGGATGATGCAATACTGCTATAGTAAACAAGACTTGCTCTATGTACTTTAGGTCACATCCGAGAATTAAGATTCCTTGGTATTTAGAACTGTAAGATCTCACATATGCAAATTCAATCGCTACACTACCAAAAAGCTCCGTAAATCGTTGTTCAATCTCTCGCCTTAACTCGGCAAGTGACAAATCAAGTTTACATAAAATTGCAAGGTATCGGCGCTTATTTCGTCTCCTTAGCATTAAAGCGACCTCATTGTATCTTTCAAAGCTAACCAATTAGATAGATTCTTCCAATAAGCTAATGGAGCTATTCCTAGAACAGTCAGAATCGATTCAAATGTTCGAGCTGAAAGCATTTCAAAAATTGACTTAGCACCGCTTGAAAGGATGAATTGACATCCTGTAGATCTGCTAAGACGGTATAGGTATTTTGCTTCAGACATCCACTTCCCTAATTCTTTTCCACTTAACCCACGAGCATTGGCAATGAATATTTCGAATCCTATTTTAGGCTTCATTTTCTTTTTTAGTTGGCTATGATCTATTTTGGCTAGGTCCGAAATGGTAACAATATCAGTATCGGTATTAATTTTGGATATGTCATCGGAAACAACCAACTGGGGAAGAATTCCTGGTGGCTGAGCTCTATTTTTTATACGCAAAACTAGATCAAATGAAGTATGTTCAGGCTGAAAGGATTCAACCCCGATAGCATCGATTTTCAGTTTTCTGGCCATAGTAATTGCATCTGTTAACTCTTGAAGCCTTATTCCAAGATCTATTGTTCTGATAATAACAAATCCCTGTAGGTCCTAAATTTACTGCTTGGTTTAAAAGTTTTAATCGGTTTAAACTTTATCTTAATTGAATCTTGATCCGATAATGCAATTTTGCCGTCACATAGACTCTGCTTATCAATTCTTAGATAAAGGTTATTTTTTTCATCCACTGAGTAATCAAGCAGATTCAAGAGTCTGGCCTTGCTATTTTTGTCAAGCAAATCATAAATCCTCCTTATTAGTTGTCCTGCTTCGATATGATCTACGCTTAGATTTAGAAGGCAAATTTCATTTCCCCAGTGACCCCTTGTATATGATTCTTCAAATTTGTTAGAGGTTAAGTCGAAGATTTTGATAATGTTAGATTTGACTTTTTCATAGTCCTCAGTTGCATGCAACACAACGCTAATTGTTGCGCGCTCTATACCTAGATCCACTATTGCCTTTTTATTCATCCTTCATTATTGTGAAGTTACATTCTGAATATTTTCTTCCTTGGCCTCATCCTCAATGCCTGACACCTTTGCTCCCTTCATAGCTCGCGACTCTGGCGTCGATATGAGCTTACTTTTCTTAATTCCTGCATGACGTAATGATGCGATTTTCTTACAAGCCCCTAGAAGATCCATACTTAATTTTCCTTTTGTAACGTCATCGATAAACTGCTCGATTGTTAATTTCGGCATTTTTTCCAATAAGAATTCATGTGCAATTACTCTTAGTTTATGTTTCTTGGAAGAATTTAATCGTCTCTGGCTAAAAGCTACCGTTGCTACTCTAAACGTATATCCATCTTGAGTAGTATAATCTCCAACATAATTTACCATTGAGCTACCTCGTCTTATCAGACTCCTAAGAAACTCCTTAGCATATTCATGACCTTTAAATATCGTTGTTCCTGTTCCTTGGTAAATTTTATCTAATTCTACAAAAACCTTAGTTTGATGTTGGGCGGGGTCTTGTTTTAGATAATCATACATGGTATTCTCAATTACCCTTCCCTTGGCGGTCTCAGGATCGGTTATAGGAATATAATTAGCTGGGTGACCTCCAAAAGCTTGTGGCGCATTTACGATTATCCATTGTTTGTCGCGCCACTTATCTCGAACTCTACCTCCTCTTCGTCCGCCTTTTGGCATACAGATGCCCCTTTTAACCAGAATATAAGTTGTGCGTGAAGTGAGTCATGTATTTTCGCTGAACAACCAGATCGACTCCACAACGTCACTTAGAATTACATTGTCAAAATAAAAATGAAAAAGGGAATAAATTGAGTAAGTAGTTGGTCTAGTCGTTGAGAGGTTTTCCGTCGGAAGAATACTTTACTTTCTTTTCGCCCGATGAACTTATCAATGGATTGGAATTTAGTCGTCGTGTCCTAGCTGCTCCGCAGATAATACCCCACGCTATGAAACATCCTGCCGTAATTGCATATGCTATAAGTGAATCAGCCATCTATGGGATTTACAAGAGATAGATGCTTAAAAGGATTTATGATATTTTATCAAATCATTATGAGAATAGTTGTAGTATTGTAATATTTTAAAGATATTCCGAAGAGCATTCAATTAATTGATTAATAAATTAAGTCTAGTTGTTGCTTATCACTAACTTTGTTTCCCGAGTTTCGATACTTTTGTGCAAAATAAATGGCAGGGTTCCTTGATACTTGAACAAGTGCTAACAGATAAGATAAGATTTAATCGTCATGACTAATATTTAAAAACAGCCTAGACAAACCAATTATTGATTCTATTTGAACCAGGCAGACAGAAATGAATTATGCTTACGGTTGCTTGATCTCGATGATATGATAAGATTTGCGGGTGTAATAGATAGAACGGGAGCACTAATAGCTGGAGGAATGAAGGAAGGTCTTCAATCATTAGAAAAGGATGAGGAGTCTATGAAATTGTATCTTAGTTATGCAATCAATAATATAATGCGAGAGGATTTCGATTCAATTTTTGGTAAGGTCTTGTATACTGTATCTGAGAGGGAAAAAATAAAATTGGCCACCTTTCCTTTGGGACATGATATTCTTTTGATTTCTATGGCTAGGGATGCAGCTCACGGCAAAGTTATTCAGAGTGTCATTGATATCTTACATAGTCCATCTTGACCTAATCTACCTCTGAAAAGTATCCGGCGAAGGAGCATTTCACAATTAGGTAGTGCTTCATCAGGATAAAGACATCAATTGTCAGTAACAACAAATCTAATCGCAGTGCGAAGCTCCAGATTAAAGATTGAAATCATGATTATTTCCAAAGTTATTGTGATCTCATTTTCATTGTTCCGTAGGAAATCTGGAGTAAAGGTCGATGTAAGATTAGTGCAAGTTAGACTTTTCAGACGCTTAACATATTACTGGCGAATTTAGGAAATTGATTAAGAAAAGATATGTCATATTTATGACACTATTTTCACCAATTAAATCATAGTAAACAATAAGACTAATTGTGTTTCAATATGAGATTGCGCATCCTTCGCCGTTCCCAAATCAAAAGGGCCACTATTCCTGCGATTAGAAGTAATTCTACTGCTTTTGCAATGATACCAAATATGTCTAGTGTCTCAGGTTTATTACTGGGGGACAGAGGAGGGGGTAATATTAGAGAGTAAATGTAGAGCCCCACCAAGACACCTGTTCCAATAAGACCGAAGAGATTAACTAGAAGGGTCTTTCTATAATAAGATAGAATAGATTTTTGGTCTGTGAGCGATTCAATTTCTTGTGACATATTGACAAGTATGTACATGATCCCATAAGCTATTTGAGCAGCCGCAGCACTTAGTAAAAAGATAGAGTAATAAATTTGCTGAGAACTATGCTCTGGGAAGATTGCTAAATGAACTAGACCTCCGGCTATTGCCAGAAGCATTATGCCATACCTTACTAACTCGTGTTTTTGTGAATTTCCGGTTAAGGTAGATTTTTGCCGTTTATAGTACGAAACTCCCAAAACAGTTCCTAACACGGCTACAGGTAATATAACTGCAATATACAACAAGGAATTTCTAATATCTCCCCAAGTGTTTGAAACCGTAATGTTAAAAATAACTCTATCACATTCACAACCAAAGTTACCATTTAGAATACTTCTTGGTGGATCAACCTGGCCAATTTTATCTGTCGAAATGTCGTGTAGAACACTTAATACTATTTGATAGTTACCGGTTTTTGGGAAAGTGTAGTAATATACAAAATCTCCTATAGATTGAATTGTCCATGGGAAAGTCTTGATCCTTTTTCCTGAGATTTCCTCATATACTTCTACCATAGTCTGAACATTATACACGTCATTACCGTCAAAATCCTGAATGCTAAACATAATTTGCGTAGGTGTTTTTGCAGGCGTATATTCAGGGTCCAATGCCAAGTATGGATAATATTGACCAAGTCCATCTCTATTAGACCCACCGTTATAATGTGGAGTATGAGGTAGATGAGCGAACGCATTAAGAAATGACATGCTAAATGCAAGGGCGAAAGCAAATCCTAAGAGTAACGTTATCTGTTTAAGCGAATGCCTGTTTATCAAATGACACTGAATACTGGTGAACCCTTAAGAACATATAAGTTCTCTGACCTTAATCAATTCCAGAAAAAAATAGTCATGTACCTAGCACGAAAATCAGATTACACAACCAATAGGGATAAGTACGGAGCTTGCATGATGATTTGTCACGTGTTTAATTTATCGCAAAGGTGCCCTATTCAAATACAACTGATAAGTCGCTGGTGGCGAATAAGATCAAGGACAAACAGTGGTATTATTTACTGACCGCGCTTAGACTTGAGCGGGGCATCCCTCATCTCCATAAAGTCTAAAGTAAACTAGGCCATGACCCACTTACTTGGAGCAACGAAATACCATATTAAGAAGAATAGACCATTTCGGCTGAACTGGTTTATTTCTACGATTAGATATTTGCTAGAGAACTTCCTACTTTTATTGCAAATCTGTAAACAATAGATAGAGGTTTTTCAGCGCTATTTGATTAGAACTAGAAATCCATTGATTCTGAAAGGGGGCGTTAGCTATCTGTCAAAACATGGTCAAGCTTGGCAATTCCTGATACTGCTATTTAAAAGGATAGGAAGAATACTAGAGTTATGTTTAAGTAGATGAATAGTCAACAATATTTAGTCTATAATTAATGATATGCGGTGTTTGCAAAGTAGAGATACCTTCCGCTGAACGAAAGAGACATCTTGTTAAATACCACAAATTAGATGAGCATTTTGTTAACTGGATAATAAAAACTGATGATGAGTTGATATCTCTCAAGCGATGATATATTTGAAAGTTCATATCTACTTTTACATCCATTAAAAAACAAAAAATATTATTATTATCAATCCTCTACTCAATTACTTTAGAACTTGGAAAAAAATATTAAGACTGATTCCTAGCCTAGATATCTGGACAATATACATTAGTTTGTCTAAGTAATCTTTACTTAAATAACTTGACACGGGTATAGTTACTATAGGAAGGAACTAATAATCCCCTTAACTAATATCAACTGCTACACATATAGTTTGCATTAGAAAACTAAATGGTATCTAAACTACATCCTATTACTATCAAATTGCCCGTGAGATTCTATCCAATGCGGCTTCCGTCCCCTCTAGAATATGTTTCTTTACTATCCCCGAAAAAATTGCCATTATACCTGAGACCTTTATATCCCACTCAACATCCACAATAGTTAGATCTTCTCCTTCAGAATGAAGGACCACTACTTTTTTTCCCTTGATCGGACCATCAGTTATTTGAGTAGTGATCGACTTCATAGGTACTAATGAAACAGTTTCTCTACAAACGGAGTTTCTGAATGCAATTACGACTTCTCTCTCAATAAGATTCTCAGATTTCTTGATATTTTTTATAGACTTAGTACCGTGCCAAAATTCTGGTTCCCTATCTAGATCAGCCATTGTTAGCCATACTTTAGACAGCGGGGCGTTAATTTGCTTAGAAGTATGAAAATTAACCATTCAGTATCTACTCATTCAATACCTACCACTTTATAATAGTGTTCCTGTAAAAAATATTTTCTAGAATTGTACTAGATTGATGAATGTCTTGCTCAATTATTATCTGGACACTGATTTAGCCTAAGGAACAATTGGCACTCCAAGTAATTGTGATTACTGAATTAAGTAAAGTCATAACTGTTAAGTACGAAATCTTTCCAGTATATTGAATTAATATCTTCATTAGCTGGATAGTACCAGTACGATTTTTACCACGAATCATATTTTGACCTAGAACAAATTTACAGAGTCTAGGTTACAGTATTGACAGAATATTTTTACTCATCTAGCAGTACGAATAGACAAAAATAATATTTGCTTGATTCATCAGACTGGTCTTTAAAACTTAACCTGATTTCAATCAGCCCTACTTCACGGTATTTACATGTTTCAATCATTGTACTAGATTCAAACTTTTTTAATATGGGTAATGTGCATGAAAATTATTCTCTAACACCAAATATCAGCCAGCTTAAGAAGAGTGAATATTTTTCTATTTAACTTTGTAAGCGAGGATTCCATACTTACGAATTCCGCAAGGGCCGTTCTCTAATTCATTTGTCAAATATTACATTTGGGAGAGTCTATAATTCACATGAATTTGTCAAGTATGAAAACTGCGAGTGTTTCGACCGCCACCTCCTTTGATAACGTTGTTGGCAATTAATTCTGCGATTTTTTCTTGCGTTCTTGCCTCCTAAGATCTATAAATGGCATTATAATTTCCTTGAACAAGAATATAAACGATAAAATATCGACGGCCAAATAACGATGTGCCTGTGAGAGTACTGGCGCCTATCTTATTGATATTGCTTATTCTGTTACAGGGCATCTCAATGACTAGATTCTCTATGATACCACTTTATTCAAATGCATTAGGAAGTGACAGTCCACAAGCAAATTCTGATCCACTTGATCGTTTGAAGGTTGATATCCAGCAATTTCCGATTCCTGCTCGCCAGAGTTGGCCGTTATATCCTCTGTTCGATAATAATCGCCAAAAAGTCTGGATAGGTGACACTGTAATTGATAGCGGAAGAATTTGGGAATTTGACATTGCAACCAATATGTATAAGGAGCATAAATTGAATGATACTAGCATTGTAACTGCCTCTGTTATTGACTCGAACGGTACTATTTGGTACTTGGATCCCTTGTTAAAACGAATAGGATATTATGTTCCATCTTCTCATGCCTCGAACAAAGTTTACGACATTCAGACTAATGAGACAATTTTTGGAATGGCAATAGATGACAGTGGAATTATCTGGATGACGTCGCCCAATGATGCAAACATATTTCGTTTTGATACCAATACAAGAAACTTTGAGCCAGTAATACATTTACCATTTGCTAAATCTCGACCACTAGGAATTGTATATGATGAATCTACACTCTGGATCGCAGATGAATTGGGACGCCTAATTGGAATCTCCTCGAATAATACAGATACAATATACCGGTATTCACCTCCTCATTCCTACGAAGATCTACTTGCAAGTCCAACAGACATACTCTCAATTCCATACTTGAACAGTATCTTTGTATCGAACCACAATGACAGGTCAGTCACATTATTTAATTTGACTAGCAATCAGTTTCGCAATTATGAACTTGACACGTTAGGTCTGCCATTTGGCATGGCTCTTGACAAGCTTGGCAATATTTGGATAGTACAACATACATCAAATCAGTCATTTGTGTTGGATCCGACGTCAGGTAATTCTCGGAAATTTATTATTCCCCATCCAAACCCGTATGCTCAGTGGGCGACTTCGGATTCAAATGGCGATATTTGGTTGGGTGAACAGCTTGCGGGCACTCTTGGCAAAATTGTAGTAAACTAGGGTAAAGTAATATCCCACTTTGTTCCGAAGTAACTCGAAAAACAGATCATTTAATTTTGCTTTAAGTAACGATTCTTCCAACGTTATTTTTAGGCTAGCAGGTCTCTAATCGTGGCGGATAGAGACGAAGTCTTGATTATAGAATTGCATCGCCGTGAAAGAACATTTTCTTGTCAATGCATGCCACCTTATTTGCGAATTTTTCAACAGCGTTCATATCATGCGATGACCATACTATTGTAATTTTCCTTTCCCTGTTTAATTCTGTCAACAAGGCATAGAATTTGTTCTGTGTTTCGACATCAATTCCGATAGTAGGTTCATCCAAAATCAACAAAAGTGGATCGTTCACCAATGCTTTGGCAATTATAACTCTTTGTTGCTGACCAGCAGAGAGATTACCTATCCTTCTATTTTTCTCTTCTAACAACCCCACTGTCTTTATCGCTGCCTCAATCCTGCTCAAAGGTTTTTTTCCGATTGCCCCTAAAGATACAATTTCCTTGACAGTGACTGGGAAGCCCTGATCAATAAATTTCCTCTGAGGTACGTATCCTATTTTTTGTAGTAATTTCTTGCTCTTCCGAATATCTTGTCCAAATATCTTGAGTTGACCTTGGTAATTATTTATTAGTCCAACCATGCAATGAAAAAGTGTTGTTTTTCCTGCACCATTAGGTCCTATTATTCCCAAGAAATCGCCTTGGTACACTGTAAAGGAAACATTATCTAGCGAAAGAACAGTTTCATAACTATACGATAGCTTATCGATGCGTACAACTTCCTGCATTATTGTTCTGTCCTAAGATACTTCACGTACATTCGCCAGACTGATTCATTCGTAGTAACTGTATCAACACTTGAATTACTTCAAACCTGTACGCATTCCTTGCATTTTAAGAGGTTCCGTTGAATAGGTTCAAAATTAATAACACAGTAGCAAACTAATGATATCATTCTTGCTGACGATAATCTAACACACATGAGTTCTTAATTTACTATAGATTATTAAGAATATATAGTTTTGTTATTAATCTATCACATTAGATATATAAGTATGTTAATAAACGTTATCTTCTTGAATTAGGAAATATGTCAAACCAGAATTGTCAAATAAAGCAAATTTGTTCATCCCTACCTTCAACTGCACTATTTTTCCTTCTAGTATAATTAACTTTAGAATAAGCCAGATTTGTCCACAATTCGGACATGTCTTTGGTCATTGGTAAAGGATCTTTTTGGATGATTTTCTTAAAGTTGATTAGAGGCATTCCATTATAGTCACTTTAGGATAACCGTGATTTAGTAGAATACACAACTTTTCAGGTATTAAATTCTCAGTTACCAAAGAGGGTAGAGAATTATATATATGAACAATGTTAACTTGTATCTATTGACTATAGTAAGTGTTTCTCTAAATGATGATATATTGGAGGGTCTAGACAAACTTCAGAAAACTCTTGGATTTACTGGCCGGTCAGAGATAGTAAGGGCTGGAATTAGAAATTTGTTAGCAGAAGAGCGCATGAAGCAAGATCTTGAAGGGGTAGTTAATTCATTGCTACTGGCAGTACACGATGAAGATTCGGATGATCAGGTTGCTTCAATAAGACACAAATTTGACAAGATTGTCAATGTTCACTTGCACAACAAGATAGACAAGCATAGGTGTTTAGAAATATTTTCCCTCAAGGGGGAAGCTGAAGAAGTTAAGGATATTGCAAAGCATCTTCAATCAAATAAGAAAATGCATTTTGTAAAGCTGATAGTAGTATAGCGAATTAAGGGATGTTCTTCAGAAAAGAAACGAACAGGTTAGTGGTTATTAATTTTGAACAGAATGAGTAATCCCGTACTTTTCTTGATAAATATATCTGGATCTAGGGTAATGTTGGATCACATTAAGTTTCGAATAGGATCGCCAAGAGACTCTGACCAATTATGCACTTAATCCAGAATTACAAAGTTGACACTTCAAACCAAAGCATTTTGAATGACCGCATTCATATTTACATTTGAATATACACCACAATTGCCGCATTGATGAGCGTGAGTGCTTCTCTCAGCTATACTTGGTATCAACTGATGCATGAAAGTTTTTTAGTTGATAAGAACATGCTTGGAAACATTTTCGCATTATTCTAGAGGTGAAAAAAATAAGAGTCAATGGCAGTCTGTGTGGATTTACTTAAGTACTTTCAGTATCTGGATCTAATTCTAATTCCTTCGATCTTCTCCTAACAAATAATAAGTATGAATTCATCAAACAATTTCAAGTCTACAATGATAGTTGTCAATATTCCAACTAATTCAAAGGCATTCCAGATATATCAAAATGAAGCAAAACTATTCTAGAATGATCGTAAATAGAATGAATATTTCAATATTAGCAATTCTGATTGTCGCTCTAGTTGTGCATTCGGCGGCCCCTATTTTACCAATTTATGCTGAAAAATGCGATCAAGAAGATGATTCAAAATGTGACTCTAAAAAGACATCCGATACTGAAAGCGAAAATTGTAATGTAGAAGACCCCGAGAATAAAGATAAAGATAATCAAAATTCAAATATGAATCTTCAAAACTCGAATGCTCAATCATCAAGCAACGCTGAATGTACTGAAAACGAGTCAGAATCAAATCCACATAGCCTTGGTGAGGGACCTTACAGTTTTCCTACTGATTTCTCTGAGCTGCCGATTTAATAGTCCAAGCTTCTAATCTGTGCCCTATTTTTCATTCTTTACTAAATTTGTAGTACAAATTTGAAAAATTCTGACAGAAAAGGTAAATTAAGCAGCGTGCATCGAATCCGGATTGTTTTCTAGATCTCCCAGATTTCCTTCCATTTATGATCGCAATCTGTGCATGTAATTAATTGCAGAGCGTTGCCGTCAGACCTATGAATTGTTTCTATGCTTCTCTGTATAGATTTGCATTTCATACAAGATTGATACATCATCTCATCTTTACCTCTATTAATTATCTCCGGATACTCCACTAACCTAAATATGGACTCATCCTTTATTTGAGCTTAGCATTTTATTCTAGAAAAATTTTCTCTCTTGTTTGATTGATGGCCCAAAAAGGTCTGTTACCTCTTGAATTACATTGAACTTTATAAATTTAGCAAAATTAGATAATCTTAGACATACTATAGAAGTATGCAGGCTGGTAAAGACCTGAGGAGATGGTATATTATGATAATACTCGAACTAGATTTTGGATTGAACTACAGGGAGAATAACGAAATAACGATGCAACCAAATCAAAATGTTGAATCATTTTACGGGTTAAACCTGATCCCTGTCAAAATCGTTTGGCTAGAATCTTTAAAACACACTCATTTGAGCATGCAAGGCATGTGATTGTTTTTCCCCCTTCCAGTACAATTATTTACTAACAAAGATTCAATTAATTAGGAATAAGTATAAGTAATAATATTCGTAAACACCGCTTATAGCAGTATGTCGCTTATGAGTAAGAGTAAAAGTTCATGGCCGATCGGTCCATTCTAGAAAAAAGCCTGCAATCAAACATATTCGGTGTTTTATTGATATTGATTTTTCTCAATCTCTTGTACTATCCAATACATACTCTTGCTGCAGATATAACAGGTACAAATAAAGCAAATACGATCTATGGGACTATGGGGGCTGATACCATAGTAGGCAAAGATGGTAAAGACAGCCTATATGGAAGCGGCGGTATGGATACTCTACATGGTGACTCCGGCAATGATTATGTGAGTGGGGATCTTGGAAACGACAAACTAGAAGGTAATGATGGTGACGATGTAGTGCAAGGGGGTTCAGGAGCAGATGAAATTAATGGTGGTATGGGCAATGACACTCTTATGGCGTCTTTTGTCCTTGGTTCTGTCTCCTTCAAAGATTTCTCAGTAGACAAAATAACATGTGGACCCGGATATGATACAGCATTCATTAATCCCGTAGATGGTGATAGCGCTTCAGACGGATGTGAAGTGGTTGTTGCCGAGACATCACAATAATGCTCTGCAAGTCATAGCATTTCAAAAATCCTTCTATGAACAAGTTCCATAAAACAAGTGCACTTTTCGAAGCTTGACACAAAGTTGAATATCCGGATTTCATAATTCTTATTCAAAGATCGGCTCTTGCTGTTGTCTTGATAGATGGATATAGCTGCTTAGATTAGTCCTTTACTTTATATTAGTAATTCCTATCACGATCTCGATGTATATAATTAATGATATTGCCAGTCTTTGTTTTCCTTCTGCAGATTTACAAGAAAATCAAATCAATAGTAGTTAGTGGTGATAGAGTTTAGGAAGTAAGAAAAGACTCAAGGACTATTTAGTGCCAGATTTGTTAAGTCGATGAAATATGTGATAATTCTTTCTTATCACAAGAAACGCAATCCCTGCTCCGGCAACCAGTACTCCGATAGATAGAGGAACAAACGGTATTTGATTGGAATCTGAAATTTGCAAAGGAAATTCAAATGAGGTCAAAATATTAGTTGGAGAATCGCCTTCAATACTATTTTTCAGAAAATCAATATCCAAACCGTATGTTCCAGGTGATTTGAACACGTATGGATAATTCAAATGGCCACCTGTTAGGAATATTGGTTTTGACCTACTTATTTCCTCGTTATTCTTAGTGATTTTGAGGACTACTGGAATGTCAGTTAGTAGTAGATCTGAGTTACTCACATTAATACTAATCAGAATGTTCGTTATTCCCCCGATTAAGGGATTCAAAGGCGTTGTACTCATCTGAAGTTCGTACTCGCCGATCTTCTGACGCAATCCATTTTTTTGCATGTCAGCCTGTGCCATTTCTAGAGGTCCTAGAATAACTAAATTAAAAAAAATCGTCACAAAAATAAAATTGATCAACGCAGCTTTGATGGTCAAACTTGAACCCTCTTTCTTTATGACTGTTTATCTCTTATCGCTAATATTTGGATTTGGATATTCTAAATGAAAAAGAAGCAGGTTGCATAATGATATCATATCCAATTCTATACGCGCCGATTCATCCTGGAATTGCAAGTTCCTCAAAGGCCGGGAGGCTATATAGGTTACCTCGCTAACTGCATATTCTAAGTTAGCAGTTCTTAATTCGACAACATGGAAGATACTTTTGCGTAATAATTTTCCAAGGCAGCACTATCATTATAACACTTCTCACAAATACATAATTGTGATACTCTTGTGCGGTCACAATCTTCTTCAAATTCACATTCAGGGCATCCTGCTGGTTTGTTGCATATAGTACATTTGAGCTGCAGATTATGAATAGACTCAGGTGAAGACAGAGAAGCAAGATCGCTGGAATGACATGCCATATGCTTAATTGCTTTAGATTCGCGTGACCAAACTGCATACTCCCCTTTTGGTACGGACTTGCCACAAGTTTTGCAATTACTACTGTATTTTACTACTAAACTAATCCAGTCACTTTTATTTGAGTTCAATGACTTGTATGTCCTAATTGTCATGCTTGCATTAGAAATAATAAGTTACCTGCGATATTCATAGCTGATATAAAATTTAATCTCACATTAATTTGAAAAGTACTTTCAAGTCATAATATCTGTTGGTTTTTGGTGCTGCAGAATCGTTGCTCTTCAAAAAATCCGTCCTTCACCAATACATCCATAATCTTACCTTCTAATTCAATTATCTGCAAATAACATGAATCGCAGCATGGAAGCCCTAAAAAGTTAGTCATAGCGTCATTAGCAATATCTATCTTCTCCTCTTCTCCGTAACAAAATTGACATTTTTCTTTATTAGTAATTTCCAAGGTTGCAGTGCTAAATAATGTAAATGGAACACACACTTAAAAGAGTAACTACAAAGTGATTATTCAAGAAAATAAGGATATTGTTATAGCGTAAAGCCATTAGGCGGAGCGAGTTACATGAACTTCGAATGATCTTCAGAAGTATGAATATATTCTGTATTACACCATCTACATACACCAAACCAGTCACCTATTGTTTGCCTCATTTCTCCCTTTGTAAAATTCATTCCACATTCGAAACAGAAAAATTTATTTTGCATACCTGGTCGATATAGACTATTCACACCGATCATAGTCAATCTTTTTGACACCCGACTTACAGTATTCTGCATGGACAATTTTATTTCTGTTAAAAGAATAAATCTTCGAAAAAACGTACTCACTCTTCTAATAGAAGGGTAATACATGGACTCTATTATTGTTGCTTTGATCCTATAATTTGTCATGTCCTTGGATATTTTCTGAGTATAAAGCCGATACAGCCCGTTAAGGGCAGGGAGGGGATCCCGAAAGTAATTCTTCGTCAATGCTTGAGTCGAGCCGATTATTAGAATGAACTCCAATCAAGCTAAAGTCTTTCAATGTCAGATTAGCAATTTTGATGTTGTTAAAGTATTTGCGTACAGCTTAAAAGAAGTTGACAAGAAATTTATTTACCCTTTAAGACTATGATAATAGTTCATTGAATACCTTCATTGTGGTTTGTAGTGTGTTTTGCGTAATGCTTCTAATATTCATTGCTTACGCATTCATAATAAACAAGGATACGGCCCCCGTCAGCGCGCAGAAAAAAAGGCTTCTTTCTAGTACAGTAAATAACATTACTAATGAAAGTGACCTTGGGACTAATGCCCTTGAATCCAATTCCTCTGAAGGTATATGATAAATCTAAAAAGCGATTCTATTCTTCATCTGTATCATATAAATTTAGATTTCTGCAGCTGTCACAATAATTTAGCCCATGTTTCATAAAATTACACATCTTTACATATTTTCGTTGTTTAATGCAATAAATTAAAAGTTGGAGGTAAGGTAAATAGTTTCTTTACGCAAGTAATATTACCTTTCTACTTATCAATTATGAAATAGCAATAATGATAATGGTTGACACTAGTCTCAATATACGTACCGCACCATACAGAAATTTTTTTTGCTGCCGAGAGTATGAGACTAGACAATATGGGCATCTGAAGTATGCTATAGAAGGAATCAATTTATAATCAAGTTGCCCTCAATTCATTAGATCTACGCAGTGTCTGATTCACAGTCATATCGCGACCGAATCTATATAATCAAAGATATCATAATGAAACTTGTCGAATATGGCGAGCTTAACCAAACTGCCCTCGTGAGCTTTTGTGGCCTTAATTTGAAAAAACATAGAGCTATTTTTGAAAAAATGGAACTTAATGGATTTATCGCCAGAAACGAAATTGCGCTAGGGAAAAGAGTAATCACTGTCTTCAAACCCACGGAAAAGGGACTAGATTTTTGTAGGAGCATACTTGAACCTTACGAGAAACTGTTTCCAAGGGACACTCATTCAACATAGAAAACGATAAGATTGCATGTAAGAATTTTTATATAATCACAATATGTGGCTCTACTCAGATTCTTCAGTCGACCCAAAAGTCGAGGCGATCTCGCTGTCTATTTTTTCTTTTCCAAGCAGGTACTCATCATAACGTCTACTCCATGAACCAATCAAACGGTACTGCCTTATTCCAACGAATATCCAAATCGATGATATTCCAATAACAGAGATCAATAGAGTTACCAAGACTATACCAAACTCATCCCGATTGTCCATTAGAGTAAGAAATGATGGATGCTGAATAATATAAATTGAGAGTGCCAAGGCAAGTGGGGCTAGAACGAGAGCTGAAATAGACATACCTTTCAAAGTGGTTCTGATCCTGGAGATTTGCTCTATGAAACTATCCATCATCTTGAGAATATCAGTTCGGGCTGCCAAATCTTCTTCATCAGTAGACATTGGATATCACCTTCAAATCAAACTTCCTGCGGCCAAATATCATAAGCAGAATTACGTATTGAGTATCCCTTCAATTTTGGGCCGGACCTAAATTTGTCTGTCATGTCCTTTTTCTAATCCAAAATAACAAGAATGGCATTGTTTTTTTGAGTATATTACTCCGGCATTGCCGCATGAAGAGCATTTTACATCATAATCTATCGTAGAGTCCAAAGACTTTGCAGTCTGCAAGCAGCTCCCACATATTGGAGCATCGAGATTGTAACTGGAAAGAAAGCCATTTCCACATTGGCTGCACTTTAGGCTATACATCTTTCCCTTTGGCTTCCATCTTCTAAAAGGATTCATCAATTTCAACTCCATATTCACATCGATTTATCATATACATAGTTAATTAACTTAAGTTAACCTTGTTAATTTGAATACGCCGGTGGATATAAAAAGTTATAATCGGTTCAATTAGGGCTTATTATTTACTAGCATTAAGACCAAGACGAAAGTGGTGGATTAGCTTACATCGAAATCAAACTTAGCAGTCTCTGTCCTTATTGGAATAAAATTAATTCCCATGACCGACACTTCAAGAGTATAATGCCCCGGTTTATCAAGTTTGTAAGGGATATTCACAATGCCTTCAGCTGTATGCAGTAATGGCTGTCCAGTCAGGGCTGAAGCTCTGAACAATTCATTATTGGCCTGCCTTATGACAACATCATAATCTACATGAACCTGAATTGTTTCGCTTGACGGTAGCAGGAACGAAATTTTGAATTTTGCGTCTCCAATTTTTAACGGAAAAGGCGAAGCTTGTACCATTACATCTAGACTTCCACCATCAGATGGACTCCTGACGTCAGGTGAAGAGATTAGAATCGAGCTTGTCATATTAGAAGATATAGTTTCATTTCCGCTAGTCGCATTTACATTACTGGAGTTTCCAGATTTGGCAGATTCATTGTTCCAAGCTAAAGCATAGTCAAAAAAATGATAATTAGAATTTGAAGCGAAAAATACAAGTAAAAGAAAGATGGGCATCAAGCCTGAGACAAAATATTTCATCTTATGAATCAAAATATCAATCGAGAAGTTACAAAACAAGAAACTAATAAACCTTGCAGCTCTTATTTCTACTCCCTATCAATTAGTTTCATACCTTTAAATTATCTTTACTTTAGATTTTTTTTTAAAAACTGCTAGCAGAATAAGAGCTACACTCGTGGATTAGTTATTAAAAGAGTAAGCTATTCGTTGTTCATTTAATATCTATTAATTATGCTTCCTCCTTTATTTGCAACTGGGTATCAATATGAATGGATATATGTGAAATCGTATAACCAGTTACTCTTAAAGATACTATCGATATTTATTGAGAATAGAATGGAGGTATTGCTGAGTAGGTGAAACAAAATAACTAATTCTTGGACTATGGGAACAGTGTTCTAATTCCTAAACGTTCAGTAAATCATTCTAGATGAATCTGAGATTTTGTCTATACTATGTGGCTAAAGTTAAGGACTATAATCTATTTATGTGATAAATTACTAGAACTGCTCCTTGGTACTAAATCGCCGATGGTCTATCAGCTTTGACACGAGCTCAAATATCCAAGAATTTCCTACTACGATGTTTCTATATATTTAATAACTTTACTTTCGGAATGAAAATATGACAACGTGGAAACTCTTCTATGTCACATTAATCTTTTTTTCCATTTGCTTAACAACTTTATTGATTGTTCATTTTGAAAGCTCAAGAATAGCGGTGGAAGGTTCCCAAAGTATGCCAATCGGGATTAGTTCTCAACAGGACAAAGGAGAACAGCAAAGTCAACAGTCTGGCACTATGAATAGCTCGCAGGAAAATGCGGCACTTTTGAATTTGTACTCACCGATGAATATTACGTTGGGGGAGGGCAGACCCTTATCGATGGCAATGGATGTCAAGGCCAATTTATTATATGTGATATCGCCTTCCGAAAATGATAGGACTGTCAGGAACCTAGTCTATGTTATTGATAGCAACGAGAACAAGGTAGCTGACATTATTAGTATTGGCAATCCAAATAATGACTTTCTACGTGACATAGCTGTCGATACCAACTCAGGGATGGTTTATGCTACAGGTGAGTATAGGCTAGAAAAGTCAGGCGTCACTTATGAAAATGACTCAATTTATTTCATCGACCCAAAGACAAAAGAGTACGAGAGGATTTCAGTATACAATGAACCTGAAGAAGGAAAGGAGGGTGATTTATCTGAAATTGCTGTTGATTCTACAGCAAAATTAGTTTATGTTGGATCACTTTATCCTGAAGGTGGGATGCCAGGGCTTTATGTTGTAGATCCGGTCAAAAAACATGTCCTAAGTATGATAGACAAATGGGAGTCCGGTGTAAGTGAAGTTTTGATTGACTCGAAATCCCAAGTTGTTGCTACTGCAAAGTACGATAATTTGCTCTCCATCCTAAATGGATCAACAAGAGAAATATCGAAAAATGTCACAATAGATAATCCTGTGGCAACCTCTTGGGATCCTGAAAACACCTTGATCAATGTCGCGACTGGTTCTGGAAATATAAGCACGATAAATCCTATTTCTGGCGAAGTTAGAAATAATCCAGTAGGAATGTCTTTACAAGATCTATCATTCGATTCATATTCAAAACTGCTCTTCATGACGTTAGTAGATAAGTCAGCGCAACTGACATCTAATAGTTCTGAGCCTATTTCCAAGATAATGGTTATGAATCCAATAACAGGGGTTGCTAATGATGTATATCAAAGTCAATCGGTATTAAGCAAAATCATATCAAATCCATCAAGTGGGACAGTATATGTTCTGGGTTATGATGACGAAAATTCAAGATTGTTCATTTTCAATCCCCAATTACCCTAATAGTTTTTGAGACTAATCTCAAGAGTGTTAGGTTGACCAGTCACCATAGGTCCAGGTAAATGCCTTTCATCACACTATAGATGTTGTTAACATTGTAAATAATACCTGAGCATTATGAATATGAGTTTTAAGATGAAGTATCGTAGAGTTTGAGTCCGTTCATTTTGGAGGTGAAACCCTAAAATTGGGTCTATCTACGGATTTGGAAAAACTAATAGACAGAATTGGTTGGAAGGACTTGAATGTCTCGTATCTGAGAAAATGGACAATCGTTGCAATAATCATAGGGTTAGTTTCAGGCGGAGCGACAATTGCGTTTTATATATCTGTTCAACTTCTGTCATCTTTTTTTCTTGGAATGATTGTGGGATATACATCTCCGGCTCACGAAGATGCTTCCACGCTTGCATCGACATATTACCTCTCCGTCGATAGAATATGGATGATACCAATAGTTCTTGGAGGCGTTGGAATTTTAATAGGATTGATCAGCAGCAAGCTTGCTCCTGAAACAAAGGGCGATGGCATTGAGAATGTTATAGAAACGTTTCACACTAATAGAGGGTCAATACGAGCTAGAGTAGCTGCTATAAGGCCAGTTATTTCTTCATTAGCATTGGGCGCTGGTGCAAGCGGAGGACCTGAGGGTCCGATGGGGCAAATAGCTTCAACATTTGGAACCTTGATAGGCAAATTATTTCGATTAGATGACGATGAAGTAAAAATAGCCATTGTTTCTGGAATGGGTGCGGGAATAGGCAGTATAATGAGGCTTCCTTTTGGCGGGGCATTATTCAGTATCGAATTACTATATGGCAGAGATTTTGTGATAAAATCTCTTTTCCCAGTAATGATTGCTTCCCTAACAAGCTATGCTGTTTCTGGGATATATCTTGGTTGGATGCCAATCTTGAATATACCTCAAATGACAGGGGCCGCTCTTAGTATCGAGGCAATTTCAGGGTATGCAGCCATAGCTGTGATAGTAGGTCTTTGCAGTATATTTTATACAAAGATTATTGATCTAGTTCGGACATATTTTGAGAAAGTCAAGGTTGCACCCTTCCTTAGACCCGCCATGGGTTGCGCATTGGTAGGATTATTTGCTATTGGTCTTCCCGAAATTTTAGGAACGGGCTATGGCTGGTTACAAATAGTCATAGATGATAACATGGAACTTTTGCCAATATGGCTCATTGTAGGCATAATAGTAGTAAAGACCTTTGCAACTGCTATTACTGTAGGATCAGGAACAGGTGTCAGTTTTTTTGGGCCTACCCTGGTTATAGGAGGTCTCATGGGAGCGGCAGTGATTTCCATATTTCACATGTTTGGCCTGTTCGTATCTGTAGAAGTACCTTCGGCAATTTTAGTTAGTATGTTTGCCTTTTTTGCCGCTGGCACCAAAACCCCCTTCTCCTCAATCGCTATGGGAACTGAAATGGTTGGAGGATATTTCTTGCTAATACCACTTATTATTGCAATTCCAATTTCATATATTATTTCAGGCAAAAACAACTCCATCTATAAGAATAATCTATCTGGTTTCTCAATTAGAAATAAGAAGAAAGGTGAGAATCCATTCTTACAGCAGTTAAAGGTAGGAGACGTAATGGACCACAACTTTTATGACGTAGCAAAGGAAACTGGAATAAACGAAGCAATTCATGTGATGAAAGAAACTGATTCAACTAGTATGATAGTTACCGACAGTGAAGACAAGCTTGAAGGGATCATTCATTATAGAAATTTGATAGAGAGTCCACAAGAGAGCAAAGACACCATGTGTGTTGAAAATATTATGATCAGGGACGCTCCTTTCTTACTTCCTTCAGATACACTTCAAAAAGCCCTTGAAATCATGGTAAAATCCGGACATTCTGAGCTATTCGTTGTCTCTCCGGCTGATAGCAAACTTGTAATTGGAGCACTGTCGCTGAATGATATTTCGGGTGCTTGCAATGAAAAAGACCCGGTATTGTTGGATCTGGAAAGCATGGACCGGTCGGATCTCACGGATTCAACTAAGAGCTCACAAAACTTACCTACGATTGGTTACAAAATAGGACCTAGTAGCAAGCAATTCTTGTCCAAATTAAAGAATTACTGGCCTATTCAATAGTAATTTTCAAGCTTACATCTGGTCTCAATTCAGCTCATGTCAATCGAGTAGGATTCTCACAGTTTGGCAAGATTGTAAAAGAAGTTTGTAAGATCAGAATATAAAAATAGGTACTTGGAATGAATCGCTCAAGTGTAATGTAAGTTCTTCAAACAAAAAAGGAAGAGGGTATTAGCTTACTACGACTTTACCCACCATGAACGGATGGAGAGTACAGTAGTAATCAAATGTTCCTGCTGAGGCAAACGGATGCTCGAATGTCTTACCGGGAGATAAATAGCTTGAATCAAATTCTGCACCAGATGCTGCACCACTTTCGGGGCTTCCTGATGTTACGGTATGAATAGTTGTATCATGGTTTGTCCATGTAACTGTTGCTCCCGTGGAGACATTGATAGTTTCTGGATCAAAGAATTTGCCATTGCTTGGAGAAGATGAACCTGCAACAATAGATACAGAAGTTCCACCTGATGCAGAGGTAGCGTTGCTGCTAGTCATATTACCAGACGTTGTCATATTACCAGACATTGACGTAGTGTTGCTGCCAGTAATTGCGGTAGTTTCGTTGCCTTGCGCATGAGCTACTTGTAACTGACCTAACAAAAGCGGACTGTAAGCCACGCCTAAAATCAGGACAGCTCCAACAATAGCTGTCATAATTAACTTAGTCATGGACCAACTCTGAGTAATTACTATATTAAAACCTTTGAGTTTCCAAATACACAATGTTTAATTATTACAAACCGATTCTTGCAGGGCTTTAGAAAAATACGCTAAGTTGAAAATCTAATTAATTGACTGAATATTAAAACAAAAGAAAAAGGGGAGTATGGTAGTTTCCTTTTCTTAATTTACTTACCTACTCGTCACTGTTTGTTGAGTTGTCGCCAGTGCTTTCGTCAGCTCCGCCTTCGTCAGCTCCGCCTTCGTCAGCTGCTGCTGCGGGTGGTCCTCCAGCTACTATGTCACTGTCTGCAGGTGGAACCCATGTTCCTTCTGGGTGATCAGTAGCAGTCGAATTCTCTACAGCAAGCACAGCAAATGCACCGCCTTTTACAACATCTCTCATTGCATGGTCAACACCAACATATAATCCTGGATCAGGGAATGTGGTTTCAATAACTGATGCTGAACCTGGTGGAATCCACCATGTTTCATCATTTCTGTCTTGTGTTCCGTAGTCATTGTTTGCCTCATTAGACCCATCTCTGACAGAAAGTATTCCAGAGATAAAGTGGAATGATACTCCATCATTAGGTCCTGGGTTTACAATATACCACCTTGTTAGATCTCCAGGCGTTACCTTAAAGATCTCTGCATCCTTGTTCAATTCTAGTTTCGCAACTTGGCCTACCGCAGGTACATACTTGAAGGACATTCCGTTAGTTAGTACCAGATCAGGTTGTTCAGTCAAGAACTTGACTAAATCGAACTTTGCTGTTCCATTTGTGGCTTCAAAGGGTGGGTTGATATCTCCGTAGATCTCGCTAAATACGACATAGAATTCCTTTGCTGGCTCTTCGTTAGCTGGGTGTACGACTAATCCTCCATACATTCCATTCGCAATGTGTTCCCAAACGCCATTGAGACCGTCTGCTCCGCAGTGATACATGAACACACCTGGGAATTCACCCGTTAGTGTCCATGACTTGGATTGACCTGGCTCAACGCTTCCAGAGACTGCCTTTCCAGGACCGTAGCCTGCATGGAAGTCTAGACTGTGTATAATCTTTCCTTCATTCTTCAATGTAATGTTGAGTACGTCGCCTTGATTGATTGCAATTACAGGACCCGGGATTGTACCGTTAAACACATATGCGCTGTACATGACTCCTCCGGGATGTAGAGCATTGTCAGGAGCTATCTGGACTTCTTTCTCGCTTGCTATCAATAGCACATTCTTCGTTTCAGGTTCTTGTGCTTGAGCTACCTTAAGTTGACCTAATGCAAGTGGACTTCCTGCTACACCTGCAATCAGGACTACTCCTAAAATAGCTGCATAAAAAAGCTTATTCATTACAACTCAGTCGCCCTTATGATCTATTTATAGCTTTAATCAAGAAATTCATTGCTAGTTGAGCTGTGGGCCTTATTCCTCCAGCAACTTACGCATTTCTCTAAATTCGTCTTTGTTAACCTCCCCACGAGCAAATCTTATCTTAAGAATATGCAGCGGATCGTCGCTGCCAATCAGAATCGGATTTCCCATCAATTTTCTAATATTTCTTTGCGAAAAATCAATATTTGAAATACCCTTTACATTAGTCATGTCATTCACCGGTCTAGGATTTCCAAAGCCTTGAGTTGGATTCTGATTAGTAATGGAGTGACATTCTTTGCAGACCATTAGATTGGCGTTCCATGCAACTTTTGCAGGATATTTCCTAAATCCCAGCTTCTTTTGACAAACACAACAGTAGTTCTTTTCATGATCAGACAGCAAATTGTAGCAAGCTTCACAAAGTTCACTAAAGGTTTCCCAGCCTATAGAAGGTATATACCTGGGGCTCCCAACTCGTAATTTCTTCCTGCACACGCCACATTCATCCAAGTCCATCAGCTTGACATCAACTTTCTCTCCCGTCTTAGGGGAGATCATATCTAGCAACGAATCTATGAGGCGCCTATCTGTTCCGCGTTTTGCATAGTCGTAAACTTCCATTGTTGAATTATTTTCCTTAAAGACAATTTGAAAATTGATTCCATCTCTATTCTTACGAGTTCCGTAAACAGACTTCCCTGCGATGTGATTCTTTACACCATTTAGGTATTTGATTTCAGATTTTTCTTTACAGCACTCATAAATATCAGAAAATATGCTATCATTTGTCTCAATGAAGCTTACAGAAGCCTTAGTGGCCACAGGGATTATGACATCGAGTAAATAAAAAATCTATCTTTTATCAATGACTCATGGGATCGTTACGCAGAAAATTCATTGCCAAAATTGCATGCTTGTAGATCTAGTGCATCTAAAGTTTAATACCTTTTTGTGAAAATAAATTTTATACCGAGAACATATAACGTTGGGCGGCGCCAATCATAGATTCTGTCATTATATCCCTGAAGTGAAACCCTCATATTGTGTCTCAAAATGTTTCGACGAGCTCTAAGCCTACAAGATAATCTGAAATATTCAAGAAATGTGGCAAGGCATAGGAATATAATGAGTATTAGACTTTGCACCTCTAAATCAAGTAGTGAATAATAACTTGCCCACTGGGACTTCAATTTATAAATCTTGTAGTGATCATTTTTCTTTCCTTAAATTATTGAATAATCAGAAACAGAGTGTTCTAATCGGTCTGCTTATCTTTTGCGTATTCGTTTTTCCAAATTTTAATCAGATGGCTTATTCTGATGGCTTGTCTGCAGAGAGTCTTCCGCCTGCATCAGTTGGTAACAGACAGGCAAGCCTCTTTGTGAAAATAAACCCACCGATTTTGATAGCTGGTCAGGAACAAGACACCTATATTCTCTTTAGACTATATGATGCGAACAATAATCAAACGATTGAACATACTACTTACCAAATAACCATTTCAAATGGAACTTCCGATCAAAGGCCATTGGTAAATGACTTCTTCCATGCTCATAATGGAGTGCTCAAATTAAAAATAGAACCACGTCCTGGAGAGATGACAATTTATGGAGATCGCGATCCATTTCAGAATGCGCTGGTAGCAGATCCTGGTGGAAATGTACTCATACGAGGTCCTTTGCTTTTGGACGGGGGATTATATCGCTTTCATATAGAAATATTTGGGATAGATAACGACAGAAATATCTTTAAGCCCGAAGATGCTCCCAAGTTTGATGCATATCTTAGTGTAGGAGATGTCTTTAAACAGAATATTACATACAATAAGTTAGCGTATAATACAACCCTTATTTCCTACTATGATAAGATTCATAGTTTTGAGTTTGACCCAGCAAAGCTGGTCGTCTCTTGGGCAATGCCATTCAATTGGAATTTATCTAGAATTAAGGCAGCTAATATCTTTGTTCATGAGGAATTCAAGGTTCCAAAGAACTTTACCGAATTCGGTAACAGTACATCATTTAACGCCACTGTGAATGGTCAACCGGTACAAGGCAGATCCCTTGCAATTGATCCATTTAGTTCAGAGGATGCTTTGATTATTCATTATCTTTTGACAAAGAATGATATAATTAAATTGGCCGAAATGAGCAATTCGACAATCAATAGCAATAATACTATGAAATTTACTCTAATGCCAAGAGGACCTGAGGTAAGGGAAACATCAACTGATCTAATCACAGACACCGGAGGCGTCCGTGTAACCCTCTTGTGGGCGCCCATTCCACCTATTGCAGGGTCCAACGCCACTCTCATGCTCAATGTAACAGACGCACTTACAGACTCTTCTTTGAGGGCTGACGTTAATTACAACCTGACTATACTTGACAGTGAGGGTAACGAAGTTATTAAGAGAGATAATCTCGTAGCGGCTAACGGGACCGACAGCCAAAACATAGTATTTCCTGAAAGCGGTCGTTACCAGATCGAGATATTCATAGAGTCTCTAAAGTATACCGGCCAAGCTTTTATTGATACATCACGAGCTGGAGTGGCAAGAGGTTCTGTTATAGTATCTTAGAAGCGTTTTAGCTTGGCGGCCTCTATTTATCTGCATATGTCAGAAAATTAAGCGTTGTAGTTAGTATGCTGAACCGAACAACTCGACAACATGTACAATTAAGACATAGAAGATGATTTCTAGGAGTCCTCGTTTGGTGTTTTTGGAGCTTCAAGCGACAATCATTTTGACTGTCTTGGATGTTCAGCGTGAAGATTTGCGAGAAGGATCATAGATTCAATTGGCAAACTTTCCTAGCCAATTCCTGGTCTAGAATCTGCGATGCCTTTACGCTTCTCCAAATTATCCAAAACTTCTTCATATTGTCTATCTAACGGTTTTGTATCAATCTTAATCCCCTCAAGCTTTGCAAATGCCTTAATAATGCTCTTTGCAGCGAGAGGTTGCGGTACTGCCTTGTCTGAAATTTCACCATAAAATCCGACTCCATCTATATTCCGACTTATTGCTAAGCCCAATATTAGACCATTAAACCATGTAATCGTAGAGATTTCATTTCCAACGACATCTAT
Source organism: Nitrososphaeraceae archaeon (assembly GCA_044870745.1). Taxonomy (GTDB): domain Archaea; phylum Thermoproteota; class Nitrososphaeria; order Nitrososphaerales; family Nitrososphaeraceae; genus TA-21. The sequence continues at coordinate 9,720 of JBIOZE010000159.1, read as the reverse complement.
ATTGGATTTCACAAGTAATTCTTTCAATTTTTGGTTAGTGACTACACCTACAACTTTTGGTTCTCCCGTGGACTGCTCATTAAGTGATCCTCCGGCAGTGTATATACGTCTAATACTGCTTTTTGAATTGCAAAAGTCCAGAAACATATTACACAGCCCAAAAAGTTCGCGAGGATCCTCAGGTTGGTTATTGCCTGTAAGTATCAACAATTGTTTAGATTTACTGTAAAAAATGTTGTAAGTATCGATTACATTAAAAGCTACTCCGGCTTTTACATTTACCCACGGTTTTTCGGCTAGCGTTATGGTAGCAACAAGATCAGCTCTAGTTTCAGTTGCCAAAAACGAGGAAGTTAATCCGCCTACCATCCCCATATCTGGAAGTGATGCGAAAACAACTATAGAATCTGAAGTGAAGTCCTTAAGAGGATTTAGGCTTAGCATTTGTTACGACCAACAATTTCATAATAATAAATAACTTTAAAATATTTACATGATTGCATTTTCGTATGCTTACACTGATATTGCACACACTCTCTATTTGGAGGCGACTTACTGTGTTGTCTAATTAGTTGAGTAAGGATTATTCGTCAAATTTAAGGTAAATTCCTTTTAGGTAAAGTCAAACTGTCTCTGCAAGGACTCCTTTTATTTTTATTTCATGTACTTCGGGAGGGACAAAAATTTCAGTAGCTATTGTCTTTCCATTTTTTGTAACTTTAGCATTTTCGTCAATCTTTCCATCTAGGAATATTGTTATTTCATGGTTACTCGACATTTCTGGAATACTTAACTTAATAGTACCGCCAGCTGGGTTATAGTGGTCAGCTGAAAAGGACAAGGTGTCATTAGCTGCGCTGTAGCCGAAATCTATAATTTTTGCAGCACTCTCCAAAGTATAAGGTATGAATTTACCATCTCCTAGTTCCAGCGTCGTTATAGGGGCGTCAACATCAAAGCCCGCGCAGCTAAAATAAACTGCTTTGGCTTGGACCGCCGGAGCTGGATTGGCAACATATTTTGCCACCTCACCAGGCTTTAAAAGAGGTATTGTTGCTGTCCTGACTGAATCTACCTGAGTACCATTTTCTTGATGAACTGAAGCGTAAACGCTAACATTATGAAGTGCAATATTACCCTCGTTCCTTATCGTCCCTACGAGATTCTTACCAATAGTTGCGTTCATGGTAGTGTAATTCTGAGTCAACATCTGATAATACGGGGTACTGACTTGTATTACTTCATTCACGTATGGTGAGCCTAAAACCATACTTTCTTTTCCAATATCTAGCTTGAAAGGGGATTCCGTAAATGGATATATGGTCCTACCAAAAGTAGAATTTGTTACAATAGCTGGAGATCCAGAAAGTGTCTCTGTTTTCAATGCAACTTGCACTTGAATAGGCATATAACCTTCATTCTTAACAGTACCGACCATGTGTTGTATTCCAAGAGAATCCACGAAGGAATTCGATTTGGAAACCTTGACAGGATAGGATGAACCTTCAGTCATGGGATTTATCCAAAGTATACCCATACTCGCGGCAGCAAGTAAAGTTATTGCAAGGACATAAGCAGTTTTCAAGTAAATCAGATGATTAATTAATTAATATGACATATTTATTCTGTTAAAGCATCTCACACCGACATGCCAATTAATACTACGAATAATTGGGTGATCAGGTTCGATTCAACGGCTCTATTAATTATTTCATAATTCTTAGTCTCCAAAGATTATCTGATTCTTGCATGACAATGAAATTCCAATTTCTTTTCCTGCAAACATTTGGGATGGATTTCAATGCAGATTCATCACTGTCGGTAATTATTTCTATACACTGGCCAGTCGTCATGGCACTTAATGCCTTCACGGTTTCAAAAGATGGATATGGGCAAGCCATGCCACGACTATCTAATTGCTTAGAGACCGGAGTCTGAAAAAGGTCAGTCTTTGAGTCGGTCATTATTACCTTCTTTGGCGAAAATTCACTCACAGGATAATATCTCATGCTGCCGAATATATTAGGATTCGTAAAAAATTACATCAAAGAAGAGTTTGTAGGATACCAGATTTCAAAAATGCCAAGAAGTTAAATTTAGATGATCAATACCATACCGCCTTTTTTTGTGGCAGGCAATGCCTCGTTTAGAAATCCTATAACATCCTCAAATCCTACTCCGTCCACTATGTTTTCTCGAGTTATTCCCATTTGCTGCAACATTTCCTTCGATGGGGCACATGCTGTTACCTTCACTCCTGACTCGATCGCATCTTTCAAATATTTTTCTAGAGAGGGCGCCCCAACCATTTGTATCTTTGCCGCACCGCCTTTCTTGATTACGTCAAGTCCACCCATAGTGCAGTAGATTTTGCATTTTGCACCCATGGCTACTGCCCCTAGTGCCAAAACAAAGGCAGAGTAGGCCCTTCCCGGATCATTGGATACCAAAACTAGATGTACTTCTTGTTGCTCAGTTGACATATTCACTTAGACATTGTTTTCCCAAAAAAACATTTCTTTGTACGCATGGGATTGCCTTGGGGGAACCACTATCTGAGCAAGTGTCATATACGCGTCATAGTTACTTAGACAAGGAGCAATGGAATTTTTGGGGGATGGAGAGCCACCTGTTTTGGATTATAATTCTGCATTGTTGACAGACTTTTATGAAATCGTTATGGCAGCCGCTTATTTCGAATCAGGCCAATTCAATAGAGTGGGACTTTTCGAAATGTTTACTAGGAAACTTCCAAGAAATAGGAAATACTTAATTGCTGCTGGATTAGAACATGTGATTCAATATCTACTAAACTTTCGATTTGAACCTGAGCATATCACTTTTTTAAAATCTCAGAAGGTACTTTCTCATATTAGTGATAATTTTTTTGAGCATCTTCTCACATTAAGATTCACAGGGGATGTTTGGGCAGTCCCTGAAGGGACTATAGTTTTTCCCAATGAGCCAATAATTAGAGTAGAAGCTCCACTTATAGAGGCACAAATCATAGAAACATACCTTCTTTCTGTCATAAATTTCCAAACGCTAATTGCATCTAAAGCTTCTAGGATTGTACACGCTGCTGCCGGTCGTCCTGTTATTGAATTTGGTTCAAGAAGAGCCCATGGGCCTGGTGCCTCAGTCCTGGCAGCCAGAGCAAGTTTCATAGGAGGATGCCAAGCAACATCAAATACACTGGCAGCGTATAAGATGAATATCCCAGTCAGTGGAACTATGGCCCATTCGTTTATCATGAATTTTGACAATGAAGAAGAGGGCCTACTAGCTTTCTCTCAAGTTTTTCCTTCGTCAACGTTACTTATAGATACCTACGATCCTGTTAATGCTGTAGCAAAAATTAAATCATTGGGGATTGACGTTGCCGCAGTAAGAATTGATAGTGGTGATATACTAATCATGAGTAAAACAGTTAGAAAGCTGTTAGATGAAGCGGGATATACGTCTACAAAAATAATGGCTAGTGGAGACTTGAATGAAGCAGTAATTTACGAATTGTTATCAAAATCTGCTCCAATTGATTCCTTTGGTGTAGGCACTGAGCTTAGTACATCTAGAGACGATCCTGCCCTGGATGGGTCGTACAAACTCGTAGCTGTTAAAATTAGGTCAAGTGGCGAAAAGAAATATCAGCTGCAATATCGACAAAAATTGAGTACCGGAAAGCATACCTATCCTGGTCCAAAGCAAGTCTTTAGAATTTTGCTTGGGGGGAAAATACAAAAGGATATACTCACATTAGAAGGAGACAGTGTAGAAGGGGCAAGGCCGCTGTTAGTACAATATATGAATCAAGGACGCCTAGTTCAGCTGCTTCCATCATTAAAGGATATTCAGGCTTTTTGCAAAGACCAAGTAAACACACTTCCTGATTCATATATTGATTTAGGACTCGAGCCGCTGGCTAGCCCTTTAGTCATTAGCGATAAATTGAAACAAATAATTGTCTGAGACATCTACTGATTTGACATAGCTGTAGAATATGCCTGGTAAACGTGGTCAAAAATCGATCGATGATAAATCCCCACGGTATGTTGTTTTAGTAACTGATATGCTTTATGATTTTATTTACGGCAAATTGAGGTCTAGGAGAGCCAAGACAATAGTTCCCAAAATTAGGATATTATTGGAACATGCTAGGAAAAATAACGTTCCAGTAATCTATTGCAATGATGAGCATAATCCAAATGACCCGGAACTTTTCTTGTGGGGAGCTCATGCAATGAAAGGTACGAAAGGATCAGAAGTGGTCGAAGATCTTTCTCCCAAAGTCAAAGACAAAATAGTAACAAAAACTGCATATAGCGCATTTGATGGTGGTGGTCGCCTAGATAGAATATTGAGAGAATCATATAAGGGGAAAGGAGCCACTTCTTTAATCATGACTGGGATTCACACCCACATTTGCATTAAACATTCTGTATATGATGCTTTTGTTCGCAGATATGATACGATCATTGCCGTTGATGCTGTGAATGCGTTTACAAAGAAAGATCATCTATTCGGTTTAAAATACATGAAGGATCACTACAATTCCAAATTTATGGAGATAGGCGCTATCATAGAGGAAATAGATCATTTACGAGAATTGAAATTGGGAAAGGAAGATTCACGATGACTTTAAGCAATTGGATACGGTCTAGTAACGAACTTGTACAATAGGAAAGAAGTAAAGCCATTACCATGTACTACACGGTTCTAACTGGCTTAACTCAACCCTCTAATAATGAGTTGAAAAATGACTATGCTATTTCTTATTTCAATATATCTAATCTTGCTTAATTGTCCTTTTCCCAGTTATGCTATCAAAGGTTTTCATTGCCTTGGGAAGAAAATTTATCAAGTCTGTTGCTACTAGATGAAGTCCAAATTGCTTAGCTGCAAGATTAGCCGCGATACCGTTAAAGTAAACGGCTAATACTGAGGCATCAAATGAATTTAATTTAGCAAAGAAAGTTGATGCAATTCCATCCAATACATCGCCTGTGCCACCAACTGTCATTGCTGGAGTAGTCCGTGCCACTCTGGCTACTTTATTTTCAGGACTTGCAATAATGTTTACCCACCCCTTTAGAACAATTGTGATTCTATATTTTTCTGCCGTTGCTGCGACATGTGAGATCATGGCGTCTTCGCTTTCACCCGGACTTTCGCCAAAAAGTCTCTTGTATTCACCGGCATGAGGTGTTACAATAGAATTTGATCCAGCAATTGTATCAAGAATATCAGGAATCAATGCAGAAGCATCTAATATCAATTTAGTTCCTTTATCGATTAGTCTTTTTATGAGTAGCACTAATGCTTCACGCTTCGCGATACTCAGGCCCATTCCAATTGCGGCAGTATGTGGAACTTTTGGTAGGATGCCTAGGAGCCTGTTTGCAGACCCAACTGTGAGTCTGTCGTCAGGCATGGGTAACGCAATAATATTTGGAGAATAAGATCGTATAGGTATAGAGATAGACTTTGGAATTCCGGTGTAAACTAAATCAGCACCGCATCGCAAAGCTGCTAGCGAGGCCAAAAGTGGTGCACCATGATAAAGGCTGCTTCCCCCGACAACAAGGACTATACCGTTATCTCCCTTCTTAGAATATAGATTGCGCGGTACTTTGCTTTTCCTGATATAGGCAGGAGTTACAGATAATACTTTTGGCACTATCTGATTGCTATTCTCTAGGCAAAAAAACTTTCCGCAAGTCAAGATGCCATGAATAACATTTAGTGAACAGTTTTTCTTGTAATTAATTATTCAGTTATAGTCAAGATGTATTATGAAAATTCAGAAGTCTAGGCATTATTTTTTCTAAACCAAGACAGCCTTCAAACCCACGTCTAATTGAGGGCGGGTCAAGTTACCAGCTGAAACCAATTTGGTTTAATCCCTTTAGGATGGCCAACAATTGGGATTGCAAATCCGCAAGACTTACAACGATTCTTTCTATCCAATCCCCAAGAAGTTACACTGAATCCGTATCTTGCTACAGCAATGGCATTGCACCCAGGGCAATAAGTGTGCTCGTACTTGTGACCTGGCACGTTACCCAAGTATACATATCGCAAGCCTTCCTCCTTGGCAATTTCATAGTGCCTTTCAAGTGTGCTTACTGGAGTTGAGTCGAATTCCATCATCTTGTAATCAGGGTGAAAACGCAGAAAGTGTATAGGAGTGTCAGGACCGAGCTCGTCAAATACAAATTTGGATAACTTCCTTGCTGAATCAAGATCGTCACCAACTTGTGGAACAATTAAATCAGTGATTTCTATATGAATCCGAGTTTTAGATTTTATTTCCTTTATAGTTTGAAAAATCGGATCGGGATCTGGAATTCCAATATAACGTCTGACAAACTCTTTCTTCCCGCTACCTTTGAAATCAACAGTAATGCAATCTAGGAATTGATTCATTAATTTGACAGATTCAGGTGTGTCATAACCGTTTGAAACAAAGATATTGAAAATACCCTTCTTATGAGCTGCAATACCACAATCCTTTGCAAACTCTATGAATATTGAGGGTTCATTGTAAGTATAGGCGATCCCCTCTGCTCCGCAGTTAGTCGCGGTCTCTACAACCTGCTCAGGTGTCATTTCTTTGCCTTCGATCTTTCTTCTCTGAGAGATATCATAGTTCTGGCAGTACTTACATAACCAATTGCATCCAGTAGTCGCAATTGAATATATTGCTGACCCAGGCATATAATGAGTAACAGGTTTCTTTTCTATTGGATCAACATGTCCAGCGATTACTCTACCATATGTATACAACCACAACTTGCCTTGGTTTACTCCACGGATGCCGCATAATCCAATTTTTCCTTCGGGAATTTCACATAGTCTCGCACAGGCGGTACATTTTATTCTACCATTAGGCAATCCTTTGAATAATTCTGCCTCTTTTCCCATGATGGAAAGTGGATTCACTAACTCTTATATGACTATACGAACTTATAAATCAGACACACCAGCACTCAGTACACGACATAATTGATACAATACCGCGTCAGCCATACACTTGCACAAGATTTGGTCGTTCTACTCCTTTGTGTTTTGTGATCGATAGTGAAAATTAGTAATAGATTAGAATAATTTGGCAGCATAAATTTATTACCTTACACAATTCCTCGTGAAAAATTTTGTAGTGCTTAAAAGGATTAAAATTCGGTTTTACGCAATCCTCTTGTGATTGGTCGAAAGGAATTGACTGACGAGATGAAAAACCAGTTACAATATTATCTAACTACTTCCTTGCAACTGACCACTTTCTCATCCATTGCATTAAACTAATTATCGATTCTACAAGTTCTTGACCTTTGGCAGTAAGCCTATATTCAACCCTTGGGGGTATCTCGTTATAAGCCTGCCTCTCCAGTATACCTCCTTTCTCCAATTCTTTCAATCTCCGAGCTAGTGTTTTGCTGCTAAAGCCTTTCAACAGAGTCCTGAATCTTTTGTGTCTAACTGGCTCTGTAGAACAACATAGAGGTATTAGCATCTCCATAGTACCTCTTTTAGTAATTAACTTTCTCAATTTCGCAGTCTCCGACATTAAAGTACTCGGGTCGTAACCGCTAAAATCACACTCATCATAGACTGGAAGTTGATGTATCCCTGCTTGACTCTTTGTTTCCATATTGACACCTAGTGTCATAGAGTCTACTTTACAACTTAAATAGTTTCTGAAGTAAACTATAGTATGGAAAATGAAATGCTGAAAGAAAAAATCAAGGAAACGTATGGCAATATCGCTCAAACTGGTAATTCTGGTTGTTGTACTTCCGACGGATGTTGTGCAGTACCCGATTTTTCTGTTAAACAGACATCCTTCAAGATAGGCTATGACAATAAAACCTTGGAATCCATTCCTGAGTCTTCTATCCTCGGATTAGGTTGCGGAGTACCCGTTGATTTTGCCAACTTAAAGGAAGGAGAAACAGTGGTTGACTTGGGCTCTGGTGCTGGTATAGATGTATTCTTGGCCTCTAAAAAGGTGCAGAATAATGGCAAAATTATTGGCATAGATTTTACTGATAAAATGATAGCTAAAGCTAGAAACGCGGCGCAGGAAAATGGATTTTCAAATGTAGAATTCAGGAAGGGCGATATAGAAGACAAGATTCCTGTTGAGGACAGTACTGTTGATGCTGCGATAAGTAACTGCGTTATCAATCTTGCCACAGACAAAGTGAAAGCATTCAAAGAGATTTATCGTATCTTGAAAAAAGGCGGCCTAGGGCGAATGGTTATTTCTGACCTTGTTACTAATGAGGAAGTCAAATCAGATTCTGTTAACGCTGAAAAATGGTGCGGCTGTATTGACGGAGCCCTCACTAGAGAAAATTATATTCAAAATATCAAAGATGCAGGATTTCAGAATGTAGAAATACTCGACGAGAAGCAATATCTAGATGAGCATATACCTGCCGGGAGAGAAATTACGAGTCTAACAATAAAAGCAATAACAGGTTGACGGAATGAAATTCTTCGGCAAACCTGATAAGACAGTCTTATTCGTCTGTGTTGAAAATGCAGGAAGGAGTCAAATGGCGGAAGGATTCTTCAATAGTAACCCTCCCAAAGGCTTTAAAGCATTAAGTGCCGGAACAAAACCCGTCTCTCAAATTAATCCGATAGCCGTAGAGGTAATGCGTGAATTAGGTATCGACATTGGCCATCAACACTCTAAAGATATTACGGAAGACATGATTCGTAACTCTGCAAATATAGTCAATATGGGTTGTATGGAAAAAGAGTCATGTCCAACATTATTTTTGTACAATTTGCTAGACTGGAATATTGAAGACCCGAAAGGAAAACAAATTGAAAAAGTTAGAGAGATAAGAGATGTAATAGAACAGAGGGTGAAAGAACTTATATCAAGTCTCAAGACTGGCCGATCGATTAACGTCTAGTCAAAAAAAATTCTTTGCAGAAATTATTGGCACTTTCATAGTAATCGTCTTCGCAACAGGTTCAGTTGTGATTGACGCTAAACTGGGTAACACTCTGGGGGTACCATTCATAGCATTTGCCCCATTTGTGGGTGTTGCTATAGGTGTTTATTTGTTCGGTAAGATATCAATGGCACACTTCAATCCTGCTGTTACTGTTGGTTATTTGATAACTAGACATCTTAAAATTCAATTACTAGCTTATTATCTGAGTGCTGAAATAATTGGTGCTTTACTTGGTAGTCTGTTCGTAAAGTACGTAATTGGTACTGAAGCAAATTTAGGTGCCAATGCTCCAAACTACAATTTTCCAATTCCCATCATATTTGGAGTTGAATTACTGGCATCGGCATTGTTAATGGCGGTTATACTGGCAGTAGTTTATACAAAGGGATTGAAGGGATTTAGTGGAATCGCAATTGGTGGAATCGTCGGTTTGGATATACTCTTTTTTTCATATATTTCAGGAGCTTCTATGAATCCAGCTAGGTCTCTAGCACCTGCACTGTTGTCTGGGGTTGTTGGTGACTTATGCTTGTACTGGAGTGCAACTTTTGTGGGTACGTCTATTGTAGCTTTGCTATTAAGAGAGAAATTCCGGTTTTTAACATAATAAAAACATGTTATACTCCGTAAACTGCTCACTTAGTTTCAAGATAAATGATAATGCCGTTTACCGATAATTCCGCTAGTGAAAAAAGTAGAATACTAATCTAACCACAGATTCATTATAATATCGTGACACTTAACT
>JBIOZE010000158.1:0-9487 GCA_044870745.1 Nitrososphaeraceae archaeon | reverse complement strand
CTGGTACGAAATCTATGGCGTTCTTTATCAGATTGGTAATAAGCTGATCTACCCTCCGTTCATCGCAGTAAACTTTTCCATGATATTGTATGTTTGATTCAACCACAATTTTTTTTTCATCTGCAAGTCTTTTAAATTCAAAAACATTAGCCTCTATTAATTTGGTAACATCAGCCTCAGTCTTTGAAAGCTTGAGTTTTCCCAAATCAAGTTTATATACATCCAGAATATCACTTACTAGGAGTTCCATTTTGCCAACATTATACGAGATCGACTTGACCGCTTTCTGTTGCTTGTCATTGAGTTCACCAATTAATTTGGGCCTAAGGAGCATATCCGAATATCCTTTTATTGGAACTAGTGGAGTTTTTAATTCGTGGTTTATCATAGACATAAATTCTTCTTTTGCCATGTTAACTGTTATCAACTCGTCATAATATTTTTGCAGTTGTTGATCTTTGAGCAAGATTTCTTGTGCATGTTTATTTGCTATGTGAAATGTTCTTCTTGTAAGTAAAGCAACTACAGCTGCTCCCGCAGTAAGAATAATGCACATAACTAGTGCATTTGATCGAAGTGAATTCGGTAATAAAAACATCTTATCGTACGGCTGAAATGAAAGCGCTACCCAGTTTGTAGAAATCGCGTGAATAGGGGCATAACTTACAAAAGTTTTAACACCATTTATAGGCTCAATTGTATATCCCGATCTGTTTGCCATACCATTCTTAATGGCAGTAATATTGGTATATACATAATCTGAGTTATGGAACAAATCCATAAAACTATGTTCATTATTGCTAGCAATCTTGTGTCCTTGTTGGTCTACGTAAACTACAAGCTCCTGTGCGTAGCTTAATTCACGAACCGTCTTGTTAATATCTTTCAAATCCAAAGCACCAATCCATATACCAACGAAAGAACCATCTATAACGTGAATAGGGATCGCTAGTGCAGAGATGAGATGCCCTGTAGCATTAGACCGGATAATTTGGCTAAGATAAGGCTTGTCGCTTGCAACAACTCCTTTGTAATAGTCTCTGAAGGCAAAGTTCTTCAGTATGATATTTTTTTGACTTGCAAACGGTTCTACAAAATATACATCCCCGTTGGGAAGAAGGAAACTAACTGTTTCAAAATTAGGATATTGTTGCATTATAGCTTTGGCCACAAACCTCTTGTCTGATTCGACGTTGCTAGGAACTCCGTGAATATTCTCTCTTACAAGGCTAGGGTTGGGAGCAGAGGTAACTTGAGGGAGATTTCCAGTAATAGCTAAGATTGTAACAGCATCTGAAAGTCTAAGGGTAGTTTTTGACGCCAAGACATTAACTCCATTGCTCTGTCTTTCGATAATATTTTCTGAGACGGTCTTGATTTGTGACTCCGTATAGATAAGTATAATTATTATTCCGCCTGAAGCCAATGCGGCTATTAAAAGGATAATTAACGTAACTCCCTCTTGCTTCAACATTCTAAAAATTACAACTGTCTTTGTCAAACTTGTGGGCATTGATTGATTGTTAGTGAAGTTTTGCTCATAGTCAGACTAACGAACTAATTATTAGAACTTAGAAACAAGTCAGGGAGAAGTTGAATCGTAGACGTCGTGATTGAAATGGATAAAATGTCCTGCAAAACCTAGCTACCGACTGCTCTTTTACCTATAAATGAATCAAGTACTTCTGGATAATCAGATGCTATCCCAATTAAACAAATGGAGACCCTGTGGAGTGATTTGCAAGTGTAATCAAGAAACCGATTCTATAGTCTACTATTTATCAATTACCAGAATGATGATATAAAAATGATGATCCTTTTTCGCGCTCTACGCTTGGGTGGTAAAGGTAGAAAAATAAATTTGGTAGAAAATTAGCTAAGTAATTGATATAATTATTATTAATTAAATAGATACCGAATGTCGCCGGACAATAAAAATTAGATTAATTGCTTTTATTAATGTCTAAAAGTGTTTAGAAGCCTCAAAACGTAGCTCATAGATAGTGCACTAATTTCTCGATTGTGAAATACTTACGCTGCCTTCATTTCCTTTTACAAGTATCTTATCAAAATTAATATCGCGTTGATCTGGAGTAACCATAACAGACGAAAATGGAGGCATAGTACCTATTTCTTGAACTGTCCCACGTTCTCCGAATTGCACAGTGGCACCTCGTAGTGCATCAAAGTTGTTATTTGAAATTCTTACGCTTATCGTTTGAATATCACCTTCAGTTTGTTCCCTAACTTCTATGATTACCCCTGACCTCGAAATGAAAACAGTCAGGACTACTGCAGCAACCACGATAAAACCAATGAAGATTACATATTTAGCTATCCTTGCATAATTCCTTCGCTTCTTGCCTTGCCAGCCACCTTCCCCTGCATATGATCCAGGCCCTTCGTTGTCCCATCTACCCAATTCTATACAGCCATATTTACAGCATCTAGGATACTTATGTATTGGCGCCTATGTCTTACGCAATAGCCATAAAAATCGTTATAGTATATCTAAGTCCTCTTTTATAAAATGATGGACCAGGACAGCGATAATGTGGGTTATAGACGCCTGGCCTCTGTTTTGGATGCAATTTAAGTTTAATTTCAGAATATTAAGAATCAAAGTGAAAATGAGTTTAGTCGCAACTTAAAGTAGTTAGCGGATTGTATCACAAATGATTTAGAAATCATGACGGATTGCAATGTGCTGGTGGGTCAGGTTCGTATGTTCATTTCATAAGTTTCTGGCTCATCAGCGTTTTCCAGTAGATTCGACTAATTCTAGTTATTTATCTGGAGTGATATACTGTCAATTATTTTTCCTGCATTAATCGTAAATACTACCGGCTGAAAAGATTTTTGAACTTAGTAGGTTCGAACACCAGGCCAGAGGCTGAGACGCTAACGCCGGCCTTTGGCTTTTGCAATAGTCAAAGACCTGCTTTCTTTCATACAGATTCTTGATGTAAGTTTCGCGGTATCTTTCAATCTTTGTTGCGCCTCCATCTTTTACAGGATATCTGACTACAAGTGCAGGAATTCAGCCACAACTCCAACATCCTGAATGTCCTGTTACTTCTTTGATTACTCGCTTTTTTACGCCTTCTGTAACGTTAGAACTCATTACTTTTTGTAGCGCTTCGAGTTTATCGCTTTCTATGTCTAGTTTATGAACAGTTGCATCCTGTCTAATTCTAAGTTGTTCCATCTTTGTTATATGGTCTATCTTAGTCGGTGACTGAATCCAAACATCTCAAACAAAATTCTTTTTTGTTGAACCGGTAGCACTACCTCCCAACGTTGCAACCATTTTACTTTTAACAATCTGTTCTGCTTCGATTATTCCCTTCAAAATATTATTCGCTGCGGGTGATTTGTCTTCTCTGAGGGCTGATTTAATTTTTGTACAAGCATTTAGCAAAATGGATAGTTCTGAGTCTGATATATGGACCATCAGGAATAGGTCCCTGTACTAGGTGGTGTCCGAGTTGTTACTGTTGCACTAGATGTTGTACTGGGTGAATAAAGTAGGCCTTGATCGATTGCCTCCTGTCTGTACTGCGCTTTCATTTCAGCCGTTATGTATTCTGCATTGTACAAATATGAAAATGGTTTCAAGAATAGTTTGAATGTGTCTTTAACGTTGGGTTCTTTCGCTATTTGTTTAGGTGTGGCGCTCTGTCCTTCTTTTACAACCCAACTAATGTCGTCGTTCTCGCTCTTGTCAAATAATTGCTTCAAATTCTTCTCATTAAACTCTAGAGTATAGATTTCCTCGTTCACTCCTGGACCCATGCAATTTCGTACAATGGTTTTTCTTCTAGGATCCCAGTCGTTGACATATGTGAAGTTGACTTTAGTCCACCGCTCAGGATAAGGAACGTATAAGGAAACTTCATCTCCGAGACTATCGTACCCGTAAAGGTTTCCCTTGCTTAGAAGGTACTCGTTGTTATCGCGTCTTTTTACTCTTATGATTGTACGCACAACATACTTGGGAACATTGTCAGGAGTAGTCTTCACTGCTTTACCATCTTGATCTCTCTTTGGATAGAAATAACCAGTATCTGGGTCTGTCACCTTGTCCAAAAATATGTTATACTTGCTTTCTGCCACAACTTCAGAGGATTGATAAGGCCATTGAACCATTTTGCCAGTCTTAATATCTCTGATTAAGGCATGCTTGTAACAATCTCGTTCTAGTGCCCATCTTGGCCACAGGTCTAGGTTATTCTGATTAGTTTCACTAGTCATATCCTAGTTCTAAGTAGTGTATAGCAACTAAAACGTATTTACTAACTTGATATTAAAAACATACTTTGCATGTACGAGAAAACGCTTGCTTACAAATATCAAATAAAATTGAAAAGAAAAATAGTTTGAAAGTCTTAATATGCACTGATCTAAAAAAGTTCTATGAATTCATTAGGGCTCTTGATTACAAGCGTGATGACCTTTTTGGTGTTAGTTACCAGTCCTCATAGCACACACACCGCATCTATTAATTGTAGTCATTTACCGAGTCCCTGCGAAGGAACTAATGGCTCAGATGCAATAACTGTTAGTGGCATCAATGATGTTGAATTTGCTTACGAGATCCACGGCCTAGGAGGAGCGGATGCCATTCTTGTAAAGAATATTGATACAACCTTTACAACAATAATAAGGGCCGGACCTGGAGATGACAGAATTACAGGTACTTCAGACCGGAATATTGCTGGTTTGGGTGATGAAGGAGATGATATAATATCAATATCTGCTCCTGGAAATTTGCTTGGCGCAGGGGGTCCAGGGGCTGATAAAATTAGTGCTGAATCCCCAGTCAACTTAGTTCTCTTGTTGCAGAATTTACCCTCAAATGAGCCGGATGGCAAGAAGGATATTCTAAACTGCAAAGGTACATTCAATTCTATAGCATTCATTAGTCCCGAAGATGGCGACATAGCACTTCATTGCCAAGAGATAAGAACTGGCCCAGCGGCATGATTATTTAGTCTTATTTATTACAATACTTTCATTACCTTGTCATCTTTTTTTCCAAGAACGTACCACACTATAGATGAAAAATACAATAATACCAACCGTAACAATACCACCAGCGATTATCAATATATGCCAGAATTCTTGTTCAGTCATTAAGAGGTGAATACTCTTAACAATACCATTCAACTAGTAACTGGTAATGTGAATTAACTTTTGAGGATCAATCCTGATGAAATTATTATTTGTCTGAACGTTTTATCCTTTAAACTAAGATTGACTTTCTTAGTTAGTAAATCTGCGGGAACAAGTATTCTATTTGGGAGAGATTAATCCAAAAACTGTGCAACTCTTGCTACTTCGATATTGCGGGCGCAAATATTATACCTGGCTTGAGGGTTTACTTTAATTCCTTTCTTAAATGATATCTTATTTTCTGCCGGTTTAGGAGACGGATCCGTGCAGTCGCAATAACAGTCATGAGGAATATCTGCATTTGCAACGCAGATGCAGCCCCCCATTACAATCAACGGTACAGTCCCCAATCGTACATGTTGTTGCCATTTTTATAATTTATTTTAATATAATGATATATAAGGAATTCATGATCTTAAGGCTCTGTTTAATTCTGGGAGCATTAATCTTTCTTATTTCTTCATATATGTAGAAGAATCGCTGAATTGTATGTCCTCATTTCTGTATCTGTCCATTTGAATCTGTAAATGGGTATGGTGTCATGATGTATAATAGGAAGGTAGAATCAATTTGGCTGAATAATTTCAAAATCAAATATTCGATATTGCATGGTTTAATAAGGCTGGTTCTAACATATTGTCTATGGTAAAAACACTCTCAAGTCAAGCTTTTAGAACAGGACAGGCGGCACCCAGCTTTAATCTGAAAGGTATTGACGGTAAAACATATTCTCTTGACGATTTTGATTCCAGATCTGTACTGGTGATTTTTATTTGTAATCATTGTCCGTATGTTAAGGCAAGAATCGGGGATCTTATAGAGTTACAAAGAAAATTTTCTGGGCAGGAATTTAGGATCGTAGGCATTAATAGTAACGACCCGGATTATCCAGATGAAGGATTTGATAACATGGTGAAATTTTCAGAAAGTTATAATCTAAATTTTCCGTACTTGATAGATGATACACAAAGCGTCGCAAGAGAATATGGTGCTGTTTGCACGCCAGATCCATTCTTACTTGACAATCAAAAAAGGTTGGTGTTCCATGGAAGAATTAATGATGCCATGGAACCAGAAGCTATTCCAAAAATTCCTGTGATGGAAAATAATGTAAGAAAGATTCTTGAAGGAAAAACACTGGACAATGATTTTGATCCTTCAGTAGGATGTTCAATCAAGTGGAAAGAATAGAATAAATTAGAATAGAATGGTTTTGCCCATTTTTTCCATTGTGAGCTTTTTATTTGGAAGCGTGCAGAGGGCAGTTAGATATCAGGCCGTAGCAGTAGCGAGCTCTATCATCTATGGTAAATAAGTAAGGCACTTGAAGTAACAGAACCCATTGATGTAAATCGGGATAGATTAAAAAAATGAGAAAAGTCGTTATTTGTAATTTGCAGCTCTAGTTTACTTTCACCCTATCGGCAGGTTTAATGTCTGTAACACACACTGCATCCAGATGGTCGCCAGTGAATTTAGGATCAAGCTTGAATGACACTACTCCTTCCACATTATTATCCTGACTTAATCCTTCAGAGGTTTTTGGCAAGTTATTTAAAGACAGCGCCGAGCCACCAACTGTAAGTTTACCTGGGGAATCGAATGTTATGTGCTGTGCGTCCGGAATGACGGTTGGGCCACCTCCACAAATAGGATCGTTGACGAGCTTCACATAATGATTATGGAAGACTGGATTGAACTTGTCCCCATTCTGGGTTTCACTGTCGAGAACACCTTTGTGTGTTGTAGATACACTTGCACTATCTCCTGTCAGAATACCATAGCCAAACGCCCCCTTGCTCCCGTCTTTTGAGATGAATCCATGTGTGACCATTGTTGCCTTGTCAACCTTATCAGATGATGTCTTCACGCTTGCAAGACTAATGTCCAAGAACCCTAGGGCATAAACTGCGACAGGGGTCACAAGGATAAGCACTGCAGCGATAGTTACTAACATCCGGATGCTGTTTATCGTATCCATGACAGTGTCATGAAATCCACTGAAGATAATCAGAGATACGATTGATTATTCAGAATAATCTTCAACCAAGAGGTAATTACATCTTAATAGTAGATATTCCTTAACGAAGAACTTGAAGTAAACTCCATCAACTCTGAAAAGATCATAATAGGTGATTGTAGCAACTCTATTATGATATCATCTTAATAACATAAGCCACGATAACATGATAATTATTTGTTATTTTTGAAACCCTTAATTTGGTTAATGCATTACATCTTAGAGGCAATGATTTTGTATTATCTTATCTCTCCAAATGGGATCTATGTATAAATAAGAAAAATTTACCAATTTCATATAATAGAAAAAGACATGGTCATTTTTGAGAAAGTTGCACGTTTATGCATAGAGGTTACGAAGCATGAAACAAACCAGGACATCTTGTACTTTAATGATAGACATATTTTCAATTACTAAATGGAGGATTAGAACAAATTACGAGAGTTGCAAAGTGTATCTGCCATGAGAGTAAATCATATTGCAGAAAGTGTACCTCACATAGGCCAGGCTGTGAAATGGTATAATGAAGTTAATGTTCATGCCGTAAATGATTTTGGATTTAGATAGTCCTGGTAGAAGCTGGTTTGCATAAGAATATGCTTAAACACATTCTGTAAGCAATAGAATCTGTAATTATTGATAATGCAAAATCAAGATTTCAAGATTATGATTTGGCAGAATTGGCTTTCGCCAGCAACTACAAATCATACTTTTGTTATAGACGTTCGCCAAATTCATTTACACTTTTTAATGCCAATTTACAAATGCCGTATCAGTCGGGCGAGACTTAAATTCTGGTTAATCATGGGTCATAATGATGTGAATACTTCATTTCTATTAAGGCCAATATTGTTAGGAAATAACTACATGCATGGTTGTTCCCGTTATACATTAATTTGATTATCTTCAGTGAGCTAAAATAGTTCTGTATCTATTTCATTGATTCAATACAATCATGACATATCCGAACCTGACGTGACCGTAGGTATTGAGTAACATACGGATTTGTCCGAGTCTGCTGTATATTCTTGCAATGGTTGAGCTCTTTCCGAGTGATGCTTCCCCAGATATCCTCAACAAATTTCACTTTTGTCCTGCCACAGTAATCGCAAGTCATCAGTACCTTGGGGTTTATTGTACTCAATTTCCTGCAGACATCCCAAATTGTGTCATAAAGAGTCAGTATGAATTTATCATACCCTACCGATATCTCAGCTTGTAGAGGTATAAAAGAACTATACAATTTCTTCCACCACGATAACTTGCCAGTATTGGTCATTCCCTTCAACTATCCTTTTCACAATGGTAATGTAGATTAAGATAAAAAAGGCAAGAACATTTCATAGTCTAACTTTGCAATTATGCACTCCGCCTAATGCCATTCTAGATCATACGAAATGTAGTATTCGGAACAGAGTTATTGTCATACCCTGTGTCTGACCAACTCTCTCTTTTGTCCACTCCCTCCAACTTCCATTCATGTGCATTAAATCGACTAGGTCCCCCTCAGTTGAATAATTCAAGGAGCTTGAAAGAGGTATTCTAGCATTCCATTACTCCTTCTAGTATGTTCACATGGTATATAAGCGAAACTTGGTAAGTAAAAAGGAAAAAACAAGCAATGACAAATTTATTACCATATATTATCTGCGGGCTAATTTCCAATTTATTATTATCACCTACTGTATCTTCAATTTCAATCATTGCCGAATTGCCCCCTACAAAACTTGATTCCCACGAAGAGCGCCGTAAATCTTCTGAAGAAATTGGGGTATGGTTTTATCCGGCTCAATTTGAGAAAGTAGATAAGAAAATCCTTAGGGCGATGAAGGAAAGAAATGTTAACTCGTTGTATCTATCAATAGATAGACCTTTGATACTAAAATCAAGAACTTTATTTCAACGTCCAAGAATATGGGGTTAAATGTGTATGCAGTTATACTTGAAGACCCTTCGTACGTATACTCCAACAATTATGAATTAAATGAAACCTTTGGTAACGTAGTTAAGGAAACGAATAAGTTTTTCGATGGTTATATAATTGATGTAGAGCCGCATACAGAGACGGGTGCTGATCCAAGTCTGTACCTAATTCGATATGTGAACATGTCAAAATCAATCCATAATATAGCAAGCGAGTATAATGTACAAAATTACGATACGATTCCTATATGGTATCATGAGGAAATGAAAAAAGCAGGGATAGAAGGCGGTTTAAATTCTCTTTATAGCGATGGTGTGTATTTGTTGGATTACGAACCCAGCGTGCAAGAGGTACTCAATAAGTACATG
>JBIOZE010000157.1:0-3518 GCA_044870745.1 Nitrososphaeraceae archaeon | reverse complement strand
GTAGAGGATGATACTAATACAGGTACACCTCCTTCTCCACCAGTAGAGGATGATACTAATACAGGTACACCTCCTTCTCCACCAGTAGAGGATGATAATACCGATGATCAGTCACCACTGCCGCCTGGGCACATTAGAATTTGTGAAGAGGTAATCGATTCTACAGGCATTCATACGATTTGCTATGAGGGCCCAGACAGCGACGGGGACGGAGTAATAGATGATCCTATTTTGGATCACGAAATATGCGGTGATCTTCATGACAACACCGGAGACGGAAGGATTGACGAGGGATGTCCGCATGATGATACACCAACGACACCCCCGAATGGAAACACTCCAAGAGTAGAAATTTGCGACGACGGTAATGATAACGATGATGATGGACTTGTGGATGAAGGTTGTTCAGGAATAAATTCGGGATTGGTCGCTCTGAATCCACTTACAGGAGTTTGTTTTACGTGTGTAGAAGATGACAACAATGCTGGACCTCCACCTCAAGGAGGTGATGATCAACTGACTAGTAACAGTGATCCTAATTTGTCTCCAGTAAACTTGCGTTCGGGATCAATTGTTACTCAGACTAGTACAGCATATGGAAAAGCTTTGCCAGACACAAAAGCTGTGATTGGAGAAGGTAACCTGGTAGCATATTTACAACAAGCCAAAGCTGAATCCTTGGTAGCGGAACCTGGGTCAAACCAATCTAAACATAGTAACCCAAACGCGTCCACCCTGGTCAACTCATCTCAATCTTACAATGTTAGATACGGTATTGGATCTGCTTATGCCGAACCTTACTCTTACAATCTAGACGCTGAACAATTACTTCGAACAGGATATCTGCAGTTAGATTCTGATGTCAAGAATCTTGTCATAACTGTGCCCCAGCGCCTGCACTTCGGTAATCCATCTCTTGTAAATAACGACATTCGATTAGAAATTACAGTCGTACAAGGAACAAAGGTAACATGGCTTAATTCATCTCCAACTGAATCACATAGAATAGCAGTGTATAACGAGGCCACGAGCGAATTAGTATATGCAAGCGCACCAATTAGGAATTCAGAAGCTGCTGAATACACCTTCTTGAACTCAGGGATATACGTATATTCAGATCCGAATACACCTGATCTTAGAGGAATCATTCACGTGGTGGAAAGAGATAGTATTGCAGATAATGACTCAACAGACTCCTCTACAAAGGCAGTAGGATTGCTCATTTCCGGATTAGATGAGAAGGCGAAATACGATCAAACCTTTAGCTCGGGAAGATACCAAATTGCATCTAGCTATGTCTTTTCCCAAGATGCAGCACTTAACTCAAACAGCAACAGTAAACCAGGCAACGTGCTTTACATTTGGACAAGTGACATGCCCGGAATATGATTAGTAGTATCAAACGACTTGTTTATGTTGTTGGTATGTCTTCTCTAGCTCTCCACAAGAAATGAAGAGATAGAATTGCTAGAATGTTACTTAATAAGATATAGCCAATCGAACATTAAATTGCTGTTACTTCTTCATATTTTACATGGGGATTGAACCCATACTAACTTATGAGCTATCATCCGCTTGCTGTCACACGTCGACATATTGAGCGATTAGAAAACTAGTCAGTTTTCTTTATTTCTTCAAGTATCTTTCTTACCTCATCCTTGAGATCGTAGTCCGTGTAACTTGTTTCAACTCCACTTTCTTGTACTATTTTATCACTGATATTCTTAACCACATGACCAACTCGATCAGTTATTTCGTGCTCCATTTCTGCATGCGATATATTGCCAAGTAGTTTTGATTGCTCTATAGCCGTATTTCTAATCGCTTTACGCACTTTTACATCTTCGGACAGAATAACAGCCGATGAATATAATCCAAAGAAAATCATGTAAGAGGATAAACCTACAATAGATACCATCTGTATGCCATAAGGCGGATAGGGGACTTGAACCAGAGTAGCCGAACCTGATGCAAAGAAGAGGAAAAAACCAAACCCTGTTAATGCAAGATAAATTTTCAAGGTCGGAATATGTTCTAGCCTCTTGGAAGCAGTCCAGAAAACTAATCCGAACAATACCCCCCCAATGGCAGAGTTTAATGAATATACTAATTGAAATGTTTGAAAAAATGCGTTAAGATTTGAAACAGCGAATGGTTCGAATAAATGGAATATGTTTGCAAATTGACTGAGAAAGTAAACCAGTGGGATGCATACCAGGACCCAATAAGTCTTGGTCCCAAATTTCTGTGAGTAATGCCGCAGAAGAAGAACAGCCCCACACCATATTGCAATAAATGATACAATGGAGAAGACGAAATTAATGTAGTTTAGGTTAAATTCCAAAGTACCTGGCATTAAAGTTGGGAATGCCATGATGGTTTGAGAAGTGGCATGAGGTGGATTATTTCCAAAAATTAGTATAGAGAAACTAATAGTTGCTATTGCAGCAATTGCTCCGCTGAATGAACCAATAGAAAATACAAGTATCACCGGATCACGTCTGAGCAAATACCAATGTAACAATCTAATGGCCAAGGTAGTTAATATTATACAATTTAAAGAATAAGAAATAGTAGTTACTGCTGAGAGTAATATTACGTCATAATATTGGAAGAGAACTATCTGAAAGACTATTGTAAAAATAACTGATATCAAAATATACTGCCCTATCCTCATAATTGAATGAATTTGCTTTAAGCGAAGCTTGCTGAGCCAGAGTTTGGTCGCTTTCTGTTTAACATAGCTTAGTATAAAGAGCTGTCCTGCTGCAGATGCGACAGAAAGAACTATGAAAAGCATGATTCCCTCATTTGATTGTATGAAATCCGCAGCAATTCTTGATCCAGGCGAGATATTGCTAAGCAAAATATCGGTTATGACAAAAATAGTCAGTATTGACGCTGTTATTGAAATTTTGATGTAATATTCTTTTGAAAAGTACTGCAAAGCTCTTGTCAAATCTAAGTGCAATATCATTCTCCTTCTATGGGTATTGTTTTAACAATCTGCCTAATTGCTATTTAAGTCAAGTGCAACGAAGCTGGATGTACGCGAAGGCCAAAGCCTTAGTTACCAAGTCGTGCTTTGAGAATAAAAAATCTTGGAATACCGCGAATACTTAGCATGCTCAATACTTGGCAAGTCTGGGTAATTATAGCAAGTGAGAAAAAATTATAGTATAATTTTAAGACTAATATTATTAATTATTATTCTAATAGGTGGTAACTAATTATTTTTATAGGCAATTTTTCTTATTATTAAGAATGTGAATTACGAAGGCAAGTTTTATTAGCTAGAAATAATTCTAGTATTTATTACTTAGAACATGAGGTCGAACATTTTTCCGTTACCATATAGCCGCACCGTGGCTCTTTCTAGTAGGGATATAAATTCATTTGTAATTTCCTTTATTCTTATTGCTTCGGTGATGATATCAAATAATTATTTGGCTGCCAAGCCAGCTTTTGCTCAAACTGCATGTTCAAACCTATCGATCTCAAAAGTGAAAGCTAGTGGT
>JBIOZE010000156.1:0-58790 GCA_044870745.1 Nitrososphaeraceae archaeon | reverse complement strand
CCGTTAGTTTCAAACTTTAAATAAGATCAATGGACATTAATAGACAATTTTAAGATTGGATGAATCCACAGACACAGACTCTTCGGAGTCAGACTCAGATTCAGCTTCAAATAACAATACCAATGTTAAGAGGGGTAAAGGGTCTGGCCCATCAATCCTTAATGA
Source organism: Nitrososphaeraceae archaeon (assembly GCA_044870745.1). Classification (GTDB taxonomy): domain Archaea; phylum Thermoproteota; class Nitrososphaeria; order Nitrososphaerales; family Nitrososphaeraceae; genus TA-21. The sequence goes on along the minus strand of JBIOZE010000156.1, from coordinate 58,625 downwards.
AGGTATTATTGCTGGTCAAAGAATCGCAAAGATCTCTGTCATTACACTAATTAGCATTGGAATAGCTGAGTTGATTGTTGGTTATATGAGTGGCAGTGTAGTTGCCACGGCAGATGGTATTGACTCTGTGTCTGATGCAATGATTTCCTTCATAGTTCTTCTTGGCTTGCGTTTCGCCCAACGTCCTCCAGACAAAAAGTTTCATTTCGGATATCACAAGGTTGAAACTTTTGCAGCGATGCTTGCAGCTATTGGAATGATAGTAATTGGCTCAGTTATTGTCTATCATTCTTATGAATCCTTTATTCACCCTCGACATATTCAGTATCCAATAGTAACAATGATAGTCTTGGCGGTAGCTAGTGCCATATCCTTGTATAGAGCATTTCAGATGCGAGTTATTGCCAACAAATATCAGATTCTATCTTTGAAGACTGATGCAAAGAACTCTATAAAGGACGGATCCGCATCCGTAATAGGATTCTTTAGCATATTAATTGCAACTCAATTTGGTTTCTTACAGGCAGATGGAATAGGAGGAATGATAATTGCAGGATATATTTTCTCTGTCGCTTACATATCGCTGAAACAATCTTCATTGATTCTAGTTGATGCATGGCACAGTCCGAAAATGACTGACCTAATAAAGAAAATCATTGAAGAAAGATTTGGAGATGAACAAATAACCATAAGGTCAGTGCTATTGCGTTCAGCAGGGATGATAAACCAAGCTGAAGTTCATGTAGAAGTTGACGGAAATAAACCATTAAAAGACATAGAATTACTCTCTACTGAAATACAAAATGCTGTCCGTTCCAAAATACCAACAATGGAAAGAATCTCCATTATCCCACATTCATTCTCTGAAAAGCCTGAAACTAGAATGGCCAGGCTATTCAGGAATAGGAATAGGAATAAGGCAAGTAGTTAGCCGTGATAAACATGTCAAAGAAAACTTTTAAAGTTCATTCTCAAAAAAAGAGTCAATCTATTTCTGCATAAAAATATACACGTCTAATTAGGTTATGGAAGCTACTGTTGATTCTTTTCTTAGGTAACAGTAGTTTACCAATCATAATTGAAATAGACAGCCACTAACTAATATTGATGTTATAGAAGCAGGTAACGCATATGAAGCACTTAGAATGGCATATCCGTATACGATTTATTACGTTCCATTGTTACAAATATTCGATCGAAAAGATGATACAATTGTCTGAAAAGTTATATCAACAAAGTTGAATTCTATTACTAGTAGATATCTTGTTGGCTATTTTTATCATTTGAACCATCGTTGTGATTATTGAGATACTAGCTAACATTTTATCAATATAAAGAGGAAATATCTAAATTGTGAAAGACTTGGAGGGGATGGGATTCGAACCCATGACCACCTGCGTGTAAAGCAGGTATCCTAACCAAGCTAGACTACCCCTCCACTAATGATACCGACGTCACATTCCACAGATAGGTATTAATAGGTTTTTTGATCTAATTATCTTGTTTCCAATCAAAGTAATGACAAAAATACTTGCTTGGGTTTTAATAATCAGGTTTGCTGGAGTATAAGAAAGCACACATAGTTTTTTATTCAAACTTTTATTAGACCCGTGAACCACAATGAATACAGATGTCGTTTGGCGTAGATGCGTTGGGTGGATTGTCTGAAAAGCTTAAACAATTGCTGAATGAAACGCAAGAACATTACGAATCATTAGTTGAGGCTATTCAACTTTATAAAAAAGGAAAAGTAAATGAAAGGCAGTTTTTCGGCAAAATAGCTGAATATCTTGTGGCGTCTTCGGCATTGAATTTCTTGTCGGCTAGAGTGATTTTGGAGTTGAAATCAGCGATTTCAAAAGGGTCATCTATTAAAAGTCCAACAACAGGTGCTGCATCTTATAGTCCATCAACTTCTGGAGGTGGCGGTTTTGGTATTGGAGGTTTTGTGGGAGGTGAGGGCAGTTCTACGTCCTCTGATCGATATGTCCTGCCTGAACCTCAACAATTGGAACCGACTTTCAAACCTGTCGATATGATTGTTAAGCGGAGCACAGCCAACGAAAATATTAACACAAATAAAACCAAAAATTGCCGGGGATGCGGGTCTGAAATTACATCTCAATCAAAGTTCTGTAAAAGATGTGGAAATTCGCAATAATTAAAACTGCTGCTTTTAGTAAGATAATATAATGAAGATCTTTAACGCAAGAGCTGCGTCAGAAGAATACATGTCGACACACACTCTGACTTTTTCTACTCCAGAAATGACTTTAAAGAAATTTGCACTTTGGTTGTCTGAACAGGTAACCATGCAAGGGCAGTCTGAACAAGTTCCGCGAATGATGCTATTTATCAAGGATTTCGACAATGAAAAATCTGACAGAGCTGAGTTCATGCCCGATGTAGATGAATCCTTTAGGCCAAGTGGGGCTGTGATGGACATGTACGATTCAAAGTCCACTGAAAATCATGCTAAGTCTGAATCCGTACGGTCACTTGGTAATCAAAGTTCATGTGGTGAATGCGGGCATGTTGTAAAGGAAGGTTCTAAATTCTGTCCTAAATGTGGAACAAAACAAGCAACTTAGATTTACTTTCTATTTTGAGTTGGTAATTTGGATTCTGAAACGAGCATAAAGCAGTCATTACACAGCACATTTGAGAACAAGAAGTTAACGGAATAAAAGCTAACCTTGCCGCATGAATCACAACTACGCATATCTTGGTTAATATTTAAATCGATATTAAAAATTAACGAAGTACTTCAATTGATTTGATGCCTAATTCGGTATAGTTGCTCAGTTTCTGAAATATGAAAGAAAGTATTTTTCATTCACTTTGCCGAAAATAATGTCATTCTCCAAACTCACTTTAACTTGCCGATACTAAAGTAAATCTAATTCCAGCAATATGATTAACCCCTTCGTTATATTTGGCAGGTCTTAGCAATCATTTCAGGTTACAATGAATGTTAACTCATTGCTATTTGATATGGTTTAAATTGAACAAATCAAATTTTTTCTGTTTATTGTCAACGTATGTCGATATCGACATGAGGCATGGTTTTGGCGCTCTTTTCATAGCCATCTCACTCGCGATACTTTTTGCTGCAATCTCTAGTTACTTTCTGGCCGCAAACCATATTCCATTCGGCCATTATCCCCTTCTTTGGTTAGGTAGTTTTTCTATAAGCATTGGAATCAGTCTTTTCAAGGAAAGAAAAGTCATTTCATCGGTAAGAACAAGAATGAAAAAGAGCTTATCTTGGCCCTTGCACATCAAGATTATAAATGGCCTATGTTGGGCTGCCCCATTTTTTGTCATTATCATATTTCACAACCTATATCCCTATCTAATTCTCTTAGGAATTGGAATGGGAAATATTTCTACCTATTTTTTTATCAAAAGGTATACCACGGCTAACAACATTGAGCAGCTTATAGTAGGGTTGATATCCATATGTGGAATCCCAATTTCAATCATTCTAGATAGCACCATTTTTTCAACAAATTATGAAATTGCACTCTTATTCTCTAGACTCGTGATTGCGACTTCATACGGAGTGGGAGGGATCTACTCTTTTGTCGCCAAGTAGGAAAGGTGAAACTGCAATCTGCATAGTCAGTGGTGGACTAGATTCACTTTGCGTTTGTGGATATTTAAAATTTCGAAAGAATTATCGTGTAAAGGCGCTAACTTTTTCATATGGCCAAAGAGCAGGGAGTGAAATTATGGCAGCAAAAAGGATTTCAAATAAGTTGGATATAGAAGAACATCACACCATAGATATGAATTTCATGAAGGAACTCTACGGGAACTCCAATGCCCTAACCAGCGAGCAAGTTAAACTTGGCAAAAATTTCAAATCAACTCTTATAGTTCCGGTAAGAAATGCAATATTCATTACTATAGCTGTAGCCTGGGCCGTCAGCTGTAATGCGAAATTGGTTGCATTTGGTGCCCACGCAGAAGACATTCGCTACCCTGATTGCAGACCAGAATTTGTGAAATCACTAACAAAGTCTTTGAACCTGGCGGAAAAGGACAGAATTAGCTCTAGGGCAAGGAACAAAATTTCAATATGGTCCCCCTCATTGGACGGATTAACTAAGTTCGAGTTGGTTAAAATTGGGTACCAAATTGTTGGCGATTTGGTTTTTCAGAGCTGGAGTTGCTATTTCAACGGCGTAAAAGTACCAGGAAGGGGTCTTGTTCATTGCGGTATGTGCGAATCGTGTATAAATAGGAAAGTAGCATTCAGCAAAGCAGGCATAGAGGATAAGACAATTTATGCAAATATCAGAAAATAGAGTCAGAATTAGTGAGATATTCACCAGTATTGAAGGAGAGGGTATCTACGTCGGAACGAAGACTATGTTTGTACGACTGGCTGGATGTCATTTAAAGTGCAGATGGTGTGATACAGAATATGCTCTTGCCCTGGACAGTGGTACAGAATACTCCCTAGATGAGGCAAAAGAAATGATAGAGCGCAGCATCCAGCCGTACACATACAAAGTAAATTTTACCGGAGGAGAGCCATTGCTTCAAGACCAAGCGATAATTTTCCTCTCTAAATTTCTAAGAAATGCTAAAGGATTGAAAACATATCTTGAATCTTCATGTTTTGATTCCTATAGATTTTCAAATGTCCTTCCCCATATAGACATTTTCAAGATAGAGTTCAAGAGTCCAGATTCCGGTGTTACAGAATCCAAGAACTACAATAATTTATTGCGAAATGAGTTTGAATGTTTAGAATTGGCAACAAAACATTATAAGACTACCTACATAAAAGTGGTAACAACGAATTTGACGAGTATTAGCTGGTTCAAAGAATTGATTCAGGACATTTTTTCTAAGATTAAAGCTTCAGATATTTCTGGATTCGTAATTCAACCGACTTACAATACGGATGAGCCCACACTAGAAAAGCTATTGAATTTCTACGATATCGCTTTCCCGTCCTATCCAGAAGTAAGGATTATACCTCAGTTACATAAAGAAATATGTGCTAGGTAGGCAATACGAATACAAAAACAGGATAAAAGATGAACAAAAGTTCGATTAATAAGAAAAAAATTGAGAAGCTAGTAAGACAGATACTAATAGAATTAGGTGAAAATCCTGATCGAGAGGGCCTAATAGGAACTCCACATCGTATAGCTGAAATGTACGAGGAAATTTTTTCAGGTTATCATATGAGTTCTGAATTGGAGATAAGTTTCAATGAAGAGACTGATTCAATTATAGCTCGGGACATCCAATTTTACAGCATGTGCGAGCACCACATGCTTCCATTTTTTGGAAAGATTCACATTGCATACGTCCCATCCGGAAAAGTCTTTGGAATTTCAAAACTCGCTCGATTGGTTGAAAAATATTCTAGAAGGCTCCAGATTCAGGAGAGGCTTACAAAGGAAATTGCTGACGAAATAATGAGAATGGGAGTTAAGGGTGTAATGGTTGTCGCAGAAGGAGAACATCTGTGTATGAGAATGCGCGGGGTCAAGAATAGCGGCATGATAACTACAGTAGCGAATAGGGGCATAGTTGCCAAAACAGATGCAAGAGAACATTTACTTGCTTTGATTTATAATACCAAGGCACAGGTACTGAATGAGATTTAAATAAGTTCAACTCGCATCTACAAGAAGGCTTATAAAAAAGGAATATTTCTATAGGTAGGAAGAATGGCTAGTACCATATTCAGATTACAATCACACAAATTCAGTTCTGACAATATACAAACGACACTAGTTTGTTCTAAATGTGACGAAGTCTTTTCCAAGGAATTTCCTCTTGATCTCGAAGGACAAACAATCGAATTCAAGTGTCCTGTTTGTGGTACAGCTGGTGAAACAGATTTACCTTACAAAAGTGCCGAAGAGAGAGAAGAGTTTGAAGAGGACTTTGAGGAAATTGAAGAGGAAGAAGCTGGCGAAGAGTTTGAAGAAGATTACTAAGCGAATTTATTTCGCATAGTCCATAATATCTAATTATGTCAGCCTCGCATTGACGACTTAAGTAATTTAAATGAGATGTCTTCTATTGGATTCATATAAATAATAGGAGATAGTTCAATTGGCCTTTCCAAGCCTTCCAAGCTGCGCTAATAGCGCGGCTAACTGAATTTCAGGGTGAGCGCCAGTTGTCAATCTATGATCATATTCGGCCATCAGAGCTGCAAACTCCTCTGGATGAGTCAATTTCATGCCATAACCAGCTTCATTAGCGTATTTTAGAAAATCGAATTCAGACATTCCATATACTGCCGTCAGTTCCAATAGCTTAAGTCTAGCTTCGTTAAATTTGCCGGCAATAGCCATCTTTATAATCTCACCGACCTTTGCTTTGCCAGAAAGACCTAGCGAATTTGTTACGTTAACTGTTGAAACAGATCCCATTACTGCCGCGGCTTGAAGAACGTTTATTGAATGCCGCAAATCCCCTGATGCTGATTCGAAAATTTGACTGATGGCTTTGTCTTCATATCTAGAAGCTTCTTTCTTGCAGATCGACTTTAAATATTCTTCAACCTCCTCCTTGGGGAGCCTCTTGAACCTGAATACAACGCACCTACTTTGAATAGGATCAATAACTTGAGATAGATAATTACAAATTAAAATGAATCTTGTGGTCTTTGAGCTGTCTTCTATGATTCTTCTCAAGGCAGTTTGTGCTTCTGAAGTCATTTCATCTGCTTCATCTAGTATTATAAGTCGGAAGTGCCTGTTGTCCTTTCCCAAATCGAGCTTGACTACCGCAGCAAATTCTTTCACTCTTTCACGAACCATCTTTATCCCTCTCTCGTCTGAGGCATTTAGCTCCAAAGTTTCATTCCTCCAGTCTTCACCGAGTAATTCTCTAGAAAGGCACAAAGCTGTTGTTGTCTTGCCAACGCCGGGAGGACCTGCGAATAATAAATGTGGCATTTCATCGGGCACCTTTACCAAATTTTTCAGACTCCCAACTATTTCTTTCTGATTTACAATATCATCTAGTTTTTTTGGTCTATACTTTTCCACCCACATCAAATCTGACAAGTTCTTGTTCCCGGCGGTCATTGGATAATGAATATCCATTATTTGGTTATATAATCAGTATCATAGCTAAATTGGTGAGATAAAATTGAGACACTCAAATTACAACTCAATATTCTGCACGTAATTTCAGAAGTATATTTTAATATCATTCTTGTACACTTGGAGCTCAATTAATTATCTTCCCAAAAGATATAACCTATCCAAAGCATATGTCTCGTGTTGGTAGTTAGTCCAGTTCCATCCAGTATATTTGAAAACATTCATTCTACATATGACATTGCCTATTTGATGGAGGAAGTTAGAATAACATACAGGCACGATGTAAAGTTATCAATCGCCAATATTCAAATCGATTCTAAAGAAGGAGATATTGGATCTGTAAAGCGTTGGATAGCCAAAATCTTGGCTCAGGAGAATCTAGTCGAAATACAAGATACCGAAACGTCAAGTTATATTTCCAGAGCGCTCAACAGGGAAAGGATCTCAAAGCCTCACGATGTATCAAAAATAGAAGCTGATTTTTATGTAAGAGTGAATGATTATCTCAGAGGTTTGAAAGAAAGGGACAGAGAAAATTTGATGATTTCAGTCAATTCATTTGTTGCCACAAGGCTTGAGAAGATTGTGAAAATTGCTGCAGCATCTCCCCTTTCTGCTGAAATGGAAGAGAAGCTTTCAGCTGAAGAAAGATGCCTATACAACTTAATACATGATTCTGCCGATTTATTTAAGCAACAGGTGCTAAAAAGATTTGACTGAACTACAGCATCAAACTTCTGCAGCTCTATCTAATCAACTAGAATCCTTTCTCAGAGGATTCAAAGATAGAGAGGGAAATTACAAGTATTTTGATCTGATAAACCACATGATGGCTTCTAATTCTACGTCGCTCGTGGTTGATTATATTGATATGGATGTAGCAAATCCAGAGCTGGCAAAATTGATAACCTACAAGCCTGATGAGACGTTAGATGCCTTTAATGATGCTGTAGCTTCGATTCTACGAGAAATTCATTTTGATTATGCAGAAGAGACTAAGGAAAAAATAAAGGTTCGAATAGGAAATTATACTGTTCAGAAGGGTCTAAGGGACATAAATGCTGAAGTAATAGACAAGCTAATCGGCGTTTCTGGAATGGTTGTAAGATCTTCAGAAGTCAAACCGCTAGCCAAAAAAATTGGCTATAGATGTCTCAATTGTGATACTATTAATGAAGCACTACTCAAAGGGCTTTCACTGAGAAAACCCCTAAAGTGCTCAAATTGTTCTGAGAAGGAGCTTGAAATGGATGCAGACAGTAGCCTTTTCACTGACTTTCAGCTTGTTCGACTTCAGGAATTACCAGAGGACTTGCCCGCTGGACAGCTTCCTCACTATGTGGAAGTTACTGTTATGGATGACCTTGTCGATCGTTGTCGTCCTGGAGACAGAGTGTTGTTGACGGGCATAGTAAGAATTGAACATGAGCAAATGACTCCACAAGCCAGGACAAATTTGTTTCGGCTACGAATGGAAGGAAATAATATAGAGTACTTGGGCGGCCTTGCAGGAAATAAGGATACAAGAACTGTTGAAAGGATGGCAATAAGTAATGAGGATGAAAAACAGATCTTTACTATCGCAAGTAAATCTGATGCCTACGACAAATTGATTGCTTCATTTGCTCCACACATTTATGGCCATGAGATCATCAAGGAAGCCATCCTTTTACTAATTGTTGGTTCAGTTACTAAAAAGCTAGATGATGGATCTACGCGCAGAGGAGATATTAACATATTTTTAGTAGGTGATCCGGGCACAGCTAAATCTGAGATGCTGAAATATGGCGCCAAGATTGCTCCACGGGGCCTATATACATCCGGAAGAGGGACCACAGCCGCTGGCCTTACTGCTGCTGTAATACGTGACAAATCTGGTATAATGATGCTTGAAGCAGGTGCAGTAGTTCTAGGAGACCAAGGACTGGTATGCATCGATGAATTTGATAAAATAAAACCAGAAGATAGATCATCCCTCCATGAAGTTATGGAACAACAGACATGTTCAGTTGCTAAAGGAGGAATAGTCGCTACGTTAAATGCAAGGACGTCAATTTTATCTGCTGCAAATCCAATGTACGGAAAATATGATCCTTTTAAAAACATTACCGAAAATGTGAATCTTCCGATTCCACTTTTAACTAGATTTGACCTGATTTACGTAATTAGAGATACACCGGAGCGAGAAAAAGACAGCAGAATTGCTGGGCATATACTTGAAATTCATAGGGATGTGGAACATGCGGCACAGCCGGCTATCGAAATAGATCTCTTCAGGAAGTACCTAGCTTATGCAAAACAAATTGAACCAAACCTAACAATTGAAGTTATCGACTTGCTTAAAGATTACTATTTGAAGATGAGAAATGTGGACTCTGAAGGAATGATAACTGTTACTCCTCGTCAATTGGAGGCTTTGATAAGACTCGCCACAGCTAGGGCTAGGTTACTGTTGAAAAATAATGTGGAAATAGAGGATGCAGAACGTGCTATATATCTAGTTCAGAGAATGTTAGAAACCGCTGGGGTAGATGTAAACACTGGGAAAGTAGACCTCGGGGTGTTGCATGGAAAGCCCCATAGTGAAATTTCAAAATTAAAGTTGTTTATGGAAATTTTCAATGCCCTGTCTGGTGCAGACAGGAACGATGTTGAGGAGAATAATTTCATCAGCGAATTGATCAAGACTGGTAAGTTTTCAGAAGAGGAAGCAAAGACGTACATAATGAAAGCAATGCAAAACGGCCAGATTTATGAAAGGAAATCTGGGTTTTATGCGAAAACCTGAAACGGATCCCAACACTTACTAAATCACCTACCTCATATTTACTGGCCAATTAATAATCTTATTAGGCACATTGCAATCTTGGTTAATTTCCTTGCGAATTTATAGGAAAAGGTGACTATTGGTTAGTCATTTTCTTCAATAAAGTTCTATTGTACTGTAGATATACATGCTAGTACACATAATTTTGTTGAATTTGATATTTCATAAATCCCATCATTATCTGCAGGCTTTAGTAGAATCAGATGGATGTCCAGCTTCATCTATAAAATTGTTTGGACAGCCTTTAATTATTAGAAATATTATGATGGCGCAACAAGTCTACGGTATTAGTAAGGTAATGATACCTTCGGAATTCTCTACTGCTATCAAATTAGTACAGGAGAGCTTTCCCTCCTTAGACGTACAGGAGCTTTGCGATGAGGATCTACCAGATTCTAAAGTTTCTATTCGGGGTAACGAAAATTTGGAAATTCCACTTAATGCGCTAATCCATTATTCCAAGAGAACTAATACATTAACGATTGATTCATTGATTTATCCTTGGGATTTTCTCACTACGGTCCAAAAAATACTTTATGACGAAGTCACACAACAGATTATATCTCCAAATGCATCTATAGCTAGATCGAGTATAATCAAGGGCCCATGTGTAATTGAAGATGGCGTTAACGTAGACGATTTCTGTAAGATCATAGGACCAGCATATCTTAGTTGTGGCAGTTTCGTAGGAATGAGCTCTCTGATTAGAAATTCTATACTAGGCAGTAATACAAAAATAGGATTTAATTGTGAAATTGGTCGTAGCTACTTTGCTGGGAATACTAAAATATCACACCAAAATGTGTTATTGGATAGTATCATAGGTGATGATGTTTGGTTCGGTGGTTATTCAGGAACCGCGAATGTCTTGCTTACGAGAAATAATATTAAATACGCAGTGGGGGATGATTTGGTCGATACGGGAACAGATCGTTTTGGAGCAGTAGTTGGAAATAATTGTGCGGTAGGTGCTTCTGTAATCATTTTACCTGGCAGACAAGTTCAGTCAAATTCTATCATACAAGCTGGAACTATCTTCGGAGCAAGCGAAAAAAGAGTTGATACTAAGGCACAAGATTCCAATAAGCTCTGATATTATCATGATAACCTTGATGTAATGTAACACCATGAAGAACATTGTGATCGACATGCCCTGACTGAAATTAAGTGAATGAACACAATTTACATAGTGTGAATTAATTCACAGAGTCTGAATAGTAACCCAAACAAGAGAAAAATAATTTTTTGTTCTTTGATTGTTATCTGAATTATCTGATGGTAAAAATATAGGATCCCATATTACAAAAATCAGTTGCGATTTCAAGTTGGGGATCTTCTGCACTTACTGGGCTATTCTGCGCTTTATCCCCCTCAGGAGCTTGCAATGTCAAGAGGATTAATGGTTGGAAGGAACATGCTTGTTACTACTCCTACCGCGAGCGGCAAGTCTCTGATAGGACTATTAGGTGCGGCGAAAGCACTTGATGAGGGAAAAAAGGTAGTGTACATTACGCCATTAAGGGCGTTAGCAATGGAAAAATTCCATGAATTTGAAACATTACAAAGATTGCAAATTTACGCACACAGAGAACTAAGACTTCGCATTTCAACTGGAGATTTTGATTCATCAGGGTCGAAATTAGCGAGTTCAGATATCGTAATTCTTACCAATGAAAAACTTGATTCGATCATGCGCCATGGGGTAAATTGGTTAAATGAAGTTGGATTATTCATTATCGACGAAGTGCATTTAATAGCAGATCGAGAAAGAGGCCCCACCCTTGAAATTATTTTGACCAAGATAAAAGAAACTTTTCCTAAAGCACAACTTATTGCACTTAGTGCAACAATTTCAAATTCAGAAGAAGTCGGCAGATGGCTGGGTTGTGAAGTTGTAGACACCAACTGGAGACCAACTAAATTGATTGAAGGAATTTACGATTATGGTAGAGTCCGCATGAATAATAATCTTAGTTTCGAAGTAAAGCAGAGCGGAAGTACCAGCTCAAATGCCGCAATAGATTTGGCACTTCAATCAGTTCTAGATGGTGGTCAAGCGCTTATTTTTGCCGAAACAAGGAGACGTGCTGTATCACTTGCAGCCAAAGCTGCAGAGCAGTTTACTAAAATTAACCAAAATCTAGCAGAGAATTTGGCACAGAAATTGTCATTACAAATTTTAGACAATGGCGATGCAGACATTAATAAAACATTATCGGGTCTTATCGCAAAAGGTGTAGCCTTTCATCACGCAGGCTTGGGCCCTAAGGTCAGAGGAATTGTTGAAGATGCCTTCAAGAGTGGGATAGTAAAAGTTCTCACGGCGACGCCAACACTAGGCGCAGGGGTAAATTTGCCTGCTAGAAGGGTAATCATTGCGAGTATTTTTAGGTATGACCAAGAGCTTGGAGGAAATATCCCAATGAGTATCTTGGAATATAAACAGCTTTGTGGCCGTGCAGGTAGACCTTCGTATGACAAATTTGGAGAATCTATAATTATTACTGATCCTAGAATCGATTCATCCGAACTATATGATCATTATGTTTTGGGCACTCCAGAACCACTCCGCTCTCAATTAATGAACGAAAAATCTTTGAGGATACATTTGCTTGGCAGTATTTCTTCGATGCCAAGAATCAAAAAGTCCAAATTATACGCATTGTTTAATCATACTTTTTTCTCCATGTTTCGTGATGAAGAAAGCATTAATTCAAAGTTACAAGCGGTCCTGGATTATCTCGAATCAGAGAGTCTCATAATTTCAACCAATGAATCCGTAAAAGCAACTAGATTTGGCAAGCGTACATCTTTACTTTATATTGACCCACTGACGTCTGTCCAGTTTAGAGAAAATATCAAGTCCTTACAGCAGCATTCAAAATTCAAATCCAATGTCTATGTAGGTCTTTTCCTGAGCTGGATAGTCCAGACTAATGACTTTTATCCAAAGTTATCGTTAAGAAGCAAGGATAATAATTTCGATAACATTCCCTTTAATCAACACGATTGGGACCTCTATCATGATATGATTGAGACGTCTAATTCAAGAAGTCTTGTAGGTCTCTTAAAATGGATAGATGAGGCAACCGAAAGGACAATAGCTGATACTATCGGGGTCGAACCAGGCGATATGTATAGGATGGTAGAAAATGCAGAATGGTTGTTATACAGTTTGGGTGAAATAGGGAAACTTTTCAAAATGCAAAACCTCGTTCATGAAATACAGATCCTCAAGATAAGAATAAAATTTGGCATTAAAGAAGAATTAATTCCCTTGATTTCTTTTCAAGGAATAGGGCGAATCAGAGCAAGAGCACTATATGATGCAGGTATCATAAATGGCGAAAAGATTAACAGTACTTCAGAATTCAATTTGGGGGCTATTTCAAAAATTGGTCCAGCATTGGCCAAGAAACTGAAAGAGCAGATAAAACAGAAAAAATAGATATTGCAATGAGGTGATAACTTCTTAATAATCAGTAATCAGAGTAGTTGATTGGTTGATTACATAATTGAAACTCATAGATGAAACTGATTCTAGTTCACTCGATGTATGGGTCCAGTTTTTCCGAAAAAATTTATTACATTGTTTGCAGCCATCTCGGCCATCCTTTGTCTTGTCTCATGAGTTGCACTACCTAGATGTGGTAACAATACAGTATTAGAGGCCTTTAACAGTGGATTTGATTTGGAAATAGGCTCTTCCTCGAACACATCTAATGCGGCACCGCCAATCAGTCGATTTGTCAGAGCATGGGTCAAATCCTTTTCATTCACAACCCTACCCCTAGAGGTATTGATCAGAATCGCACTGTTCTTCATCTTCTTCAGTTCATTTAACGAGAACATATGCATAGTGTCCTTGTTCAGATCTACGTGAATCGAGATAATATCACTTTCTCTAAGTAATTCATCGAATTCAACGTAACGGAATCCAAATTCAGACTCTAACTGGTACTTTCTTACTCTACTATAGTAAATTACATTCATATTGAAAGCCTTTCCACGTTTACCTACTTTAGTACCGATCTCTCCCAATCCAACTATTCCCAATACTTTACCATGTACATCATGTCCTAACAATAAATCAGGTGTCCAACCAAACTTCCAATTGCCACTCCTCACACAATCATCACCTTTCACAACATTGCGTGAAATGGCAAATATCAATGCAAATGTCAAGTCAGCTGTTGTGTTAGACAAAATATCTGGGGTATTGGTAACTACAATATTCTTCTTTTTGGCTGCTTCAATGTCTACATGATCGTATCCCGCACTGTAGCAGCTAATTAGCTTTAGTCTTTTTCCGGCTAATGTTATTACTTCTGAATCTATATTATCCCCAATCATACAAATAATTGAATCAACTTCGCTGATATTATTTAGTAATTCTGCTTTAGAGATAGGCTTGACACTCCTGTTCATTGTGACGTGACAGTAAGTCGAAAGTATTGACGGACCAGGCGCTGGTAACTGCCTGGTGACATATACTGCTGGTTTATTTGACATCAAGCATGACATGATACTAAATCCTCTAATAAAGAATTAACATGGATTACTAACTAGTTGGGGTAAGTGAACGTATGATGTCCAATTGGCCTATCTATCGTTATAGCAATCTATCCATCGATATGGAATGCACGATAATTTTTTTACGCCAATTTAACCAAGTTGGATAAGATCATATGTAAAAATTCGGGCTTGGCTGGTGATAATGCCGTTTGAATACTTAGATTATTAGGAATTGTTCGTGCTATCGACTCGTATTTCAGTATTTTCACAGAGTAAAATCAAAGGATAGATAAATCCCCAGAGTTGATATTCATTAATGTTGTCACCTATTATTTCTACTCTCGTTCAAGCTACGATAGTCTCTTCTATTTCTTTTCTAACAGTCTATTTTCTAATGCCATGGTTTATCCGTTACTTGATCAAAAAAGGTAGCGTAGTACAAGACTATCATAAATCCAAAAGACCGGCTGTGCCTAGACCTGCTGGTCCTATATTATTACTTGGCATTGCCATTAGTGAAATCATCCTTTATTTCCTTGTCCCCGATGTTAAGATCCTTGCTATTCTTCTGACGACGGTTATCGCCTTTATCGTAGGGTATATCGATGATATGAGGGTCATGCCAGGTTGGTTTAAGCCCGTTGCTCTTGTTGTTGCTGCGGTGCCGATACTAGTTTTAGTGGCACATGGAAGTCATCTAAATTTGATTTTTGGTGATTCCTACATTCCGATACTGTACCTGGGTCTGATTTTAGCCATTATTCCCATAGCAGGAAACACGATTAATTCTATCGATGTTCTCAATGGCGTTGCGACAGGAATTATCATAATTAGCAGCATACCCTTACTGATAAGTATCGCCATTTTTGGCGATAGAGAAACCTTGCTTGCAGGTCTGCCGATGCTATTCAGTACCATAGCCTTATACAGATATCACAAAATACCGAGTAAAATTTTTCCGGGCGACTCTGGTACTTTACTTCTAGGGGCAATGTATGGGGCACTTGCTATAGCAGGAAAATCCGAGATAATAGGAGTAATAGCCCTCTTACCTGCAGTCATGAATTCATTCTTATTCTTATCTAGTGTTAAGAAAATAGTAGAACACAGGGACATTAAAAGTAGACCTACTATTCTGACAGATGATTTCAAATTAGCGGCCTCGCGGAGTACGGATGCTCCCTCAACTTTAGTCAGATTGATAGTAGCCAAAGGCCCCCTATCAGAAGGACAAATTGCCAGAAGAATTTTCACTCTGGCGATATTTTCTTCAATACTTGCACTAATCACTATTGCAATACAATTTTACTTCATAAAATGGTAAGGTTACTAATCATGGAAATTATTGGTATATTTGGACTAGTCTTTGTAATGTGGCTCATGATAATTTTGGTATCATTTTTTTTGATAGTAGTAGTTGCCCCACTTCATATTTCAGTTTTTCATAACACGTCAGACCGCTACATAACATCTGCAATTCAAGCTGTATTTGCATTAGGAATTGTTATAGCACTAATAAGTTTGTTGGGCAAAATGAAAGGAAGATATTTGAAGAATAAATTGAATTTATCTTAAGTAAATGTTTTTATTAAGAATTAAGCCCTTGAATAAGTCAAATCAGTTATTCCATTATAGCGATAGTCCTTGATTCTAAAATATGCAGGATTGCTTCCACTATATGCTTCTCTGTTATGAGGCCAAAATCCCACGCATCTATGAATCCTTTAAATTCTTGTTGCAAAAATTTCGCAGTATCCTGAAATTTGATTATTTTTTCAGGAGTATCAGGAGTAGAATACCCTTTTGCTACCATAACTGGGCATCTTTCATCCTTTGCTAGAGGCCTGGGAATATACCAGGCGTCTTTCGCAAATTCGTACTCTCCAGATTTAATTGTATTATATACCCGCATCAATTCCTCACTACTAAGCTTCTGCAAGTCATTAAACCAAGATTGACTTTCGTAATAAGCTAATTTCGCACCTTCAGGTATTTTTTCGCATTTGGACTGCAATTATATTAACACTATATCTCACTGTGATTTTAAACATTTTCTCTACATTTTAGACTACGCTGTAATCTATCTATACCAAGTGTAGTTCGCTAGATCTTCGCAATTTTGATCAGATCCTGAATCCTTATTTCCATTCCGTATCTTTTCTCTTGTCGCTTCATATGGTTATAAATTCGAAGTAATTCGAAGGGATTCTTAAATAATCTAAAAGTACCACGCACTTTCATTTGGATGAATTTGAATACAAGAGAATAAATTTCAAATTTGTTCAAAACAGACTCTCGATATTTAGAGAAATTTTCAAGGTTTTCAATAAATAATTCAGCACACCAGGTGGAAGGAATAATCCCTTCCCCCAAGAGAGGATATACCGTACCTATTGACTCCCCCACGCCGATAGTCTTTCTGCCGTCCGTAAAGGGCTCTGAACTTTTTGGAGGGCTAATCCTCACGGGACGGCCAACCTTCTTAATAACTTCACCTTTATGTCGTTGAAGAAACTTCTCTACAAATTGGTTACTCTTCTTTCGTGTAAAATCACCTGCGCCTATGTGGGCGTAATTATTTTCTAAGGGGAAATACCAAAAGTAACCAGTCATTGAGGGAAATGCTTTCAAGTAAAAGTCATCAAATGGATTTTTTCCATTTTCATATTTCACCTTATACTGCACACAAGGGATCCACATTTCAGAATTAGGGCGGGGGAGATAGTTTCGATGAAACCCCGTGCAGTCAACTATTAGATCAAAATTCTGTTCTAGATATTTCTTGTCTGGGACTGTGCCGTATTGTATGTTGGTTCCCCGTATCATGTCTTGTATTAGTTTCAATTTGTCGTAACTCACCATACCCCTTAGTTTAAGACTAATCGCATCATAGTTAGATTCTTCTTCGCTCCTATCCATGTCTACTTTCATTATTTTCCCTTTATGCAGAATATAGTCTTCAAAATTAAGTCCACATTTAGCGACTAGTCCTGACATTACATTCTCACAAGTGGCCCAAGCACAAACAGCATCATGGTCTTGTTCTGACATTCTTTCAAAGCCTTTTACATGATGATCATGCTGTTCGCTTAGCTTGTACATGAGATAAGCTCCAGCGACTCCAATGCCAAGCACAGCTATCTTCATACGAGTAACAACAAGGATAAAAGTAGTGGAGAGTTAAAAGGATTAGTGTACCACATTCGTCCTTTCTATATCAGCTTTTTCTCGATGAACAAAGATATTATTAGCTATCAAGGTAGTACCGAGCTGGGGAACGATTGAAATGTCTAGGCCACATATGCCAGGACCAGTTAGAGCAGGACTCTTTCTTTTAGTTTTAGGAGGAATATGTGTTGGAATTGGTGCCTATACTGACAAGGGAGCATTGTCTCTTTATGGTTTTGTAATTGCTGTAGCAGGATTTTTCCTTTATTTTATATCTGTCATACTTACTCGAGGTAAGTTTAGAAAGAAAATCTAATGATCAATTAAGCTAATCGAAAGTATTTGTGCAAATTCATTCATCAAGATAAAATTGATTTTGTAACCAGAAATTTGAATCCAAGCAAATTTATAAATGCTCTCGATTATCTAAAATGATTACAATTTTGAGACGTGATGATAATGAGCAAGAGGAGAGTATGGAAGATCTTGATACTTTACTAGTGGATAATGAAGATGAAGATACCAAGGCTCACTCTGGTCTCCAATCTAAGACAGAATTGCCTCATGACAACGAAAATAGTCATGATCCTGAGGTTAGTAGTACGAATTCCAATGATGCAAAACTAATGTCAGATTCAAAATTTTTTGCCGTGCGAACGACTGGAGGTCAGGAACATGTAGTTGTAAATATGGCCTATAACAAAATAAACTCAAAAAATCTCCCCGTCCGCTCCATTTTATTACTTGAAAGCTTCAAGGGGTATATAATAATCGAGGCTCCTAATTCAAATATCGCCTATGAAGCACTAGCTGGTATCCGCCACGTCAAGGGGCAGATAAGAGGCGAGCTTCCCTACAAGGACATAGAAGGGTACCTGGTGAAACGGCCGGTTGTTACGGAATTGAATATAGACGATACCGTTGAAGTGGTTGCAGGGCCATTTAAGTCTATGAAAGCCAAGATAACTCGGGTTGACTATGAAAAACAAGAGGCAACGGTCTTGCTATTAGATTCTCCATATCAAATCCCTGTGACGGTGGATGCAAACTACCTCAAAAAGGTAGCTCAGTAGCCAATTATCTGTATCCGCTAATAGCAAAAATTCCATAGCTCCTCAATTAGTGGCATAATTAGCGGGAGTAGCGGTTTTGTATTATCGGTATTGTTCTTTGATCGATAAACCCAACTATTAAATTAAAGTAAGACAAAATTATGGAGATCATTTTACGTTGGGAGAAACAAAGTCGATATCTGCATTAGTAAGTGGAGGAGAAGCTAGCGCCGGGCCCCCTCTTGGACCAGCACTGGGTCCGATGGGGATTAACGTATTGCAGGTTGTTAATACGATAAACGAGAAAACACGCGAATTCCCAGGTATGAAAGTACCAGTGAAAGTGGAGGTTGATCCAGAAACAAAGAAATTTACCGTTGAAATTGGAATTCCTCCTACTTCTGCTTTGGTCGCGAAGGAAGCTGGTATTACGAAGGGGTCTGGGACCGCAGGTAAGGATTATGTCGGAAATATAACAATGGAAAGTATAGTGAAAATAGCAAAGATGAAGTTAGATGTTTCTTATGCCTATGATGTCAGGTCTGCTGCAAAGGAAATAATAGGTTCCTGTGTAAGTAACGGAATAAAAATAGAAGATAAGCCCGCAAAAGAGATATATTCTGACCTCTCGTCTGGGAAATTTGACTCCCTATTTTCGTAAAGAGGTTCTTTGTTCGGAACGCTAATTAATTTAAACGACCTCATTTAGTAAATTTAAAATAGCGGTTTTCGCTCAATTATTTCGAAATTTTAGGAGGAATATGAAAAAATGTCAATACAACAAGGTTCTGCTGGTGGCGTACCAGTATTAATACTAAAAGAAGGCGCAACCCAAACAAAAGGTAGAGATGCACAAAAAAATAACATCACTGCAGCAAAGCTAATTTCTGAGGTGGTAGCGAGCTCGCTAGGACCTCGGGGAATGGATAAGATGCTAGTTGATAGCCTAGGAGACGTGACCATAACAAATGATGGTGCTACAATACTAAAGGAAGTCGACGTTCAACACCCCGCAGCCAAGATGATGGTCGAAATAAGTAAGGCAACTGATAACGAAGTTGGGGATGGTACTACTTCGGTCGTGGTCCTGGCGGGAGCACTAATAGAAAAAGCTGAGGAGCTGATTTCTAAAGATGTTCATCCTACCATAATAGTTGACGGTTATAGAAAAAGCGCTGTAAAGGCGGTAGATATACTTAACAACCTTGCCCAAAAGATTGATGGCGGTGATAAATCCCAGCTGAATAGAATAGCTAGGACTTCCATGCAAACAAAGCTTGTTTCAAGGGAAGCAAACGAGCTTGCAGACATAGTAGTTAACGCAGCTCTGCAGGTATCAGAGAAGCTTGGAAATGCATACAAAGTAGACATAGAAGATGTCAAGGTTGAGAAGAAGGCAGGGGGCTCCCTGAGAGACACAAATCTGATTAGGGGAATTGTACTTGACAAAGAAGTTGTTCATGGAGGCATGCCCAAGAAACTTGAGAAGGCAAAAATTGCTCTGGTAAACTCTGCATTAGAGATTGAAAAAACTGAATTTGATGCCAAAATAAACATAAATTCACCGGATCAAATGAAGCTGTTTTTAGAAGAAGAGAATAAGATACTAAAGACTATGGTTGACAAGATAGTTGCTGCTGGTGCAAATGTGGTAATATGTCAAAAAGGCATCGATGATATTGCTCAGCACTATCTGGCAAAGGCTAACGTTTTGGCTGTTCGCCGCGTTAAAGAAAGCGATATGACAAAACTAGCAAGAGCGACAGGGGCACGAATAATAAGCAATTTGGATGATTTGTCGTCGAAGGACTTAGGAGCAGCAGACTTAGTTGAAGAACGAAAAGTTGAGACGGATAAATGGGTTTTTGTAGAAGGCTGTAAGAACCCCAAATCAGTGACAATCCTGATTAGAGGTGGTTCTCAAAGAGTAGTAGATGAGGCCGAGCGGTCTGTCCACGATGCCTTGATGGTTACGAAAGACGTATTGGAAAAGCCTTTAATTGTTGCCGGTGGAGGATCTCCAGAATCTTACACGGCAGGCAAACTAAGGGAATGGTCCAATAGCTTATCAGGAAGGGAGCAATTAGCGGCAGAAAAGTTTGCCGAATCTTTGGAAGTCATTCCTCTACTCTTGGCCGAGAATGCAGGGATGGATCCGATTGATACACTGACTGAATTACGCTCAAAGCAAATGAAGGGTTCAAAATGGAGTGGCATAGACGCTAGAAGTGGTAAGGTAACTGACATGTCAAAACTAGACATTGTGGAGCCTCTTGTTGTAAAGGAGCAAATAGTCAAGTCTGCTACTGAAGTTGCCTCAATGATTTTGAGAATTGATGATGTAATCGCTTCAAGCAAATCAGGTGGCCCGCCAGGAGGCGGAGGCATGCCACCTGGTGGTATGGGTGACATGTGATAGGTCAGAACTCATTAGCTGTGCACCTGAAACGCACCTATCCAATTTATTTTCACCTTTTGTTTATTTTCTAGACCCCTTTACAATTATCTCATTTAACTGGATCTTGCCCAATTTCATGATAGTGAGCAGTACTCTGGTTAATTTTCTTTCGAGACAAACTGGGCACTTCCTTTTTTTATTCTAGATACTCTATCAATTAGACGCATACTAGTGTCCCATTGTTTTTCATTTATTCAAAATAATGCGGCATCCATTTGGAGTTTGTTTCATCATAAAGATATACGATCTTGTTTGTCTTTCTTGGGAGACTTTGGATTTGAAATGGGATTAAATCACCCAAAAATTCCATCTTTTCAATTGCATCATCAAACGCAGAACCTTTGTCAACTACAATTGAAAAAACCAAATCCAAATTTGGGTCAATTGATATGCCATTAAAGGAGAGCAACACCTTTAACCCCTTGCGTCCTCTTCTGCGTTTCATTTCCTTGAGAACACCCTTGACATTATTCCACCTATCCATTCCAATAAGCTGAAAGAATGAATCACCGTAGGGGACTGGGAATCGGATGTCGACAAAGCTTACGTAACTAGAATTCGGATCGTGAGTTCCAAGTTCTTCGTAAACCGAAAATACCTTGTACAAGGAGTTGTATATTACCTCGGTTTCAGAAGTCGATATCCCATAGTAACGAAATATTACATCCGATCTCAAGTCTTCAGACTTCAAGTTTCTTTTCCTTTAACCAGAACGTAATCAGAAATAAATTCTTCTAAAAGTTTGCCTCACTCAGCAAAGCAAATGCATATGCTTGTTTCAATGTTCGGTAGATTTTTAAGGGCTTTATAAATAAAGATTCGTGAAAAACAGTTTGCCGTCTGATTCGATAAAAATACTTGAGAAAGATGATAATCGTGTGGTATTGGAATTTAATGATATTCCTAGGCAATATGTAAATGCCCTTAGAAGATTGAGCATAAGCGAAGTCCCCACTTTTGCTATAGACGATGTTGTTATGCTTGAAAACTCGTCAGTCATGCATGATGAAGCTGTTGCCCACAGGCTGGGATTAGTACCGTTACGTACAGATCTCATGAGGTTCGTATTGCCCGATCTTTGTGAATGCAAAAGTACTCTTGGTTGTGCCAAATGTAGAGTGTTATTAGTGCTTGATTCGGAGGCTAATGATAAAACAAAAGTGGTTACATCAGCAGAATTAGTGTCAGAAGACGACACAGTGAAACCGGTAAGCAATGAAATTCCAATAATAGTTTTGGCTCCAGGTCAAAAACTAAAATTTGAAGCATATGCAAGACTGGGGCTTGGTAAGGACCATGCAAAGTGGCAGCCGACGTCTGCAGCAGTGGTAAAAGACGGAAAGGACGATAATCAAACTATACTTATTATTGAAACAACTGGGTCTTTAACGGCTCATGAAGTGGTGATGGCCGCTGTAAATAGGCTTGAAAATAAGATGAGAGAATTCAATGATCTACTTCAAGCTAACCCCATTACAACCAAGGCCTAGGTACATTTATTTGGGGTTCTATTCTTAACGACGAAAAGAAGATGGTCCGCTATGTTTAGTGAAAGTCAAAGTAGTGCTATTTGGACACTTCGCACGACCTTAAAGAAAGAAAAGTTCCCCATATGGAAAGCAATAATCAAGGAACTATGCAAGTCCAGGTCCAACAGAAGGGAGGTAAACGTTGGAAGGCTAGCTAGCGTTACTGCTGATAATGAGGTCGTGATTGTACCTGGTAAGATTTTAGGCTCAGGAAATATTAATCATAAACTTACCGTTTGGTCGTCAAGTATATCGGTAACAGCTGCAAAGAAAATCATGCTCTCTGGAGGTAAGATAATCCCGCTGGATCATCTAATTCAGAAATATCCTACTGGAAAAGGGGTGCGAATAATTGGCTGAGCAAGATAAGATTAAGGAAATCGATAAAGATAGTCACAATAAACAAATGACAATCGACGCCACTGATTGCATTGCAGGAAGAATGTGCTCACAGATATCGAAGCTTCTGCTCAAAGGGTATAGAGTGAGAGTAATTAATGCTGAAAAATCAATGATATCTGGCAACAGATACATGATTATAGATTCTTATAAGAAGTTTCTTACAATTAGTTCGGCTACCAATCCTATTCATGGACCATTACATCCAAGGCGGCCAGACAGAATTTTGACCAGAATGATAAGAGGGATGTTGCCTAAAAGAAAACCTAGTGGAATTAGTGCTCTTAAGAGACTAAGGGTATATGTGTCTGTCCCTCCAGAACTTCGAGAATCTAAGACTGAAAAGTTTGAGAGTTCAAAGATCCGAAGGCCCCATTCATATTATTCTACGCTTGGAGAAATTGCCAAACAAATAGGCTGGAACGGGTTGGAATCTTATGAATAAGATCGATCTATATCCAGGTCAACGAAAAACGAGCAGAGCAGTAGCTACTATTTCCAAAGGGAATGGTAGAGTTAGGATAAATAATGTTCCCGCAGAAGTGTTGACCCCACAAATTGCAAGGGAATTGATTCTCACCCCATTGAAATTGTTAGGAGATTATAGACAGAGAGTAGATTTGGATGTCAAAGTGCATGGTGGAGGATTTATGGGTCAGGCCTTTGCTAGCACTGTTGCAATCTCAAAGGCAGTTGTAGGTGATGGAAAGGGCGGACGTGATCCAAAGGATCATCCGTTGACAAAGAGTGTGCGTACTGAAATTAGAAAGAGGATAAATGAATTTGACAGACACCTTCTTGCTGGAGACCCAAGGCAAACTGAGTCAAAGAAATTTGGCGGTCCTGGGGCACGTCGTAGGAAACAAAAATCGTACAGATAGCATTTTTATGAAGAAAATCACAATATTTCTCTAATTTTTAGCTACTTCTTTGTTGGAGCTGATGTAATACTCTGTCAATTTTTTGCTATAACAGTCTCCACAAATTGTGCCAGAAATATTCCATTCTCTCATCCCATTATACGCAAATGTTATTGAATTACCACACAAGACGCACTTCCGATCTTTCTCCATAATCATGATCAGCATTCAAGTAAAGTAATTAAATTTATCACATTGCAAACCACTTATTTCGATTTTGCAATTCTAGTACAGCAAATTAGGACGGTATCTACGCATTCCTAGGCAATATTTTAAATTAGGAGATTATCGCCAAAAAAATCGACAACTCATAATGGCTAGTCCCAAGAATTCATACGATAACGTCTTCTTACTATTAGAGGAGCATCATAGATGGTTCTCCTCTTCTTTGCCTCTTATTGCCAGCGAAAATATACCTAGCCCTGCAGTAAGAGAAGCAGTAGCTTCAGACTTTGCAAATAGGTATGCAGAAGGGTGGCCTGGCGAAAGGGTCTATGCTGGCTGTCTGTATATTGACAAGGTTGAAATAATATGTAACGAGCTTGCTCGAAGAGTCTTTGGCGCCGAATTTGCTGATTGTAGAGCTACTTCAGGAGTTGTCGCAAACCTTGCAATTTACTCTGCTTTTTCAAGTCCTGGGGACTATATGCTAGCTGCGTCAATTCCAAGTGGGGGACATATTTCTCACGGAAAAAAGGAACACTTCGGAACTGCAGGTCTGGTACACGGACTTAATATTGAACATTACCCATTTTCAAAAGAGGACATGACAATTGATGTTGACGCCACCAAGAAGAAGATATTGGAAATGAAGGCTGAAAACCGGAAACCATCCATAGGGATGTTCGGTGGAAGTTTGTTTCTTTTTCCTCATCCTGTTAAGGATTTGGCTGATTTCATGCATGAAAATGGCATTTACGTTAATTACGATGGAGCCCATGTTGCTGGCCTAATCGCAGGCGGAGAATTCCAAGATCCCCTAAAAGAAGGGGCCGATTCTATGACCATGAGCTCTCACAAGACTCTATGGGGACCGCAAGGGGGAATAATTGTCTCATTGCAAAAACATGCAGAAAGTATAAAAAAAGCAATTTTCCCTGGAAATACCAGTAGTCATCATTTACATCATGTGGCTGGAAAGGCAGTTGCGCTAGCAGAATCCTTAGAATTCGGGAAGGAATATGCAAAGGATGTAATAAAAAACGCAAAAGCACTTGCTGAATCGCTTGCAGGATATGGTTTCGGTGTTCTAGGGGAAAAGCGAGGCTACACAGCATCGCACCAAATTGCTGTAGATGTTTCTAAATTTGGCGATGGGGGAGCTATTGAAAAGGAATTAGAAAAGGCAAACATCATTCTTAATAGACAATTATTACCAGGTGACATTAAGGCTGGTAGGCACTACATGCATCCAAGTGGTGTGAGAATTGGTGTTCCTGAAGTTACTAGATTGGGTATGAAGGAAAGTGAAATGAATGTGATAGCTTCGTTCATTAAGCGTGTAGTAATAGACAAAGTCGATCCCATGCAAATAGCAAAAGATGTTTCCGAGTTTAGGAAAGATTTTCAGAAGGTTCACTATGCTTTCGAAGATCATATGTCTGCTTACGAATATGTGAACTTTCGAAAATCACCACAAATGAAATAAGCAGTGTTCCACCTGAATCAACCCAACTATCAATGTAGTGATCTTTTTGCATTAGTCATAGCTTGAACTGGAAACTAAATATATTGATTTTAGGGGGGGGTAAAAATTTTTATCAAATTGCTTGTTGCAAATAGAACTGTTCTTTATCTATTTTCTCAGGTCTGATTCCTTCTATTTCAAGTAGGTTTTGCATTATTCCTTTCTCTTTCTGGATTTTACCATCTGGAAGTCTTGTTGTTCCGTTAATGAAGGCGCTGCTTCCGCAAATAGGATTAAAAGCATCATTTGGATTTGAGTGATATCTTGAAAGACTCTTTTCCGGTGTACCTTCTTGATTTATGAAAAATCTACCCTTTCTAAATGCTAGTCGGGGGTGATCGGACCTGGATATCTCATGATCTCTCGTAAAAGTAAATACGACCATTAGATTGCTTAGCTTTTTTGTCATATCCATCAACCAGTCATAGTATATTACGTTTATGCTATTATCCTCGATAAAACGTAAATTGGGATTGCTGTATAATAGCAGCAATCTGTACTCAGGGTCCTTTGTGTCTTCCATGAACTGAATTAACGACCTTGATGACTCTGCCCCATTTGACCCTGACCAATAGGCTATGTCTTTTTCCAGGCCCTTTGCAACCTTCCACATGAAATGTTGAGGATGTTCATCTAGCTTTACACGAACCTTATCACCAATCTTAATCTGTTCGAAAAAATAGGGTGCAAATGCATCAGCTTTACCAGTTTTAGGATTAATATATCCATAAGACTTTTCTTCTTTTATGGTAACTTCTAAAAACTCTCTCATAGGAGATGAGGAAATCGAATAGGCACGCTGGACAAAACTCTCCTCCATCACTCCCGAAGCAGTAGGTCTTTGCAGAAATGTTCCCAACATAACAAATTGTCCCACCTCAAAAGAAAACCTGTGTGAATTCGATACTGGCGAGAGAGTATAAGTATAGACATTATGCGTTTCTTTTTTTCTACTAGTGATTTGCCACTCAGATCCATCAGTTTCCTTTGACATAGATACTCTTCTTGCATTTCCAATTAGTTATAAAATTTGTACTGTTTTCATTCTGCCTTGTCGCATTTTCTTCATTGAACTTCATTTTGGATATTGCACTAGTAATCAGGCTCGAATAGAGATTAGAAGGCCTAGCAATGAATTTTAACTAAGCACATTAGCCACGAAAGCAAAAGGTTAAGAACGCGACCTTGATCACATCATAAGCCAAAACCAAGATTACGCATTTACCAAATGATTTTTGACCCTACACATTCCTTGTTAAAGCCCAATGTAGTTGTTGATAACATTCAGCACAGAACTTGTTATCATGTGTATGTTCACAGATGTAAGTTTTTGCAACCTCTAAATTACATTTAGCACATTTTTCCATGCCTACAAACTGATTCATAGGAGTCCAGCAATTTTAAATTGTATGGATGGACCAACCTAACCATTTTTGGAAAATCCTTTATTCACAAGCTAATCGATCTTTAAGGGATAACGCAGAGATTATCAATTGATTTTCTTGTGACTTGTTTAGTTTATCATTTAAGGACAAGTTGTTTATTTCATTCAAAAATGAATCCATGTTATAACAAACACTAAGCTTATCATCGTCCCTAATATTTGGAAATAATTGTTGCGATTGAATTAAAGGGGGATCAAAATCCTGCTTCTCAGCCACAGTTAAATTAGCTGATACCAAGTTCATCATCTCTTGTATTCCGTCTTCAATTGATGTCACGCTCCAATTAAAAGAGGTAGGTGATTTATCCACATTTCCATATTTATCAATCGCTCTTGCTTCAAAAATATGTAACCCGGCCGGGAGCTTTGAGTATTGACACACGTCTCTTCCTGAGTCCGGATGCTGTATTGGGATCCATTTTCCAGAATCAAGTTTGCACTCATAATCCTGTACACCAATCAAGTCGCTTCCGGCTATTTCGAAGTTAACCTGATCTGACATCGTGGCAGAACTGGAATTAATAATTCCAACCCATCCAGCCCTAGAACCAACTATCATAGTATCCGGCGGGGTTGAATCTTGTATTGTTATTTGAAATGAAGCTGAACCTTTATTTCCGCTTTTGTCTGTGGCTTCGCAATCAACCCTTGTATTACCTATTGGGAAGATTGAACCTGATAATGTATCACAGGTCACATTTACAGTCCCATCCACTTGATCGGCCGCAACTACGTTGTACGTTATGGTTTTTCCATCAGGATTCGACGCCTCTAAGGTCGCATTGTTGGGAACTGCTATGACTGGTGGAATATTATCAATAAGAGATTGGATTCCGCTAGTTTGATTATAAGAAAGCTGTCCTAAGCCAACTAATGAAAACAGTGCAAGTACAAGAGTAGATAAGCCTAACATCAAAACACTGTCGAGCAATATATTCATTCAAAAATCATTGCTTTTAAGGAAATAGAGTCGCCGTAATAGTATCGAATCGAATAAAAGATATGTAGAAATCATAAGTGCTAATTGTCAGCGTTCAAACTAGAATATCTAAATAAAGAAATTTTCAAATAAAAAGACACATGACATTATTCTAAGTGCAAATTCGGAGCATTTTACTTACATTATTTGAATTCAAAAATAGACCAAGGGGAATAGCTGAGTACAATGTTTATACAAGCTAATTGTGAGCTAGCAAAGAGAACAAATGAGAGTGCTTTGGGGACGTTCTTCATTTTCCCTTCAACGTGAAACTGAGGAATAAGTACCTCACAAATGAAAAAAATCCTAGATTGAGCCGTTAAGTTTAATTGGGACGCGCAGGGCTAATAAAATAGGTATTAAATGCAGAAAGCCGTGGCTGTTAGCAGAGAGCAAGTATTCTCTCTTTTATCCGACAGGCATAGCTCCAATATTTTGAAGACAGCTTTTTCTGGGATGAGGGCTTCTTCGACAAATTACATTGGTAATTTAAGTAAGAAGCAGTTCTACGTTAGACTAAAGAGGTTATGCGATGCAGGTTTAATTGAAAAACGTGGTTCCTTTTACCGGACAACCACATTCGGATCATTAATAATTAATTCTCAGGTCAAGACAATGGAAGAAACCATCTCTAGCTACTGGCAGCTCAAGAGTATTGATGTTTTGAATGCACGGACAGATTTTCCATCCGACGAAAAGGAGACAATAGTCAACGAAATTTTAGGAACTAGTGAACTTAAGAATATAATCAATTCTACACACTTAACCGGTTTTAACATAATAAAGAATTATGATGCTCTAATCGTAGAAGTACTGAAACTTTTAGAAAAAGCTGACAAGGAAGTATATTTTGCGACCAGGTATCATCAACCTCATGTATCAAACAAGGTATTTGAAAAGTTTGGCAAAGGCGTAATATTGCACGTATTAGATGGAAATCCTGAGCATATTAGCGTTGAAAACAGACTGAACGCAATAATTAGAACTCCTCCTAATAGGGAATCTTCAGAACTAGTCGAACGACTTTTGAGGTCTAATAGATTTGATCTCATGCGATTGCCCGATCTGCCTATTAGCTTTATTGTCATAGACGGTACTCATGTTATGTATGAAACTGTAAACTATACAAATCCTGAGCAATTCACTACCGCTATATCGAAACTAAACGACAGGTATCTGGCTCAGCAGTTCATTCAATACTACAGATATCTATCAAAGGGAGCTACTTTACCAAAGCTTTTGGAACAAGTGAGAGCAAATTAATTTTCTAGGCAGCTTTTAGACTTAATTAATAACTACTTAATGTATTTGTTTGAGATTAGAGAATCACGTCTGTTGTGTCCTTTATAGATATTCCAATAGCAAAACTTCGGATAAGTAGCAACTAATACATCTATTATACAATTTACATCTTTTACAAATATTTGTTCCTTAATTTGGCTAAATGGCCTAGATTATGACGACTAATCCATATGTAGTCACATTGACTAGGATTAGCTTAGGTTACCAGAAATGCTTGAGCTTGGAGAAATTTTAGAAAGTATTTCCAATTACGACTCACTGCAGCTTTTCATGACAATTGCGGTTGCTGGTGGTACAAGTTCGACTTTGGTGAAAAGGTTAAAGCTTACCAGGAAGCAATATTATTCAAAAATGTCTCGGCTAATTAACAGCGGTCTAATAAAAAAGCAGAGGGGTGATTTCTGTCTTACAACCTTTGGAGCTACTGTATATGAGATAGTTGATGAATTGCGACTTTTATCTGACAGATATTGGATGTTGAAAGCAACCAAACCACATATGGATATCACAACGACTGTCCTCAACGAGAATCTAAAAACAACAGTTATTCAACAACAAAATGGAATGGATGTTTCTTCCGAAAAAAAATTAGTTGCACCCTCTATTGCATAATGCTCAGGGCGTTATTCTCACAGATTCACTTTCTTGAACATTAATTTAAGTGCAATCGTATTGTACCCCAATGAACAACTATTCTGCTGTAGACGGATTTGCTAACACTGAAGGAACAAAGGAATTTGTAAATAGAGCACTACATTCTCACGACGTAGTTCCAAATCACTTTCGGCAACGCGACGGCATATTTCTCTCTAGTATAGGAATGGGCACATACTTAGGCGATCCAACTATACAACATGACGAGTTGATTGAAAAGGCCATCTATGATTCTGTAAAATCTGGAGCTGTAAACGTGTTAGATACTGCAATAAATTACAGGTACATGAAATCAGAAAAATGTATTGGGAGAGCAATAAGTCGTCTTATTGATGATAACATTATTTCGAGAAATCAGGTATTCGTTTGTACAAAAAATGGGTATATTACTAATGACGCAGATTATCCCTCAGTAGACGTAATGGAATATATTCAAAAAATGTTTATAGATCCAGGACTAATACAGGCAGGCGATATTAGCTCTGGATATAATATTCTTAATCCAAATTATATTGCAAGATGCATTGATAAGTCACTAATGAATATGAGGCTAAAAACTATCGATCTCGTATATATTCATAATGCTTTTGAAAGCTGGGCCCAGGATGTTAGCAGATCTGAATTTAATCACATGATTGCAGAGGTATTTAGAACTTATGAAAGATACCGTACAGAAAATAAGATAAGATACTATGGAATGGCAACATGGAGTTGCTTTAGAGTTCCTTACGATAATAAAGAATATCTCTCGTTAGAGGAGATGGTCAATATAGCTAAAGAAATAGGAGGGAAAAATCATGGTTTCAAATTCATCCAGTTGCCGTATAACTTGGTTTATAGCGAAGCTATTTTTCTCAAGAATCAAAACGTAGGCTCTGAAAAGGACTTAACTATATTGGAGGCATGTAGGAAATTGGACATAGGAGTTTTTACAAGTGTTCCTCTGCTCCAGTCTAGACTGTTAAATGTCAAAGTACCAGATTATTCAGGTATAACTGATCAAGTAGTCAAATTGCTGCAAATTGTTCGATCAACACCATCTGTAACCGCTGCACTAATTGGACAGAAAAATCCTAATCACGTAGCTAAAAATGTTAGTATTTCTAAAATACCTCCACTTGTAGAATCTGATTTTAGAGAAGCTGTCAAAACATTATCTCAAAGACCAATCAGTTAATATCTTACACGTCGTGTTAAAATCCAAATTTGTTTGTATTGTCATTATGGTAGGATCCGTGAATAATTAGGTATCAATGTATTTACCTGCATGTTTCACTACGATGCACCATTTTGATTATTGGAATATCGATGGTTGTGGAGAACGTCAAATTGTTCTATTTTGCATTACAATAGTGTCAGGGTTATCTAAAACATAAATGTCCAGAAAATAACAATATTCAAGTTTAAATTGATGAAGACTGATCTGGCGAATGCCATATTCGATAGCGTAGCGGAGAGTGTGGCTGATGAAGTCGACGGACCGGGAATTGCGTTTTCAGGCGGAGTTGATAGTTCTTTGTTAGCAGTTGTCTGCGATAAGCTTGGACTGAAGCCAATATTGTTAACCATAGGTTTCTCGAATTCGCAAGACATTCAGTATTCAAAATTGATATCATCTAAGATCAAGGTACGCCATTTAGTCTTAGAAATTACCCATGATGATTTTTTGCAAACTAGCCACAGGATTCTAAAGACTATTCAATGCAAAAATACTTCACATATTGAGAACTGCATTGCATTCCACTATGTTGGGAAATTAGCCTTTGTCCATGGAATAAAAACCGTATTGACTGCAAATGGTTTCGATGAGCTATTTTGTGGGTATGATAGTTTTAGGTCTATTTTTAGCCTAGGCGAATCATTCATTGACAAGGCCATTGAAGAGAGGCTCATTAATGAGTACGAACTAATGAAGGAGATAACCCGTACCACGAAAGCTTTTAAAGTACGCTTTAAACAGCCTTTTCTCTCAGTAAAATTTATTTCTGTTTCCAAAAAGATTCCTGTGAATTACAAAATAATCGGACCGAATGATTTTCTACGTAAGCATATTTTGAGAAAAATAGCCTTATCTCTTCAACTTCCAAGTGAGGCCGTCATTCGTCGCAAAAAAGCACTTCAGTACAGTTCCCTTATTCACAAGAACTACAAGCATGTCATCTAAACTAAGGCTTTATTCTCGATTTAGTAACTGCTTTCGTTGTTCGATTCGCTACTTTAGTAATAATTATCCTTGAGGCAGAGAGGTGGTTTGCTGCATTGAAAATTCTCTTTAGTTCAGAATTAGTCAATTCCCGTGAAATCATAGGATCTTTCTTTACTGTTTCGTAGAAGCGTTCTTTATCATCATTAGCCTGAAATGCAAGTCTTTGAATTTCTCTATAGGCTGAGAATCTGGGAATTCCTTTTTTTATTAGCGCTTCAAGTATAAATTCCGAATAAATTTGTCCCCCGGATATCTCGATGTTATCCCTGATTCTATTTTCGTTAATTTTCAAGCCATCAATTACATTCAGCATTGCTCTCAGCATTTCATCTAAAAGAATAAGAGAAATTGGTAGTGTGAACCGTTCATTTGCTGAATTAGTAAGGTCTCGCTCATGCCATGAAGGGATATTTTCGAATGAAACAGTCAGCAAGGATCGAAGGATCCGTGCTAAAGAGCACACCCTCTCGCTTTTTATTGGATTTTTTTTCACAGGAACGGCACTACTACCTATCTGTCTTTCCCGAAATGGTTCTTGAACTTCCCCTATTTCAGTTCTTTGGAGATTTCGGATTTCTGTTCCAATTTTCTCAAGCGTAGAGCCTATTAATGAAATAATGAATTGGGCTTCAGCAAATCTTTCCCTAGGTATGATTTGAGTCGCTGCTTCAATTGGGTGTAAGCCAAGCTGTTGTGCAACTATCGCTTGAACCTTTATTGCCTTAACACCCATTAACGAGCCAGTCCCTACTACACCCAAAGTCTTGCAAATGAGAAATCTCTTCTTACCTTCCTTAATTCGATCAATATGCTGAGCTATTTCGTTAGCCCACACAGCAAACTTTAGACCGAATGATATTATGCTTGCATGTTGCCCATGTGTCCTACCAACAGCAGGAGTCTTGGCATAGGTCTTTGCCTTTTCTATAAGCAATAAGCATAATTTCGAAAGTTTTGGCTCCAATATTTCGTATGCATCCCTTAGCTGTATGCACATACAAGTATCGACAACGTCACTGCTTGTGAGACCGTAGTGTACCCAGGGCTTTGCTGCCAAAGCACAGCGCTCACTCAAGGCCTCCACGACAGCAGCAGTGTCATGTTCTGTTGTTTTTTCGAGTTTCTTGACTCTTTCCAGTGTAATTGCGTCTGATCGAGCATTTTTAGAAATGTCATTGGCTGCCCCTTTAGGAATTAGCTTTACCTTGGCTTGAGCTAGAGCAACTTCTGCCTCAAAATCTAGTTGATACTGGAGTTTTTTTTTCTCTTCAAAAATCTCTCTCATTTTCTTACTACCGTATCGACCAGAGTCTATTGGTAAAATCGGCATTAAGTAGAAGACGGAAAGAAACTAGAATAAATATTGTTGTATTCGCACAAAAATTATAGCTCAAATAGAGGCGCATGAATCGACTATTCTTTCTAATTCGACTCATCGTCAATTCGATACCTTGTCAAAAGATTATAATGACTCCTCGATAAAATGACCAACGCATGAGCGGGCTAGTGACTAGAAATGGAAACCTGCAAGTTCGCAAGATTGGAGAGTTTGAATACAGAATCGAGAAAGATGAATCAAAAGGCATGAAAGTTCCTGTCACAATTTATGCTAATGACAGCTTGATTTCAAAAATGGTTACTGACAGAACAATTGATCAAGCTTCAAATGTAGCGACTTTGCCTGGAGTAGTCAAGCACGTTGTAGTTTTGCCTGATGGACATGAAGGATACGGATTCCCAGTTGGAGGTGTTGCCGCCATGGATCTAGAAGATGGAGTGATCAGCCCCGGTGGTGTAGGATACGACATTAACTGTGGTGTAAGGTTGATAAAAACGAGCCTTACGGAAAAGGAACTCAGGCCCAGACTTAAGGATACTGTCAATGAACTGTTTACTGCGATACCTTCAGGAGTAGGGAGCGCAAGTAAAACCAAGTTAAGTCAATCTGACTTGAATGATTTACTAGTTGAAGGTATTCCTTGGACTGTGGCAAAAGGATATGGTTGGCCTTCCGATATTGAAGTCTGTGAAGAAGAAGGGAAAATGGTGGGAGCAGATCCGACTTTAGTATCAGATACGGCCAAGAAGAGAGGATCACTTCAGTTGGGAACTCTTGGATCTGGGAATCATTTTCTTGAAGTTCAAAAAGTTGACAAGATCTTTGATGAAAACGCTGCCAAACAAATGGGGATCCAGGAAGGACTGATAACTATTTTAATTCATTGCGGATCTCGAGGGTTGGGGCATCAAGTATGTAGTGATTACCTGAGGATTTCCGAAGGCGTACTACGGAAAAAAGGCATGAGACTTGTTGACAGAGAGCTCGCTTGCATTCCCAATAATTCCGAAGAGGGAGAGTATTATAGAAAAGCTATGTATTCAGCTTTGAACTTTGCATGGTGCAATCGGCAGATGATTACTCACTGGACAAGAAAGTCATTCGAAAGGGTATTCGGTGTCTCAAGTGAGCAGCTCGATATGCAACTAATATACGATGTAGCGCATAACATAGCCAAAGTTGAAAGACATAAGGTAGAAGGAGAAGGAATGCGTGAGCTAGTAATACATCGAAAGGGTGCTACACGAGCTTTCCCCGCAGGTCTAGAACAAATTCCAAGTAAGTATCGAAGTACTGGACAACCAGTAATTATTCCAGGATCAATGGGTACTGCAAGCTGGATATTGCTTGGTAATGCACGATCACTAGATTTAAGTTTTGGATCTACAGCACATGGTGCTGGGAGAGCTATGTCAAGGTCAGCTGCCAAGAAAAACTATACTGTCGAGAGCGTCAGGAAACAATTAGAATCCAAAGGGATTTACATCAAGGCACTGAGCAAAAATGGGGTAGTTGAGGAGACTCCTGAAGCTTATAAAGATGTTGATGCAGTTGTAGAAGTTTCACACCGCCTCGGAATTGCTACCAAGGTTGCTCGTCTTATCCCTCTAGGGGTGATAAAGGGGTAGTGGCTCAAGACGAAGATCCTGACGTAGCGATTATTAAAGCCAGAAAGATGAAACAATTACGCGAACAAGCCGCATTTTTGGACAAGTTGAGGGAAAAAAAGACAGACCCTCAGGTTCCGCGAGCTAAATCCGACAGGGAAATTCTTTTGTCCCTTCTTTATGATCGAGCTGACGAAGTATTAAGCCATGCTGAGACTCAGTTTCCGACGCAGACGAGATTATTAGTGAGCAGAATTGCTCAACTCATTAGAGCAGGTGAGATAACAACTCCAATTTCTGGAGGGGAGCTTTTAGCGTTATTTAGGTACGCAGGACTTCGGATTAGACTCAATACCAAAATAAAGATCGAAGACCATGGTAAGTTTATCTCATTTTCAGAAAAGCTCAAACAGGAGAGCTCGTAGACGGTTGGTCTCAGACACCAGATATATTAGGCCCAAGCTGAAGGGCTGCTACAAGTACGGAGGAATAAAAGTCAGGTAAGTTCTATGGCAGTGGCAAATTTGCTCCCACAGGCAATGAAGGCAGCCGTATTCAATGGGCCTGAAAGTATAACTCTAGAAAGTATTCCAGTAAATCAGACAAATGATGGTAGTATAGTGTTGAAAACCTTGGCTTGTGCGGTATGTGGATATGATGTAAGAGTTTACAATCAAGGTCATTCTAAGGTACATCCCCCTATCATACTGGGACATGAGATTTGCGCAGAAACGATAACCCCAATTAAAGGAAATGGGAATGGCGGCAAAACAATACCACAAGGGACTCGTGTTGCCGTATCGCCGCTAGTACCTTGCTTAAAATGTTACTATTGCAACAGCGGACGATACAATCTGTGCAATAACCTTCATGAAATAGGATCTAGTATAAATGGCGGCTTT
This sequence comes from Nitrososphaeraceae archaeon, assembly GCA_044870745.1. Classification (GTDB taxonomy): domain Archaea; phylum Thermoproteota; class Nitrososphaeria; order Nitrososphaerales; family Nitrososphaeraceae; genus TA-21. The sequence goes on along the minus strand of JBIOZE010000156.1, from coordinate 22,549 downwards.
GCCGAATTCATTAAAATTCCATTAAATAATCTCTTGATAAATGGGATCGTTCCTGTACCCGGAAACATAAGTAATGAAGAAGCTGCATTGATTGAACCTCTAGCATGCTGTCTGAATGCACATGCGAGATTTAGTTTTATGGAACACGATAGAAATGTGATAATCATTGGAGATGGTCCAATAGGCATGATTCACTTACAGATCTCAAAATTATTTGGGGCAAGAACTATTATGGTAGGTAAGATACCCTCTCGTATGGAATTAGCAAGAAAAATGGAAGTGGACTTGGCGGTCTTAAATGATAGTATGGAAGAGGCTAGACAAGATATCATGGATTCAACTAATAATATTGGTGGAAATATGATCATAGTTGCTACGAGTAACCCAGAGGCACTAGATTTGGCATTGAATGTGGCAAGTAAGGACTCTAAAATAATTCTGTTTGCCGGAATGCCAAAATCTAAAATCGTCAGTCTAGATCCAAATTGGATGCATTACAATCAGATCTCAATGTTTGGAAGCTTTAGTGCAACACCTGATCTTATCCGCGAGGCAGGTAACTTGGTAAGCCAGAACAAAATAAACTTAAAAAAAGTCATAACTAACAATTATTATTCCCTTGTTGACATACGCGATGCCTTTATTGCCACGGAAAAATATTCTGGCTTTAGGTCTGTGATACATCCCGCCAGCTAAAGTGATATTGATAGGATCTACCTAACTCAAATGCTATTTGAAGACTTGCCAGGAATCAGTTCGTATTTGGAACGGTAACCCCTAGGATTAATCATCATGCCATCATAATTGTATGTTGAAGAATTGCCAATAATTACGGTGGTTATCATTCCAAGCATATGGGCGTGATTTAACATATCTTTTAGAGTCGTCATTGCAACGGCTTGACTTTCTCTGTATGCTCCTTTAATGATCGCAACTGGAGTTTCAGGATTTCTATATTTCAGAAAGATATCCCTTGTATCCTTCAACTGATGAACTCTCTTCTTGCTTGCTGGATTATATATTACTGTGACATAGTCCCCTAGCGCTGCAGCCTCTACTCGTTTCACAATTATGTCCCAAGGGACAAGCAAATCACTCATGCTCACGACTGCAAAATCAGTCATCAAAGGTGAGCCAACAAGAGCGGAACACGAATTTAGTGAAGAGACCCCTGGTACGCATTCAACGTATATTCCCGCTTCCCTATTCCATTTCTTGTCACTAAGAATCTCATAAATAAGCCCTATCATGCCATATATTCCAGGATCTCCTGATGAGACCAACGAAACAATTCTTCCTTTTTCTGCAAATTGGATAGCTTGATTGGCCCTGTCAACTTCCTGTGTCATAGGGTACCGATAGATTTCCTTACCTCCAATCAGGTCTTCAACTAAGGAGACGTAAGTGTCATAACCTATAACAACTTCACTTTCTTCAATTACCTGTTTAGCACGGTAAGTCATATGATCATGATGACCTGGTCCAATTCCAACCACGTACAACTTTCCCCCTTTCGCAGCCATACTTGTAGTGTGAAGATTGACATTATATTACTTTTATTCAAACATCGAGATCCAAGATTCAATTTCTTAGGCGCAGGATCCCCGAAAATGTAGTGACACATGTAATTAAGACTAAAGTCCATTGTATTCATATATTGTTTGTTTAGCCTGAATTTGTAGATGGCATTGAATATAGTTGATTAAAAAACATCTCAATACATCATTAGTATATTTAGTACCAATGTTGGAATTGACATATTATCGTATATGCAAACGCGCTTACGCCATTACTGTTTTATCCATCGAAAATTAATTGCAATGCATAGTTCTTGGTAAATGAATATTTCACCAGGTGGGGGACAAATAAAAATTATGGTAAATGACACAGTATTCCATCAGGGCATTTCCAATGGTAATTCATTATAGCATGGTCAGGATATTTGTCTGAAATGTCTAGTGGAGTTCTATTTTCAGATATAGATGGTACACTAATAGATATCTTCACAGGACAATTTAATACAACAGCAAAATTCGTGAATCAGTTAAGAGAATATGGTATTCCATTAGTCCTATGTTCATCTAAGACGGAAGCAGAACAAATGGAATTAAGAAGAATGGCAACTTTATCTGATCCGTTCATTGTGGAAAATGGTGGTGCTGTCTTCATTCCTCTTGGCTATTTTGAGAGTATACCAAATCATGAATCAAAATATAGCATCATTGAGACTGACAATTTTCAGATTATTGAATTGGGTAAGCCGGCAAGTCAGATTAGATCAGAACTCCAGAAGATACGAGCCAGCTCCCAATTCAAATTCAAGTCACTATCAGATTTATCAATAGATGAAATTTCAATTGTTACTAAAATGCCTGCAGATGCGATCTCCCGCATGATTCAAAGAAAGTACGGGGAAACAATAGTTGAGATTAAAAATGATGATCTTCCAGGATTTGTTACTAAGGTTCAAGATTTTGGTTTAAAGGTAATTTTCGGTGGCCGTTTTTTTGATATTACTGGAGGGAACGACAAGGGAATGGCTGTCAAAATACTAGTAGATTTGTATCGACGGAAGTACGGAGGCGACGTAGTATTTTTTGGCATCGGTGATAGCAAAAATGATGAATCGATGCTCAAATTTGTTGATTTTCCCATGTTAGTCCAACGCCCTGACGGCACTTGGCATGATTTGAAAATTGACGGCTTGGACAAATTAAATGGTATTGGTCCCGATGGATGGATATTAGGATTTAATAAAATAATAAAATACCTCAAGAAATAGCTCAGTGCAAGTACAACAAAACAAATTGCACTTTTATGTATTATAATGATCACTAGCTCCTTAGGAATTAGTGCGTAATTAGTTACTACTTTTTCTTATACCCAATACTATCAAATTTCTTAAGAAAGGGATTACCGCTTGCACTTAAGTGGTAAGACTAACACAACTAGAAATTGATGAATGCTTAAACTGGATATTACATACAATAGTATCTGAAGATTCCCCCAGTCACAATCACATAGTTGTGGAAGAGCAGGGACTTGAATTCATAGTCATAACTGCTAAAGACTATTATATCGATGTTCAGGGGCTACTCAAAATTGAAAAGATTACTGGCATGACATTGGTTCAAGTGAGATCTGTTAATGGAATATCAGATCTGTGGTTCGGACGAAAGATGCAAACGCCCATCATTCATAAATTTTCCCAGAACAAGTCAATGAGATAATCTTTCTCATTCTGAGTACCTTAGTTTTTTCTCGCTGTCTCGTATACACGAGCCAAATTACTATCAGTCACTTCAACGTAGAGCAAGATAGACATGTGAAACAAGTGAACCAGAAGAGATAACAATAATACAGGCAAAGAACCTGCAATTTAAGCAAGTCTCAAACTTATATTCCACATTACACAATATTGAAAATTGGTAGTATTGAGAAGACAGTATTTGTACATTGCCGCTATAGCAGTAGTTGCTGTCATGCTGATCTTGTACTTTATGAATCAGAACATCAACAAGGTTCGATTTGGTTTGGAGGTAGATGCGACAAAAGATTCTACAGACATGGCAGGCACTCATTATCGCGTCAAAGTTACTAATATTGGTATTAATCCAGTTTCAAATATTTCTGTATATTTAGGACAAAATGATATTCAACACCTAAATAGTTTATCTCCTGATCAAACTTGGTTTTTCTATCCTCGTCCGGACACCTATGTTTCTACAGTTGAAGTCAGTGCAGATAATGGAATCAATGTAACTACAGATTTTCGATCTCCATTTAAGGGATTGGGACTTCCAGGAAGTGGAAGATAGTCAAATTGTTTACTTCGACACTGAGATATTAGTGTGTGAGAAATGGACAAGGGCATCAGATACCTGAGGAGAAAAGACCCTACTATGAATAAGATAATAAAATTGGTTGGAAATTACACGATAAAAAAAAGGAACGACCCATTTCTTTCTCTTGTGGAGGCTATTATTTATCAGCAGCTTACTGGCAATGCTGCTGAATCTATTTATCGAAAGTTCCTTAAATATTATGGAAACTCAAATCCTGACCCGGATAAAATATTAGCAACATCAAACGAAGCAATGAAATCGTTTGGCTTGTCTAGCAGAAAAGTAGAGTACATTAAAATGCTTTCTGAGAGCATTAAGAACAAGAGTCTCGACATAGACGTGCTTCCAAAAATGCTTGACGAGGAAATTGTCGAGCAATTGACAAAAATGAAGGGGATCGGTAGATGGACTTCAGAAATGTTCTTGATATTTTGCCTTGGTAGGACTGATGTATTTCCCGTCAAAGACTTGGGGCTACGGAAGGCTATTCAAAAATGGTATTTTAATTCTGAAAGTGCCACCGATATGCAAATCAAGGAGCTATCATTGAAATGGAAGCCATATAGAAGCATTGCTACCTGGTATCTCTGGAAATCCCTTTCGAACTTTAATGCTATCGGATAATGAAGAGATGCAATTATGACAATTTTCCTAATCAGTATTAACTAGGCGACGGTGACTATTTCTTTATTGTATGTAGACTGAAATCGCAATCTTCACAAACGTAATAGAGGCTGTCAAAATCTGAACATAATATCATAACGCTGTAGCATCTAGGACACTCGATTTCATTTTCAATAATTTCCTTTGTGACCTGTGCTCTTGCCACTGCTTCAGACTCAACTTGCTTGGCACGAGATGCAAGCTTCTGTTCATATTTATGCCTTGTCAATTGACATTATTATGGGAATTTTAGATTATAAAGATTGCAGAACTCTAGAGTCAGGGAGGGAGGGTGTTTATCATCGATGGATGCGCTCATAGACTATTTGATGCAATCCAAGATAAGTTTTCACTCACTGGACAGGAGGTTGTACCCTGATGGAACTTCTTGATTTTCGACCGTATTTGTGTGAAATTTTCTTCTTCAATGCATTGCTCATTTCATCAAATATTCTGGCTAAATCATAACCAAGATCGGTGTAAGTAATACTACCATGAGTCCAGATAATATGAGCATCGACTTCATAACGCTTCCTGAGTCTTTTGACATCTTTCAATTTTATTCTACACCTAGCTTCCAAGATATCAGGATAGATTTTTCTCAGCAATTTCACTACGCTTGCAAATTTAGATTTTGCAAGCTCTGCCTCTAACGGATCGTCAGGTAAGCCTATTATGAAAATAGGAATTTCTTCTTGTATTTTTTCGCCCATAAGAGAAACCAAGTCTCGATAGGTGATTATTCCTTGTAGTTCATCCCAAAGTTTGATCAAACAATAAGCTGAATCCAATTTGAGCATCTTATTAGTAACTATGTGTACACTGTCCTGTACATCTGCAGTGACTACTTCCTTATTCATTATTCCAGCGACGGCTACATGAAGTCTACTTTCGGCATTAACAACTCCTATCGACCCTTTTCCTATTCTCTCAGAAGGCATCATTAAATCCATAATATCAGATGAAGTTATGATACCAACAAGACGATCTTTATCAATTACAGGTAAATGATCTATTCTTCTTCTCTTCATTATTGCTTTGGCAGTGGCGGCTGTGTGTTCGCTGTCAATAGCTATGGGCTGGGAAGTCATTACATCAGATGCTTTAATCCTTATCTTACCTTCATTTGCAAACGTACTCAATAATTTGACTATTCTTTTCGCTGAAATTTGGGCCACAACCTTATCATTTTCAACCACGGGGAGGGTTCTCATTCTATGAAGACTCATTATTCTTGCTGATTCTCCTATCAATGTATCCTTACTTATAGCAGGGATATTTTTACCAAGCAATGAGGGATGTGCCGAGACAATATCTGTAATCCCTATAATATCTCTGATTGTAAGTGCAGCAATTTTACCCTCTGATGGGATGAAAACCTCGTAAGAATTGGTCTTCTTCAACGTACTTATAATCTTTGATAGCGTAGTTTCTTGATTTACAATTACTGGGGGATCAAGTAGATCTGCAATTGACCTTCTACGTAGTCTCTTCAATGTATCTTTCTTTTCTGTAGATAAAGATGTTCCAAGGTTGGGCACAGTTGTCACATCGGTAGAATTCTTGGCATAGTAATTGTCCCTTCTTTTTCTGCGCATCGGACACTGTACTACACTATACAATATTAACCTATGAATGATATATTTGTATTACAAAAGTTCTGCTTCTCAATGTAATTGGTCCGTATAATCTTATTATTTTTATTATTGTTTTTGTTATTATTATTGGATAGTTGACACTTACATAACTAAGGTTGTCGTCTTGCTCTTGTTATCATTGGATTAATCTAATCCTCCAAATGAGTTTGAGTTTGTAGCATCAGGATTTGTTAGCTCGATCTCTATTTCATCATATTATTGAGGAAGTAAAATAATTTGGCTTCGTTTAACACGCATTTATTTGGCACACTAGGATAAACCACCACGCTTCTCTTTGACGAAGTAGAAAATCAAAACAATACTATTGCTCTAAACATGAAATATTACAGATGGATGGTCACTCGAATTCATGCCATGGAGTATTTTGCCTAAAAATACACTTCACTGAGTAAATTTTTATTCTTCAAAGCAAGCATAAAGTAGTGATGTTATTTTTTTGGTAATGTCGTCCAGAAATTTTGTATACATCGGTGAGTTTGACAAATACGACAACAAGGGGAACATAATGTGCCGAAATACAGGATGCATGAACCTAATTAAATCTCCGTTCAGGAGATACTGCTCAAAAAAATGTAATAAAGAATTTGAGAGATGGTACTATCACAATTTTTATTGGCAGAGAGTAAGGTCAGACATATTCAAACGGGATGATTACACCTGTCAGCTTTGTAAGACGAAATTTCCGTATACTTATCGAAGAAAATTTGCAAGATCTAGGAAATTGGAATGCGATCATATAATCCCAAGATCTCATTACAAACAACTTGGATATACATTCGACACTCTAGATGAAAAAATTAGAACAGTAACTGAATTTTTCCATAATCATGATAATTTGAGGACCCTTTGCAAGGAATGCCATAAGCAGGTTACAATTAATTATTTAAAAAGAGGACCACAGGCTGTTCTTAACAATCTAATCAGTTGAATAGCATCACCGCTCTAATATAGACTGGCATGTTAATTATGGAATATGACTTGTAAATTGCTTATGAATCACACACGAAATCTATGAGTTGAATTATTGTCGAGGAAATCAGGGGGGTGAGTAAGGCTTTAACAATAGGTAGAATACTTAGAATGCATGCATGATGAATCTGAAACAAGGACAAGAAGATTCTATAATAAATACAGAAATTATATTCTCTTTAACAAGAACATCATAATTTCTGGTATACTCGCCTTTTTTGCAGGCGGATTGTTCACGCAGTTATATGACAAATACGATAGTAACGACTTGTCTAATTCAATTGCTACTTTAACGGTAGAATATGGGATCTATATTCCTGTTTTCGCTCTTCTTTTTTACATTGACAATAAAGGAAATTACATCGACGCATTGACAGGGGGAAAAAAATATTCAAGAATTAAAAGTGACATCAAAAAACTATTAACAGCTTTTCTAGTGTCGGAGATAATATATTCACTTGTAAAGTTTTATATTCATTATGAATTACTTCAACGCTCGATTGAACCCTATCAAGCTTCCATGATAGCTGCGCTTGTAGCATGGACAGTGTTCCTAGTAATCATAAACGTGGGTGTGAAAGCGGTAAGACTTTTTAGAAGTTGAGTAGAGTTGAGTCAGATAACTTGGTAATTTATTCATCTACATTGAAGACATGAATTAATTGAAGTTTTAACACTTAAATGCCTTGTCAGCCTGATTAAGGCATGCCCACATCTGCAGAAAAATTCAGATGTATGGAGTGTGATGTTTCTTTTAATTCAGCAGGAGAATTCGATGAACATGCGAAAGATTTTCACAAGAACAAGCAAGATCCCGATCCATCATTTGTCTAGTTAGGGTATGTGCACAATCTAACTTGCTAAAAGTCTTCTAGGTGGTAATTTCCATCTCTGTTCGAAATACATAAAAGTTTCAAGATAGTACTTAGCATAGTATTATGGATAACGACTTTTCCAACTATATGACCGATGTAATGAATAAAAGTTCTTTAGCGATCATGTTATCTATTGGGCATAGGACAAAGTTATTTGATGTACTATCCACTCTACCACCTTCAACAATCAAGGAAATAGCATCAAAATCAAATCTAAACGAAAGATATGTCAAGGAATGGCTCGGAGCGATGGTAACTGCAAAGATCATTGACTACGATTCAAATTGTGACAAATTTTCACTTCCAAAAGAGAAATCTGTGTATTTGACTCGAGAAAATAACATTTATAATTTTGCAGCTTCTATGCAATGGATTCCTATTTTATCTCAGGTAGAAGATGAAATTATTGAATGTTTTGCAAAAGGTGGTGGAGTTCCGTATTCTTCATACAAGAGATTTCATGAAGTTATGGCAGAAGAAAGCAATCAAACTGTCGTAATAGGTCTTGTTGATCACATCCTGCCCTTAGTTCCCAACCTTATTGCTGATCTTAAATCGGGTATCAAAGTTCTTGACATAGGTTGTGGTAAAGGGATGGCAATTAATTTAATGGCAAAGCATTTTCCAAAGAGTACTTTTTATGGATACGATCTCTCAGAGGAAGCTATTGAAAGTGCAATGGAGGAAGGAAGAGATATGAATAATTCTAATGTCTTTTTCAAAGTCCACGACATTTTGGATTTGAAAGCAAAGGATAAATTTGATCTAATTACTGCATTTGATGCGATACATGATCAGCCCAAACCTGATCTGGTGTTACAAAACATCTATCAATCTCTTTCTCATAAAGGAGTATTTCTTATGCAAGATATTCTTGCTTCAACTCCACTTAAAGACAATATATCGCATCCTTTAGGAACATTTCTTTACACCATTTCTTGCATGCATTGTATGACTGTTTCACTTTCTCAAAATGGTGCAGGTCTGGGTGCCATGTGGGGAAAAGAGAAAGCAGTTTCCATGCTAAAGGAAGCAGGATTTGACAATATAGAAGTAAAGACATTGCCACATGACTTTCAAAACTATTATTATATTGCATGTAAGGATAAGTAACACACACGAACAATATCCGTTGAACACAACCGCCCAATAGCCCTGGTAATGGTGGTGATTGTTATCAAAAATAAGGTTGATATGAGTCGTAGGTGACAGGCTGAATACTCGGAGAGATGCCCAAAAACAAAGTGATGATGATTCAGTCTTGATGAATTTTCTGATTACTGGTTATCCAGAATGGTGATGAGAACACGGTAATCTCTCGGGTAGTTATGTCATATTGCCATAAATCGTCTATGGTATGTGCAGATTTCGCTTGCTAATTACAGACGAAGCGCCTTAATTCCCCCCTTGGTTGTCTTAACTTTATTATTTACAGGTTTCATTTTAGTTAGAGTATGAGAATTTCAGCCACACAAAGGAAGGCAGTGGTAAATACCACTGTTGCGGTGATGACGGTCGCATCTATTATCATTGTTTTCGCAGAGTACCTATTTCCATTAGATGACAAACAAATATGGGCAATGTACATCTTTGATTTGATTGTCACTTTCATATTAATTGCAGATTTTATATTCAGATTAAAATCATCAGATAATAAGCTCAAATTCATCATTTCCCACTGGTACGAGTTCCCAGCAATGATACCTCTAATAGTCTACGGTACTGTTGACAGTACAACGTTTGTGCAAGATACGATTGGAACCGCGCGATATCTTGCCCTGTTTAGGCTGGGAAGACTGTATAATTTGGTATTCATGATAAGAGGCAGTGAAATAATTTTGCTTTCAACAGCTGCAATAGTAACGATTATTTTTGGATCTTTTGGAATTTATGTTGCTGAATCTCCAAACCCTGAAGCAACTATTCATAGCCTCTACGACGCATTTTGGTGGGCCATTGAGACCATAACAACCGTTGCATATGGGGAATATTATCCTATCACCTTGTCTGGAAGAATTATTGCAGGGGTGCTAATGTTTGCTGCTATAGGGATACTCTGGACAGTAGTGGCTTTAGTTACGGCTAAACTTGTAGAAAGAAGAGTAAAACAGCCTAGTTCGGGTATTATCCAAGACACCAAGGAAATTATAAAAGATAAGATAGACATGGTGGAGAGGCTGGATAGCAAGGAGCTGGAGGAACTAATTCGATTAATACGGGGGCTCAATCAGCATAGCTAAAAAATATAGTTAATGAGTAAAGGTGTTACTATATAGGTAATAGTAACAGTCATATCAACCTGAGCTGGGGGTTTCTAGGATGTTGAAAAAGTTAAATGCGATATGATTGCTTATTGACTATAATCAAGAGAAATGACTGAACCAAGTATGCAGCTCTGGACTGATGATTCTAGCAATGAATTTGCGATATTCTTGAATTCAAAATATGTAATACGAACCAATCAAAGTGCTAACTACACCAAGGTTATTGATGAATCTCCATGCATGCAAGGTTATACTTACGACTGGAAGCACACGTTGTCTCATTGGGTGAACTATCATTTTGGAAATCAAGTAACTGTGAAGATTGCTAATGCTTCTACAGTGGACAACTCCAAAACGGAGTTCTTGTACGTTCAAACTTTAAAGGGACCAGATTCAAAGCTGAAGACTGAAGCAAAGGTAAGGAGATTACATTTGACCTACTTTGATCATCCTAAGAACAAATCGGAATCGAAAGCAAAAATAAAGCCAAAGACTGAAGCACTAAAGTGTCATTATTGCAATTTAAAGTATTTTTTAGACGAAGAACGAAAAGAGCATGAAAAGTTCCGGCATAGTACTACTACTTAAGAGCTAATGCTGCAAATTAGGAGCCATTATTTCTGCTGCAGAGTCTAGCATCTATGACAACTTTCTTATTGTGTTGTACTTTTCAAGAAAATTTGCACCATTCTGAGTAATCTTGTATCTTCTGCTGTTTTTGTAATATTCCACTAGTTTTTTGTCAGTCAAGTTTACTAGGAATTTTTTCAATCTACTGTGTTCCAGATAGCAGAGATACATTAAACTTGTTATTTGTAGACCGCCCACATGTCCGTAGCTTGATATATATTTTAAAATTTCAACAATTATGTCAGCCTTTTTACGAGGTATCCTATGAAATATGGTCCTATTTTCCGAACGCAAGCCTGGTTTTCTCTTTTGTATCCGAGCATTTTGTAGATATGGCATTAACTACACTAAATTTGAGTTATTAACGCATAAAAATTGGCTTACAGGAATGATTGAAAGAGTGATAGATGTTTCGTGTCATTTACTTAAAGTTGTTATGTTCTGATCTGTCTGTATTGTCTTTATTTCCGGTTATTCTTTTGTGGATAGGGGTATTCCATCTGACTTGCTGTGGCCCTCCCAATCTTTGAACCAAAAAAATGACTGACGATTTGTAAAGCTAAATCGATACCTGCGGACACTCCAGCTGAGGTGAAAATTGGTTCCTTCAATGTGAAGCGAACGTCGCGGCGCAATGTGGCCAGAGGTGCAGATTCTCGCAGAAAATCAAACGCACGCCAGTGAGTCGTCGCATCAACCCCGTCCAATAAGCCTGCCTTTCCCAAAAGACTGGATCCAGTGCATATTGACGCAGTTAGTCGTGCTCTTGAAGCCTGGTGTGCTATCCACCGTAGTAAATTGTCATTTTTTACTTCGCTGCGAGTTCCCCACCCACCAGGGATCATCAGTACATCGAGATCTGGGCAATTATGTATAGTAACATTGGGAGTAAATCGCATGCCTCCAACACTCATAACTTGATTAGCCTGTTCTGAAATCAAAATCACCTTAAACGGTGATTGTTCCCTCAAGCGGCGTTTTTCGTGAAGACGAGTAACAGAAAATACTTCAAAGGGTCCAGCAACATCCAAGACTTCAACTTTATCAAATATCAAAATTCCGACGTTCAACGGCAGTTTTCGAATTTTAGAAGAATATTTTGTTCCTACCCCAGTTCACCTATATTTATTATAATTATTTCACTAAAGTACGCTCATTATTATTAAATCGATTTAAATATTATTATATGGACCGACTCTAATGACCACATGTGAAGGGGAGAATCCTCCTGGTTGAAGATGATTTGGATTTGATGCATCTATTTAATGATGCATTGATTTCAGGAGGATATCAAGTTGATGGCTTCACCGAACCATCCAAGGCATTTTCTCACTTCAAAGATAATTCAAAGGATTATGATTTGGTAATTTCAGATGTTAGGATGCCTCAGATGTCCGGTCTAGAATTGGTAAAGAAAATTAACCAAGTGGATAAGGATGTTAAAGTCTTGCTAATGAGTGCCTTTGAAATGGAAAGTGACAACTTGAAGGAACTGAAATTGAACGAGTTCCTTCAAAAGCCTTTACACATCGAACAATTAATAAATACAGTCAAGAAATATTTAGATAAAAAGTCCGCTGGTAAATAGATACAAGTATGGTAGATATTCCTCCAAGTTTGAAGAATTGGTCGGTCGGTTGTTGCTACTTATTTAAGTAGCGATCAACGAAAGGGTGCAAGATTACATAGTTGGTTGATACTAAATCATACCCAAAGGAACGTCGTGGTCTGGCGCAGGAAACTCCTTATCAATTTCGTATTTTTCATCTTCAGCTAATCGCCAACCCGCCCCACCGCTATTCTCTTTTGCCCGCTCTGGATAAGTAGTCTTTGGAATGGTAAAGACAAATTTATGTCTTGTTAGAAAATTAAGTGCAACCTGCCTCGGAGTACGACCATGTCGCTCTCCAATCTCCTGCAAGAGTTGCCCACCAGGAGTCATTGGAGAGGGAAAATTTCCGTGTCCAAATGGCGCATAGCCTACCACAGCAATTTCTCTCTTTGTGCAATACGGCAGCAGACGTCTTTCTATTCCACGATCTTTTAGATGGTAGAGTACTTGATTGCAAGCTATTCGCTCCTTGCTGAGAGCTTGTTCAGCTTCGACAAGTTCTTCAAGATCAAAGTTGCTGACGCCTATAAACCGGATCAGGCCTTGAGCAACGAGCTCTTCCATAGCACTCATTGTCTGTTGAATGGGATGGCTGCCTGGCCAATGAAGCATGTAGAGGTCAAGCCAATCTGTCTTCAGGCGCCTTAGGCATTCCTTACAAGCTTTTAAAGTACCCTCATAGGTCGCATTTGAGGGCAGCACTTTACTAACCAAAAAAACATCATCGCGTCGCCCAGCAATAGCTTTAGCCACCAATTCTTCCACGCGACCATTGCCGTACATTTCTGCAGTATCAATATGTGTCATTCCCAAATCTAAGCCAAGCCTCAATGTGTCTATTGCTCTTGATTCCTTCTCGGGATCTCCTTCAATCATCCATGTTCCCTGTCCAATCACCGGAACCCGTACGCCTGTCCAGCCAAATTTCTTATTATGCATTTCTAACACGGTTCCTCAATAAAAAAGAATATTAGATTACACAGAATGTCCGGCCTAGAGTAGCCCATTGCGTTGCTCTGTCCCACATATGCTGACAAAACGTATAATTATTTATGCATATTAGAACTCTGACAAAGGCACGGCTGCCGAACTGCGTGCCTGTTTTCGTCCCCTAACAATTCGTGATAGGTACTGGTGCGAGATAGGCGATGACATAAATAACTAATCTTTAACTGATACTCGTGGCAGATAAGAGGCTTAATGTTAAAATTTTTCACTTTCAAGAGATAAAACCTGCTAACTACGAAGGTTATTTCATTATGGATTCGGCCGACCTAAGACTAGCCGAAATAAAAAAAGAAATGAATAGGGGAGCAATAGAACTGCCTAAATACCAATTATTAATAACAACAGCAGAGGGTATCGCCAATCAAGTGAGAGATTGCTGGATAGATAAACTTGAATTTGAGAAAAATAAATATGAATCGACCAAATGCTACTTTTTTAGTAACGATGTGAGTACTATAGAATCGACCAGTTAGTTGAATAGATTTTTTAGTAAAGAGACTAGTCATTAAAATTTGGCTGCGTTATTCGATTTATCCATCAATATCAGGTTAAAATTGGATAGGCCTATCGAATTCCTTTTGCTATTCCTAAATTAAGAGTAAGAAAAAATATTAAGTCATCCCCTGACAGTTTGCGCCTATGATTATCAAATCCCCTGTGGTCTTTCCAAAAAAATAAAAGGTGCTTATACTGGCTCGCCTGAACTTGGTTGACGCTTATCCCTTTTGACTGCAGTTGGCTCATGTGATCTTATTTTTTCTGGTGACATGGGATCATTCCTTCCAGCATCAGTCGTTTCGTCAACTCCTTCTTTGTACTTTTCCTTTTCGTACTCAACACCTAGATCTTTCTCTGGGTGTGTGACTTTTTCCCCAACAGCTTTGGCTCCTGCTTTTAGTTTGTCGAATGTATCTCCCATAACAATGAATATTCAACAAATTATTTTAAGGCTGTATTTCCATCCGTCAATAATTATCGTGGGCACAGAGTTTATGAGAAGCCATTTTCTGTTCCTTGCAAGCAGGCCAAAATTTTTTTCCTCGGGTTCGTAAAGTTCGATGGCGAAACGGCGGTCGTTGTATTAAACGTAGATATACAGTGGTCATAACAGTATTAGTGAATTTGGCCGCTAGACAGAATGAGTATTGCATTTCAGTGAAGGATCTTAGGAAAGATTACGGAAAAGAAATACATGCAATAAATGGTGTCTCATTCAATGTCAAATACGGAAAGGTATTTGGTTTTCTTGGACCCAATGGTGCTGGCAAAACTACAACAATCAAGGTTCTAACTACCCTTACACAGCCCACTAGCGGAAATGTATCCATCTTCGGCGATGACATTGTCAAGCATGGCAATCAAATCAGGAAAAGGATTGGTGTTGTGTTTCAGCAGCCTAGTTTTGAGGCTAACTTGACAGTTGAAAAATCGTTAGAACTGTACAGTAAATTGTGGAAGGTTGCATCCTCACAAAGGGAACTGAAGCTCAGAGAAATTCTTCATACTTTCGATTTAGAATCAATAAGGAATACTAAAAACGATGAACTTTCTATTGGTCAAAGAAGGCGTGTTCAAGTTGCGCGAGAATTTATGCATGACATGGACCTTTTATTTTTGGACGAACCAACTGTGGGTTTGGATCCTGCAGCAAGACGCAGCTTACTTGATTATATCAAGAACCAAGTAAAATCTGGCTTGACCGTTTTTTTTACTACGCACATCATGGAGGAAGCAGAATATCTTTGCGACGAAATAGCTATTATTGATAACGGCAGGGTCATTGCTTTCGACACGCCTGGAGGCCTGAAGCAGAAGTATGGTATAGCCAAGAATATTGAACTTGGGCTAAAAGTTGATTTAGCTAAATCTGTTGTAGAATTGATTGCTTCCGCTACCACTGCAATTTCAAGATCGCAAATAGAGATTACCGGTACCCACACGCTCTCAGTTAAGACAGATAACCCAGAAGAAGTTATAGTTGAATTGATCAAGACCCTCTCTAAAAATAATATCCAAATCGAAAGCATTTCAATCAACCCCCCGTCCTTAGAAGATGTATTCCTGACTATTGTAAACCAAAGAAATGAACTCTCAAAGTAGCTAATTAAGTAATCATGTAGGTAAAGAGAATCTAAATTTTCATTCTTGCGATGGATATTGTCGCTATTAGAAATGCAAAAATAGCAACTATGCCAATTATAAGAACTTGAATATTGGTAAATTGAGTTACCTGGGAAAAGATCCCTGCTCGACTAATATCTACTATATACGTAAGCGGATTAATATAAAAAGCAATCCGAAGTGGTTCGGGAACTCCTTGGGCAGGATAGAAAGCTGAACTAGCAAAGGCGAAAAACAAAAAGACACCGTTACTAATCACGTTAAATCCTTCGCTACTTTTCAGCTTTGTAGAGATTATAATGGTGAAAGAGCCAAAAAATATGGCACCAATTATTAGTGCATAGATTGTATATAGTATGCTCCAGAATGTAGGATTCGCACTAGCTAGCATAGTTGGCATGCCGATTATTACTATAAGAGCTGCGCTAGCCAGACCCATTAGAACAATTGTTAGTAGGTTGCTGATAATGTACTCCATTTTGGTAAATGGCATAACCAATAATTGCTGGAACATTCCATTCCTCTTATCATTCCAAATAATACTACCAGCTACAGTACTGCTATTCATTACGTTAAAACCAATCATACCTGCCGTTAGGTATGCAGGATAGGTAACTATTATGTCGCCAAATTTTATTCCTTGTCCTCCAATGAGCGCTGAATATGCATAACCTGCTACAAAAATGTACACCACGGGAAAAACCACCTGCCAAATCAAGAAAACCTTGTCAATTGACGCCTTAAGATTTCTATAGGCTAATAGCAGGATTTCAACTAGCAAAAGAGTATGCTAGGAGAGGATGTTTTACTCTATATCTGTGTATCTCATTTTTAGCAAGTATTGAATTATTGATTGTTAAACAAAGAGGGCAACAGGATTCTCACTTTAGCTCAACACTTATCTTATCTTTGAATTCAGGTATATTTACACATCTTGTTCAAGACCCATGACAGCTTTTCTCCTCCAAACAATCCAGAACAATCACAGCACAAGAGAGACAGGAACATCTCAGAATATTCTAATCTGGAATTACAGTTAATGCAGAAGGCGAGATCGAAAACTCTCTTAAAGAGAAATTTAATTGGGCAACCGCCGGATAAGAGAAAAATATATGACGATGATCTTGTAGAGGCAATTTCTGAAGAATTCAGTGACCGCATTAGAGTTGTTCCTGTTATTGGAGATATATTAAGGGCATTAAATTTGTCGCTCAGGCGCAGTAGGCTCACTTTTGATCAACTGTTAGACATATCTGTAAGAACAGTCAGCTCTCAAAACCGAGTAACAAGATCCGATATTGCCCATATTACTAAAATAAGAAGCATAACAGGAAATAGCATAATACCATTTATGAATGGAGGGCCCAGTGATCAGCATTGGAATACTTCAGATAATGGGTTCTACGACTGGTTAGACAAAAAGAGTCAAGAAAGCATATTTGGAGTAGAGCTTGGATTTAAAGCTGACGACTATGGCCTTGAAGTAAGTAACAAGCTTATTAGTAGAAAACGGAGAAACCCTGAACTCAATATTAGCCTACTGATAGATGGCTTTGTCTCTTATCTTATGAGTAAGAAGCCAGAGCGAAAAGCGCAATTTACTGCATTAGAGAACAATACAATTTCTATGATTAACAACATGAGGAAAGACGGGATAAATGTTTACGTAAACGATAGTTGGAATCCGCTTTCAAGTGATTTTCTTGCAGCCAACCATGTTAAATTGTGGATATTCGATGAAATTGCAGCGTTCTGCGGAGGAATAGGTATCGAGTCCCAATTCAGAGAGATACTATATGACGAGATGGACTTAATCGAAGGTCCATTAGTAGGTATCATTACAATTTTAGCGCTATTGCTTATGGACAATCAAACACCGCAATTTCAGGCGGTATCAAAAAATAACTGGATCACAGAAGAAAGGCTGCAACGAATATACGAGAAAAATTACGGCATATCTAGAGGCTTGGTGAACATGAAGGTTTGTATGAATGTCCCTGGCTATGTTCAAGATGCTCAGCATGAATATATTTCATTGTTAAACCATCAAGATTTGAAGGAGGTGTATATCATGACCCCATATTTTTCGGATGACAGGATTGCTAGAGCTCTAGTGCTTGCAGCTGAAAGATTAAGGGCTAGATTGGAAAGGTCAAGGTCAAGGACTGGCACCAGCAGCCACTACCCTCCTGATATTGATTCATCTGGTACTAATATTGATGACAACTCAAAGAAAATTCATGTCATCTTTCCAAGAAAACAAGAAAACCTGATTATCGAAGAGGTATCAAAGTATTATGCATATTATTTACGCAACAATCCAGTGGTGGAGACTAGGCAATTTTACTTCGAAGACAAAGATAATGCGCTAAAATACGAAATGCTACATGCAAAGCAGATGGTAGTAGTATTGGAAAATGAAAAAAGGAACTGGACGAAATATGTAAAATTCGGTGGAAGTTATAATCCTGCAGGTCGCGCACATAATATGTGGGAAATGAATGTCAGGTCATTTAATGGAAGCTGGGATGTCAGTGACGAGGGTCCAGATGCAGCAGCTCAAAACCCAATAAAAGATTATTTGAATAATGTCTTAAAAATTGTAGTAACAAAGTATTCTGAACCATTTCCATGGGGTCAGGCAAATATTCAGTTATCTGGTATCGAGCGGCTGTTTATGAAATTATCTCAGCTCATTTGGGTTTAGTTCAAATTAAGTAATAGATCGGTGTTGCAGCGACAAAAACCTCTTACTCCTTTTTCTTAGTCTATAAAGTGAAATTGAAATTGCAGATAGAGAATTTACTACACATATCGTAGGCTTTCTCGTAGTTGGTTTTTATATTATTTGTTGCGGCCACAAGTAGATTATTCATAATGTTGTTTGTCGCTGAAAAGCACATGATTTGTTAATGATACAAAGTTTTGGCACAATTACTATACAGGTGCATAATACTGACTCATGATTCCAATTCATTATCGTCGATCTTGAGTCCATTAAGCTTGATAAATCGCAATAATGATTCATGGTCTTGGATCTTGTAATAGCGTTTCATGTGCTCTAGCGTCTCATCATCGTACTGCATAAATCTTTTTGGAGCCTTTTTCACATTTTATCTATTATTAATGTAGTAGATAAATTTTTCATTAATCTTCACTAAAGATAAAAACTTTACATGTAATACCATAATTATCTCAAGTAATATGGAATCGATTCATATCGAATTAGCTTGACAATATGTTAAAATAAGATGTATGTGTTCCTAATCAGTACCACCAGACAATAGAAACAGGCAAAGTCATTTGAATCAAAATCAAGAAAACTCAGGTGAAGAGAATAATTCGAATCTAAATGAACCTCCAGACAGCAATAACGATAGTCAGAGGTGCGAAACAATAGATGATGGGACCGAAGCGTTCATGCAATGGATGGGTTCTTCTGATAAGAAGTCTGTCACATCAGATAATCCAATAGTTTTAAAAAAATTTGTCAACGATGTGCATACTGTCCTTTACGATACTTCCTTATCAATGGAAATTGATGTTAAATTGACCGGGGGCATACCATACTGCAATTACTGTAAATCCGACGAATGTGCACATGTTGGATTTACCATATGTTTAGAACAACTTGAAGGTCATAGACCTAACGGTGAGGAAGAAACGGTCGATGATATTGTCGACAGTTGAATATTAAACATTTATTTAAAATCGTTTTAGCAGATGATTTTTGGATTACATCCTTTTCTCCATAGGCGAATTGAAAAAACTCTTCCTATATCAATTAGACGCGTAGGCTGCTATTTTCCATCGTATCTTCATTAAATGGAGTTATGGATATTGCATTATTTTCATTTGCCCCGTCATTGGTAACATGAATGAACTTGTGTCCCGAAATTCCTTCCACCTTGAGCAATGTATGGCGCGTGGTTTACCGACTTTTGGCTTCCGTATCAGAAGCTGAAATGTTGAGTCTCGTCCCCATTTTCAAGATGTAAGGCGTTACAAATGTCGTTACTATTGTGACCACTCCAAGGATAGGTAAAATGAATGATGAGATTACACCTAGATCCTGTCCCGCCTTTCCTATTACCAGTGACAGTTCTCCCCTTGCTGCCGATATTCCCAGACCAGTTCTAATTGCAGTTGTCCCGTTGTGACCTATTTTACTAAGCATGAAGGCAGTTATCAAAAATTTTGTGGCAAAGGAGGTTAAAATGAGAATTATTGCTGGGATTATGTAGATTGGTATCTTCGAGATATCCATAAGGGCGCCCACTGATACAAAGAATATTGCCGCAAAAACATCTCTTAACGGAACCGTAACAACCCTCGCTATTGGTGCACTTGCAGATTCAGCTACCAAGACGCCAGCCAAAAAAGCTCCTATTACTACAGAGAGTCCAAGTTCACTTGCCGCAAATGAAAGCCCAAAAGCCAGTCCAAGTATTACTATAAGTAGAACAGAATAATCATTGGTCCTAGCTACCTTATCAATCATATGTGGCAAAAATCTTGAACCTAGGATTAATATGCCTCCAATAAAGCCTGCTACAATGCCCAGAGAGATGACTAACTCAATGGCCGATATCTCCTCAACTGCTATTGATTGTAGAACACCCAATGCAGTTACTGCCAGGACATCTTCCACTATGAGCATACCAAGGATAACTACTGATGACTTTTCCTTTATGATTCCAAGTTCTTCCAAGACCTTCATAGTCACAATTGTGCTAGTAATTGACATTGCCAACGCAAGAAACAATGAATCAAAGTAAGAGAAGCCTATTGTTTGAGATACAAAGAATACTATGGTCAGAGTTGCCAATGACTCAGTAAGCGCAATCACAAGTGAGGTCTTACCTACGGATTTGAGTTTTGCAATTGGAAATTCAGTTCCTATTACAAACATTAGGATAATTATTCCTAACTCTGCAAGATTATTCAATAGGCCTAAGTCATGGATCATGCTAAAGGGTGGAGTATATGGGCCAATAATCATTCCTGCAATAATATAGCCTATCACCATAGGCTGTTTCAACTTGTGAGTAATGAGTAGCATCACGGCCGCAACGATCATGATTACAGCAAAATCTTGAACCAGAAATTGAGCTTCTCTCGCTCCTACAGTGAATGTTTGAGCTATTATTGAATGAATTATCACTTGCATTCATTACTCCATACAGATAGGTGTGATACAATTGTATTAGTACTAATTCTTTCTGTTTTAGCTTTTGTCTTCAAACTAAAATCAAATTAACTTTAGAGACTCTCATATTCGGAAAATTTTCTTTGACAACATTTATCACGGTAACTGTCTCACTGTAAGCCCTATCTTAATCAATATTATTTTTTAATTGCCAAGAAAATGAGAGTGTAATCAAACCCCGTTTTCTTTCAATTCACAACTTTATCCAAATGTGTTTAGTCTATTGCTTCGATTAGTTTAAGACCAGTTCAATACTACCTCGGACGATAGCTCTAATTTGGTAATGAACAAATATTACTTCTTCATTAGTGATGAAGAACGGTCTGCTCATAAAGAATTTTATGAGTAGAACCTAAATTAATAGGATTATGATTTATTCTCAGAGTGGATTCGAACCCGTGGGCCTATACTTGGGGAAATCTATAGATATAATTCATTTAAGAGACGGCATTAACTACACAGTTCCCCAAATAATTTACTTGAGGCATCTGAAACATTACAAATCAAGATAAGGGGGAGGGAATCTTTAATCAATTGGTTGATTGCTCAAGGGATAGATTAGCTAAGGGGCTTCCTATTGTTGGGATAGCCTCTGGTTTGGGCATACTTGATATCTGACTAATATTCCGCAATTCAATCACAAGTCCACAACTAGGGCAAACGTAAGTGTCGCATTGAATGGATGTACCAGAGCTTGAATAAATTATTTTAGTGACTTGTAAAATGAAAGTAGATTTAGAACATGAAATACAAATCTTTCCAGAAAATGACTTTAATTGTGACAATCTATGTTTCCTCACTGACTCTTTGTACAGTCTCAATTAACATATTATTAATTACTTTAACTATTCTAATGCTGTCTACGCATTAAAATGGCGCTAACCCTTCTTACAGTTCTTAGGATCAGGTCAATCTAATAGATTTTTTCTTAACCAAGCAATTAAATAGTCTGAACTCGGTCATGGAAGGAAGGTCGTTAATTAGTACAAGTTTAGGCCTTTGAGGTAATCAGTTCAAAATGATAAGAATGAGACAAAATCAAAAATCAAATACTATAAGGAAATATAGCGAAGCCGACTTCATGATCTGTAATTCCTGCTTTTGGTGCGCTTCAAATCTCTCTAGTTATAGCCCTAAGGAGTGTCCTGCTTGTGGTAGTAACAAGATGGAGTTAATTCCAATATCTAAAACAGAGTCATTTAGGCTCAGTATCGATGGTGCAGGGCTTTCAATGGAGTTTTGGAATCTTCCGAAAATATAGTCGCTAGTGTAATAGATAATAAATGAAAAATAATTAGGTATGTTATTTCATCGATGCGATACGTCTATTCTCTCTTTACGAGTACGTAGTGTGGTGTATTTTCAAGTGTCGCAGGAAATACGGTTTTGTATTCCCATCCTAATTTAATCAACTGTCTTGCTTCCTCTAGATCGATAACTGTGGATATGTCCACTACCCTTCGTCTCTTGTACGCTGAATTACCAATTACTGAACTTTGCACTGCATTCTTGTGAATATGGGTCTGTCCATTCTCATCCAAAAGTCTCCATATTGTCTTTCCACTGAGACTGACTTCACCTGCTTTTTCAAAAGTGATCATCTGGTTAGGGAATCCAGCATTCTTGCACTTGTTGCATTCTTGCATCTTTTTTAGCGGTTTAGATGCTTCCGCTTGTATTGTTGTTGCTGACATT
>JBIOZE010000155.1:0-8755 GCA_044870745.1 Nitrososphaeraceae archaeon | reverse complement strand
GTACTCAGAATCAAGAGCTAATTCCACCAATGGCAAAAGAGCCAGGTCTAGAAATGCGAGGACAAGAATCCGGAGAAACACTGCACATACCGTGGGAAGAAGTAATTCACAAGCATGTTATGACAAGCGACAATATAGACATGGGGGATGTCGATAAGGTTGGTAATGAATTTATTGTGGTTAGAGAGGGTGTTGTCAAGGTCCATATGTATTATGTTCCAAAACAGTATATTTCTAATTATGATGGCAGTTCGCTCTACCTTACCGTACCCAGCGGATTGGCAAGTGCAAAGTTTGAACGTGACTCGGAACCTACTCAACAAGAGATTGACATGATGATTAAAGAAGCAGACAATAAAACATCTAAAGTCTAACCTACGGAATTTTAGAAGTAAGGCTAATAGTAAATCATAGGAGTCCAGGAACGGGTAACCCAGACTCCAGTGATAGATTAACAGTTCGTAGTAATATGTAATGTCACTCAAACTATTTGATGGTGAATAGCTCAATATCGATGACCAGGATTAAACCTCCTAAAATGAGGACATGAACAATTGGGTGTCATGCAGGGAGTGACGCCTTTCCGATGTCCCGAAATGAAATATAATTTTTCCTTGACTGCAGTTTTACAAATAACATTCTCCGCCCTACTTGCCATAATTTTATCATCAAGTATCCACATCAATTAGTCTTAGAACCGACTAAGATCGATATTTAGCCAATATGCCCTATATGATTTCCTGCGTGTGCAATCGATTTATAACATATTTACCACAGTGTTTCATTGGGCAGTACTTCTAGCCTTGAGGCTAATATTGATTCTAACGATAAAAAAAGAATCTTAATCCTTGAAGATGACAATGACACCTTGTACCTTTTCGGTGATGCCTTAAGGATTTACGGCTTTGAAGTAGAAATGTTTTCAGATCCCGATTATGCTCTTAATTCATTTCTTAATACACCGTCAAATTATGATCTGGTACTAATGGATTTGAGACTTGGGAAAATAGACGGGAAGACACTTTACAAGAAATTTAAGGAATTTGATCCTGCTTTCAAGATCTGTGTTTTGACGGGCTTAGAAGTGAACATCAAGGAATTTCAAGAAATCTGTCCTTCTTTTGAAGAGAAATTTCTTATTAAGAAACCGGTAAAAATTAGTAAGCTGGTTGAAAGGATAATGTCAATACTCCAATAGTTTCAAGTGTTTCCGTTCAACTTATTACTACCTACTTCCGACGGTTTGGTCAACTCTAGGTTTTTGCACTTTTTCCTTTTCTGGTTCGCCTGGATCTTCCGGATCTTGCGGCTCTGGATTTACATCGCTGGGATTGGGTTCAACTTGACCAATCATTTTACAGTATTCGTCCCACCATTCATTCATTAATATTTTATTCACAACAATGAATATTATGATTATAGTTCAGCTATAGTCCAAGCATTATTAGGTTGCTGGGGATAAGTAGGCCCCTACACCCTCAGCTTTTGTTATCAATCACGCTGTTCGTAATAAACGAAGGCATTTCAATATTGTACTCGGTAGGAAGGAGCCGATTGAGATGCTGGAGCAGCTCTATTCTCTTTAGAAAATCCCTATTTTCAATGCACTGGTCTATTAGATCGTATAGAATAGCCAAGCTTTTTGCGGGCAAGAAATGTCTGAAATGGGGTTATTGGAAGCCACTTCGATTGATAATTCAAAGGAAGTAAAAAGTAAAGAGTGAATGTACTTGACCATTTCTGTTCTTGATTTCATGTCCACAATCTTTAAGATACTTCAAAGCTATGTTGACCAATCATATTGCAAATGTAACGTCAAAATAAACTTGACAACTTGCAATTAGTGTAAGTTAATGCAACACGTATGTTAATATCTGAATTTAATTATGCAACGAGAAAAATAAAATCATGATGAAATGTAGGCGGGAAATATTTCCTAAAATATTTTGAAGCATAATCTTAGGTAAGCAAGCTGGGAGCAAGTTTGTACATAGATATAAACTATTTGTGACCATAATATGGTATGGTCTTAAGTTCGCTGATATACATTGCATTAGTAATTATTGTTATAATCGTGATTATAATTCTGCTGAGATATCTCTTTGCGGTCATCTTTATAATGCCTATAACATTAGAACATCCCACTGATATGGTGATTTTTGCAAGGGGAATACTTTCGAATTAATAACCTAGATCGTTAAACTTCTTATAATCTAATGTGCATAATTCTAACATCAAGTCAATAACCTCCATAACTCGTCTGGCTTGGTTGGTGGGGTAGGTTTGTTCCTAGTTCCTAGCGCACCAATATACCGGGAATATAATTATCATCTTTGTTTGACATCTACTCAGCTATTTCGTTTCCAGAACCGTTATTATTTTATGATGAATATACCTTACGTGAAACAAGATTTTGTATGCTTTGAATGTGGTTCAGTGTTATCAAGCGATTATGAATTAAATAATCATATAGTGAAATATCACAAGACAATTAGAATCTGAATTGATTTTTTGATAGATAGTTGATCGCAAGTTATCCCACTCGCCTAGCTTTCGAACCACATTTTGGACATGAAATATCTCGATGTGACAACAGCCCTTGCAGAAATATTTCAATGATTGGTAGCGGTTTTGGGGATTCCAAAGAGTCCTAAGCATTTTGACTCAAGTTATTAACTCCTGATAAAGAATTCAATATCTAACTAGCTCGAGTGAATTTCAAAAAATTCAAAATTAATCCACACAAATTCCTGGAACTGCAACTTTCTTGAATAGATGTGGTGACATTGTAGCATTAGGTAGAACGTCTGCCATATTTGACCGAAACTCTGGTCTACTGAATGCCTGTTTAAAATGGTTTGCAGATTCCCAAACTACATAATTAAAGAATGTGTTACTCCCACCAATCCCACGATGAAGTTGAGCTGAGATAAATCCTGGCTGCTGTTTGAATCCTTCAGTTGTCTCAGCAAACACTTTTAGGAATTGATCGGTATCTTCAGGTTTTACTGTAAATTTGTTTAACAGGATAACTGGACTTGCATTTTCTTCCAATTGTTGTTTCAACGTAACATTTTCATCCATTTCAATAATTTTAACCATAGATAAAATAATGCGTTCTTTCTATTAAAGTACATGTGATGGCGAA
The DNA here is from genome assembly GCA_044870745.1 of Nitrososphaeraceae archaeon. Lineage (GTDB taxonomy): Archaea > Thermoproteota > Nitrososphaeria > Nitrososphaerales > Nitrososphaeraceae > TA-21. The sequence continues at coordinate 5,607 of JBIOZE010000155.1, read as the reverse complement.
TGCGGCAATGGACCATCAACCGTAGATCTGTTTCTAGAAGCAAATAAACAAAACTTCTATTCATATTATTATTAGTCCTAAACAGAGTTACATTATCATTACTCGATTTATACGATCTCTTAGACACAGATATCGAGACTAGATTCTAGTTTCACCGTATAGTATCTTCAACATGGATTGCAACTACTCTTCGTGGCAAGGTATTTTCTACCCAGAAAAACTGGAACAGAAATGGTGACTAACCTATACTCTCAAGTATTCAACTTATGTAGAGATCGATTCTAAGTTTTACCAAATACCCGTCTAGATTGCATATAGTTATCACGTCATCTCGAATCATTGGTCTTCAATCTATATTAGCAATGTTGCTGATTGTAATTTGATTTCTGTTCGGTTTTCTACTCCGTCCACCGAACACCTGCCAAGGGAGGAAGCCAAACACGGAGTTGGCTACCCCTTCCACCACTTGATTAACTAAATGAATAAATTTTCTACATTACGATGAAAAAACTAGATATGGTATAAAGGGTTCTATGAACTTAATACAAAAACGGCATTACCGTTACGCAATAACATAAGTAACATTTTCAAAAGGATCGCATTCGCTCGCGTTCAAGTCTTGAGGTGATTCGAGTTCTCTTAATATGCGATGTTATCCATATAATTAATGCAATGGGAGACGAGTATAAAGTCAAGAAGGAAGTAAAATTCGATGTAGACAAAAAAGGTGACACCGAAAAAGGATTAGAAGATGCAAGTGACAAGATCCAAGCCGGTGCAAAAGCATTAGGCAAGAAAATCACGGATCCTGATAAGGATTTAGGTGACGAATACCAGAAAGAAAAGATAAAAGAAAAGATGGACTAACATAGTCCACTCGTAATTTTTTGCAATAATTATTAATTATACTGATCTGTAACGAGAAAACAATTTCATTTAAGCGAAGCCCAGAAAGTAAAACTCGACCACTTACAACTTCAATACATTTAGAGATTAAAAGGTAAATAAAAAAAGAAAGATCCCTTATTGTGCGAACGGAGTTTGTAGTTCAGCACCTGCAAATGCTGCGGCTGCATTAGGATCATTGTCTTCAAATGGTTCTTCAGTCACTATGAATTGCGTGTATGTGTAGGGATTAACTAGAGTTTCTTTGTACTCTAACGTTCCATTCTTCGCGAATTCTCCGAGAGATAATTTGTATTCTGAACCACCTGAATCTACAAGCCATCCTTCAAACACCTTACCTTCGCCAGGAGGTGCGGTTAAATTTGCAACAATACTAACCATATGTTCTTCAGGAGTAACTAACAATGTTCCAATTTTCTCACCGCCAGTAGCTTTGCCTTCAGTTGATTTAGTTATGTCAAGAGTCTGTTGAGCATGGACTACTGGAAGTCCCAAGCTCAGTGTTGAAGTGATGCCTGCTGAGATTATCAGTAGGAGCATCATAACTTTGTATGTCATCACTATTGCATAGTAGTAATAGTTAATATCGGTTACAAAATTATCGGCTGGATAGAATGTTCGAAATATTATTATGGTTTTCGAGTATTTTACTTTGCTCCTACGCCTTCTTTAATCTCTCCGCTTATATTACCAAGCACTGTTGCCGCCCCGCCAACTATTTTTTTAGCAACTTCACCAGTTTGGTTCAGCAATGTTTGCCCTTCAGAACTTGCATTCTTTCCCATCTCTCCTACAGTCTGACTTGCATTCTTTCCCATCTCTCCTACAGTTTGGTTTACAGCAGCGGTCACATTACCAGAAGTATTCGACATATTAGCAGTTACATTCTGTGCATTTACGTTATCCAACGTAGTTGTGAACAATACAATAGACAAAAGTATTCCAGCAACAAGTAAGTGTCTTTTCAATATCACTGTTTACTGTAGGTAGTCTTTTAAAGTTTTATGTTTATAATGAGAATTGGAATCATTATTTTGCCATGCCTGTGGGTTCAGAAAATATCCTAAGTTCATTTAAGAATGTATGGAAAAACAGTTACAATAATCATAACATTAGAGGAATAAATCACAGGAATAATAATTACAAAAGGTAACGCGCCGCCCAAAATCGCGTGTTTGACGGACCTGCTGGAAGAAAATGAATAAAACTTTGTCCTTCGCCAGGCTCAAATATCTTTGAGCATTATTCCAGCTATTTCGCAAACTCTTAGCATGTTAATTAATAATTGGACCCTAGGAAATGAAAGCAAAACCTGAGGCCCAATGATGAGTTTGTTTCGTTAAATAATAGCGACTGACAAAATATTTGAAAGTTCATCTTCATCATGGCGTGAGATAGTTATAGAGTATAAAATTAAATTTTTTGTATGACTAGTTGTAACCATTGTGGCCAAGATCTCATTTGCATTGGTTGTAGACATATTCAGGAAGAATGCACATGTGTCAGAGAAGGAGGTCAAAGACAAGAAGCCGTATAGGGATTTAAACCGTTAATAGGAATACGGTCATGGTACCACCATGAGTAATCTAAATATTAGTTGGGATGAAGCATTGAAAAAGGAAGCTCGCGGTATCGCCGACTACGACCTCGGTGAAGTTGATGAAGTCCAATCGGATGTAGTAGTAACAAAGAAAGGAATAGTAGATAAAGATAAGTTTTATCTGCCAAAAAATCTTGCAGAAAGATACGATGGTCATAAAATATGGTTTAAGATATCTAAAGAGGATGCACAACAGTATCGGCGCGATTAACGCAAGCCGAAGGACCAACCGTCCGCCCCTTCTATCGTTGTAAGTGATGACCACGGCGCTGAAAATCTTGACACCCATACTTGGAGGAGTATCAACGCCGATAAAACCCTTCTCCTAAAATAGTTATAATGTGGATTTATTCTTCACAACTAATGGGCAAAATCATTTTTGATTTTAGATCAGAAGCATAGATAAGGAGAATTCAATATGAATGAATTTCGTTCTTGTGCAACTTCAATTTGGGATATGTTGAAAAAGTTATTCCACATTTGTCACATTTCCACTTCATCATTCTGTATTGTTCGAAGGTATCGTAAGAGTTGCCTTCTCCATCAGTATATGAATTCGTCCTAGGATTCCATGCTATACTCCGTAAATTAATTTTCTTCCTAAGTCGAGTGTGTTTCTCCATATGCCTTCATCAACTGTGGAATAACCCATGTACCATGTGACTTCTAAACGGAGTACAATCATCGCATTTGTGAGTCAAGATGACACCTATTATTCAAAGTCCATTATTCTATTTAGCCAGTTTAAGACTATGTTACCACTATTAGTTATGGTATTTATCGCGGCTGCCGAGGCCTGAATTCCAAAACTAAATATGTTGTTCATTTTGGGTGGTGATTAATACGTGCCAATAGAAGACAAAGATAATACTTCAAGCAGATGCCACAATCATCGGGGGATTGTTAATATTTTTCATATTTAGCTTATCTGTATCCTTAGAACAGAAAATGTATGGGTTGAATTTCATGTTCGGAGTAAGTGCCTTAGCCCTATTTCCTTTTGCCAATTCTATAAGATACTGTTTAGCTGAAAAATCAAGACAAGGGGAGACTATGGTTCAAGTGGGGAGTATTTGGAGTAATAATTTACCTAGCATTCATGTTTGTAGCATCTGCTATCCGCTGATGCAATTAATTCAAACGATAGACTAGAACTAAAAAAAAGGATGTAGGTAATAAGTTAAACCTAGCAGGGACGGACATTGTACTCATTTAATAGACATTTGAACTCTGACACTAGAGAATGGAAGTTAAAAACTATCGTTAGTAAAATCTGTTCATTTACAACAGCTCAACATCATATTTTAATTATGAGGTGTATTAATAATAGTGGAGAAACAATCACTAGTTCATATACATCAGTGCAAGAAGTGTGGGGTGGTTTGTGACTGTACGCGGGGAGTACAATGTGGAAGTCAATTGTTTATGAATTATGAATGCGATATCTGTAGGAATTATCGATTCTTTTCAACGTAATGATGAGGAAATAATGCTACATGCATTTTATTCACATTTTTAGTAGTTATTTCACGCATACACGACGTTGCTAAGAGTTATTTACAGTTTTATCAGTCCTTAATCCTGGTCAACATCGATTTCTGGTAACAGAATTAAGGAGTATACCTAGCCTCTGATTCAATTTAGCTACAGTTTCATAACAATAAACAATGTCTAACCTAGTTACTGTACATTACATGTAGAGATCTTTCTGGAATCGATCCTTCCATTTCTTTGAGATTGCAGTAAAGCCATATATCTTATATTACCATACATTTTTTGGAGTGCGAAAGATGCAAGTAGGTAGAAAGCGTCCGCTTGGTATTACGATTGTAGCAATTCTAATGATTATTAACGGTATCATACTCATAGGTAGCGGTATTTTTGGTGTATCAACAGCTGGACTCCTCGGGTATCATTAGTCTTATTATTATTAACGAAGTTATACTATATGTACAGGCCCAGATGTCAAGGCCTACTTCGGAAGGTCCATCTTATCCCGATAGAGACGTAAGATTTGGTTAATAGTCTGGCTTATTAGTATATATTCTGGAGAGTCAGGAATTGACAGATTAAGAAGTACGGATTCTCCAGTTTGCTCAAGTCGTTGCAATAATTCCTATAAATTGTATAAAAATATTTCCTGTATATGAAACCTGGGAAACCAATGGGCATTAATTAAAAGCTACCATTGGCTTCCAGGATTCAACATGTTTGGTAATTAATAATGGACAACATGCCTTAATAGTATCTTTCCCACTAGAAGTGACTATCAGAATATATATTCAATTATAGTTCACCATATGCCAAGGCCAATCAATTTAATGCATTTTTGTATCTTCTTCGAGCTTCATTTATTTTCCCCTCAAATCCCAGCTCAGTTATTTCTGTATTATAGTCTTCGAGTCCCAATTTTTCGTACAGTAAACGGATTATTCTTCGTTCAATTATGAATCTACCTCCGTCTATTGCATTATTGAGGGCCTCATCAAGAATCGCTGGGTTCGCAGCAGTCTTATTCAAAATAATTGAATGTTTCTGTTGCAGATAGTCAGTTACGATTTTCGAAACTTGATTTCCTAGAATTTCGAATGCTTGGGTAACTGCCTCTGAATAAGCTTCATCAAAGGAAATTTTCTTGGACATGAAATCATTCCAAGTTCATTAAAATAGTTAATGGGGGAGATAACAGGAGAGATATAGCAGCTATGGCTACCTTCATATCTTTTAGCTCCTTTTATTCCGTTTATCTCGTCCTCTTCGCAGTGGCTTATTGCTCTCTTTCGCCCTTGTTAAAATTGTTTTCTGGCTTTCATCAAAATCAATCTTTCTTTTTTGCTTCCGTATTTTTTCCTTATTTTCTATTTCCTGCTCTCTTTTCATATACTGCTCGTAACGTTTCTGTGCAATTCCATTTAGAATACCTACATAACCTGTCATGGAGCCTAATATTTTAACTCCGCCTTTACTAGATATGGAAAATTCAAGTATGGATTGGTCATGGGGACTAGCTCTAATTTTTAGTATCAACATAGACCGCTTTAGTTGAGCCTCGGCCTCTACATATCGCAAAAGTATAATGTTATGAAAGATAGAAGATAATC
>JBIOZE010000154.1:0-34229 GCA_044870745.1 Nitrososphaeraceae archaeon | reverse complement strand
AGGATATGAGTGGCAAGAAGCTACACTAGAAGATGTAAAGGATGTAAAATATGATAAAACAGTACCTACAGCAAATGCGATAGTAATAATTAGAGTAATTTCGGATAATTGACGATAACTATGGTTCTATCGCTCAAAAAAAACAACTCTAATCACAAGAAGCGAAATGAAATTGATTTGGTGATTATATTGAATCGGAGTTGGTTTTAACTTATATCATGGATTTTTCAAATATGAGAACAGTGGATATAGAAAATAGTGATAATGGAATCTCGGATAAAACTCCAGATGAATCTTTGACCCTGTTATTATTGGATAATGATGGTTTTTCCGACTATACTTCGTATTTAGCTCGTGGACTTGCGAAATACCACAAGATAATATTCTATGGCTTTTCCGAAAAATCCTATAAGGCGACTGGAGCGATAAAGGAAAAAAGCATAAATTTTTGCAATATTGCAGAAAAACTTCCAGAAGGATATTCAACACTGAAGGGTATAGCAAGGGTATTCTCACTATTTTTTGCATTATTTGATATATTGACTAAGTCAGAGTATGACATTGTGCACATACAAGAACATCTCCCAGCTTTCTTTTTTTTCATTCCCATATTAAAGATCAAGGGAAAAAGAATTTTCTGGACTCTGCATGATGTTAAAGTTTTCAATCCTGCCAAAGGTCTGTCAGGAAAATTGCGTGTACTGTTTTTGAAATTAGTTTGTCAGCCAAGGGTAGTAACAAAATACTCTGATAAAATTATTGTTCATGCTCAATCACTTAAAGAACAGTTAGAGGCCAATGGTGTTAGTGAAAAAAAAATTCATGTTATACCACACTTTGACTATGGATATTTATTAGATTTTGACTCTGTTCCAGATGCACCTAACTTGAACTTTGAAAAAAACATACCAGACGAAAATATTTTGTTTTTCGGGGACATAGCACCTTGGAAAGGATTGGAGATTCTTTTAGATGCTGCAAAAAATGTTAGAAAAAGATTTGGAGGAGAATTTCATGTGCTTGTAGCGGGTAGGTCTTTTTATGAGGATCAAGATGTTTCATATTACGAAGCCCTAGGGACAGAGGAGCGACAATACATTCAGATGTATAATAAATGGATTACAAAATCGGAAATTCCTATCCTCCTTAGAAAGTCAAAGTTTTTGGTTTTACCATATACAAACGCCTTTAAATACTCATCAAGTGGCGTGATACCATTGGCCTATACTTTTTCAAAGCCCGTAATTGCTTCAAACGTTGAATCATTGACAGAATATGTGGATCACGGCAAGACGGGTTTTATCTTTGAAACTGGCAATAGCGAACAACTGGCAAATTACATTATAGAATTATTAGAGGACAATTCCAAATGCGCAGAAATGGGAAAAAATGCATATGAGAAAATGCTTCTTCAAATGTCACTCGAAAGATACTGTGAAACTCTAAACAAACTGTATCAGATGAGAGAATTGTGAATTAATGAATTGGTTGGTCTTGAAACAAGAAAACAAATATCCTTAATTGTTCAGTATATATTCAGTCATAAAGTGTAAGACTCCTTTGAACGAATTTATCTTAACAAGTTGTACAGACCTACAACTTAAAAGAGTTTTAATTTTCTGTCGACTTTATGCAACACATTGAGAATTGGATCTGAAACATTGTAGGGTAAGATTTGTATCGATTCTCGCACATCTACTTTAGTTAAGATTTTAATTTTGATAAGCACTATGTATGAAATGATGACCGTACTGATAATACCTACGATAAAATGAACTTGTGAGATATCGAATGCGAATGCAACTCCGATCGGAATAAGAAATGGTAATCCAAGGTCCTTCCAATACAATTTAATGCCAATCTTTCTAGCAATGATTATTGCAAATGCAGACGCCATGATTGACCCTACAGTATAAGCAATAGCTGCTCCTGTTCCGCCATATTGGGGTACAAGTACAAAATAAAGGATGGTACGAGGCACCGTCATCGCAAGCCCTAATCCCAATGACAGCCTATATTTTCCATAAGAATATGCAAGGGTGTCCACACCTGTCGATACTATGACCGGAAGAATGGAAAATAGTAGAAGTTGGAGTGGAAGGGCTCCCCCGATATAATCAGGTCCAAGTATTTGCATAACTTCCTTCGAGTAAAATATAAGGGACGCCGAAAATGGCAGGGAGACAAGAGCACTTAATCGCATAGTTTGCCAAGTTAATGTTTTTCTACCATCTTTCATGCCGCTCAAAGCGGGTAAAGCTATCGCAAATAAGGAATACACTATCCCAGTAATGCCGGTTACAACTGTTAGTGCGATGAAATAAACTGCGGTCTCGTAAGATCCTTTACTACCATAGATAACAATCGTTCCCAAATCAGAACCTATGGTCGGTATCAGGAGTGGAACCCAACTCACCAAACTTGCAACCAGAATATTCTTGAATGCGTGTTTTAAGCTAGCCTCTTCTGTGTCCTTTGATTTTTGTGACGCCAACGTTGATGTCGATTTGAATAGTTTTATTATTACAATAGCGAAAAGGGCGGAGGATAATAACTGTCCAAATAAAGTATAACCAAGGGTAAGTGCTAATATTCCAGCTCCCAATAGACCCAATATTATTGACAGAGAAAGTTTAGCAGTAGAAGAAATGGCCATAATTAATGGCAATGCTTTTGTTCTCAAAGAAGAAACTATCACAGCATCCAATAGCATGTAAAGTGCTGACGATGCTGTTAAAAGTATAAGAACAATAATTAAGTTAAAGTCAAATCCAAATATACTAGTAATCCATTCGTTAGCCAATAAAATTATGCTAATACTAAGTACGATACCAAAACTTAGAATCAAAAATGACGCCTTTAAATATACTTTAGCATATTTCAGATCCTGTTCATAGAAACTTTTTCCAAGATAACGTTGAATACCCTCTATCAAGCCAAGGATGGCTATATTTGCAAAAATCTCGGCAAAGGAAACAAGTGCGGAGTAAGTACCGATTATTTCAGTCGTTACAATCCTTGACATGACAATCCAAAAAATATAGCCAGATATCACCCAAGAAATTGCCTGTAGATAGATATATCCGGCACCTTTCCAGACTTGTTGTTTAGTCAATTTGTCCCCCGTAGATATGCTTTTGACGACTCTAATATTATTTCATCTCTATTTCGAGCAATTTTTGGTGTTTAGGCGGACAAAAATCAAGTAACTAGAAAAAATTTGGAAAGTCACGTAATTCAATTACGTCGCTAAAGCGTTCACTTTAGAAATTGAAATGTTAGAGTTAGATTTGATGAAATTAGTCGGTTCATATTATTTTGACAGGAAAGTGCCGTCATTGCAGGATCAATATGTATTGATAATCCTTCTGCACTTTATCTAGTCTAACATTTTCTATGTGGACTACACTCGCCTTCGAATCCATATATGGATTATATATGGATGCCTGAATTGTAATTTGATCTTGAAGAAGATTTTAGTCACGGGTGGTAATGGTTTCATAGGTTCGAAAGTGGTCAATAAGTTATTGTCTGAAACCGATATTTCCATTGTACTCCTTTCTAACAGTCGGAATGTGAATGAAAAGTCCTTAAAGGTTAAACAAAGGCAAGAAAATTTACCGTTGACATTTTATACACTCGACATACGAGACAAAAAAGCCGTTGTGGATTTATTTAACAAAGAAAAGCCAGATACCTGTGTTCACCTTGCTGCAAAGATAAGTGTGGCCGACTCAATAAGAAATCCAAATGAAACTATGGAAATAAATGTTGATGGAACTGTCAACGTGCTTGAAGCGTGTTATAAAAATGATGTCAAAAATTTTGTTTTTGCCTCGTCAGCTGCAGTCTATGGAGATGTAACTGAGTTGCCTATCAAAGAAAACTCTTCTTTAGCTCCACAATCGCCCTACGGATCCAGTAAGATGCTTGCAGAGGAACATATAATGTCCTATAAGTTGGCAAAGAAAATTGAAAGTGCTATCATGCTACGCATTTTTAATGTTTATGGCATTGGGCAAGAAAGCGAGACTGATGTGATATCTAGATTTGCCGGCCGACTTTCGAAAGGATTGCCCCCCATAATTTACGGTGACGGGAGTCAGACGAGGGATTTTATATCCGTAAACGACGTTGCTGACGCATTCTTATTGTCAGTAAAGGCAATTGACAGTAATTCTTATGATGAAGAGCTTGAATTGTTACCCATATTTAATATAGGAACTGGTGTTCCTACTAGTATTACTCAGATTGCACAAAAAATGATTCAAATATTAGGAACCAAATTAGAACCGATACACGAAGAATTAACGGATGACACGGCTGGTATCTTGCACAGCTATGCCGACATGAGAAGAGCAAAGAAAACGCTCAATTTTGTTCCCAAACAGGATATATTCAGCGGCTTAAAGGAGGTCGTTGAACGTGGAAAACCCTAATAGGACAACATCAACCAACTAATGTTTGCTCTGACTAGTTAACCATCACGCACTCATAATAAGACCTCATTTTCAGCATCATGTTCTCTTTCCAGTTTCAATGTTGCCGCTGCCAAGCTCCCGTACGTACGGAGATGCTCCATTATTTGAGACATGTTATTTTTCGGAAAATCTTGATTAATTAGATGTACTGCTGTAAAAATGTCTTCCTTTCTAAGCCCATCCTTAATAAGACCTTCTAGAATCTTAATTGTGTCGAAATAACCTTTCCATTTGGTTTCTTGATCTTTTTGCATACGTCTGTATAATCCTTGGATCTCTTCTGATTTTTGCAATTTGGTCTCTAATTTTTTAATGGCACTTGTTAGTCTTTCCACGGTTTCGTATTTAGAAACTATAACCTTCGGATCGTATCCCAGACCCTTAAAATCGATCAATGCACGAACAACACTGCCATATTCACTGCTAATTTCAGGGTATCCATTTAATTCAAGCAAGTTACTTATTTGTTGAAATTGATTTAGGCTTCTTTCTTTGATTTTCAGCCTCATCCGTTCTTTTTCAACTTTGGCCCTAGATTCATGGAGTAACTCATTGGCGGCTTCAATTTGGGAATTTATTTTTTGTAGTTCGGTGCTTTTTGATTTTATTTCTTCTTCTAGCTTGTCAGGTTCTATATTCTGCCTTAGCATAGTTTCAATTAAAGAAAAGAATTTACTCGCAGCTGCAGTAGGAGCTATGCTGTATTTATTAAACATCATATCCATGGCGTCAAGAAATTTTTCTACTTTCTTATCGTCCAAACCAGATTTTTTTATCTCATTTTTCCACCTTAAATTCGCGGCTAATTGCTTGATGCTCACTCCTTTTTTCCTTGCAATAATCGCAATTTGACGCTGTAGGTCAATAGTATCATCGGATTTCAAAATTTCGTTTAGAAGTAGGCTTACAGTACCGACACTTATTTTGAGATTGTCGCCAATGCTTTCTTGAGAATCAGCCGATAAATACATTCGTAGTCTCATTTTTTAACCAGCTTTTATTGTTTAACGTCATATTTGACGTTTATAATTATACCAACATTATGTTAAAAAACATATTGGTTAGATTCAGATTCGTGATAAAGTGAGTTGTAGATTTTCCTGAAGATTTTTTGAATAATAAATGAATAAAAAATAAATCTAAATTGAAGACTTATTTTAGATTTTTTGAATCTAATTTGAATAAAATAACTCTAAAAAATTGTAGGACCGACAGAAGTTAAAACTAAAATCAATCCGTAAAGTTGCTGGAGTATCGTTTGTCGCTTAATTTCTAACAGCTATTCAACAGGCAAGTAGCAACCCGATATACAACTTTGACGGTGTGAGTAGATTGCGATAACCTGTCCTCACATACGACTTTTGAATTACTCGTTTTGGGCGCTCCACTCATTTTATAATCTTTTAAGTTGATGTTCACATAGATGATTATCTGTATCTATAAGTGTAGAGGTCCATACGACGAGAAAAGGTCATAATGATTGAAAAAGCTGCTCGGGCTCATAGCATAAATATAGGAATATCAAAATGGGTCTGTTCGGAGAGGCAGATATCTTTAGTTTTTATCCAGGATGGGATACTACCGTGGAAAGCGATGACGGTGTGATAACGACCCATAGAATGATAATCAGCGATTCGCCACTGTAAATAGAGGATGTTCGGAGGAAACGAGTTATAGAATAGTAAGATAGGTTAAGCTCGGGTTAATTTTCCTCATTTCTGTCCAGATCGCATTCTTTCAAGCAATTTGAGGTACTTTTTATCATTGCGATAATAATTTAAGTTTGTTTCATCTCATTTGGCATTACTAAAATTAGGGATCGTATTTAGAAATGATGCAAGGATACGTCAGCTGTGCTCCCGGACAAATGTCAAAGTGAACGTTTGTTAATACAATCGAAAGTAATCTAAATTAGAATCGTTGGTATCCGTCATGTCCATATTATTTTGTCCGGAAATATGCATTTGCCTTTCTAAATCAAGTTATGGGTGACCAAATGTTTTAATATTCCAAAAAATTAAACTAAGAAAATAGGAAATGAAAAATATAGAGACTTGCCTAGGCGATTATTCCATTCGATTTAGATCTAACTTGCCGATTTGAATTTCTTAGTTTGAATTGATGGTAACAAAAGATGGCATCAAGAATACGGGATATTGAGAGTAAATTTGAAATTAGAAATTATATTACCATTATTATTGCTTCTATAATTGCTGGCTTTTGTATATATTTATCCCTCTCATACCTACATGTGATTTCGAGAATCTCGATTCCTATTTCCGTTTCCATATCTGTGATAATATTCGGATTAAGTATGTATTACACCAATATATCCTTGGAAGGTTATCAAAAAAAAGAGATCTCGCGGCCATTTAAAAATAATAGCGGAATTTATAGCAATCATGATATCAGTAATGATAGCAACAATGGTAACATTGGCAAGTATAATAGAAAGGAACATCAAAATTCTTCAAACTTTGTTTTTATCATCATATACACTGTATTGATATTAATTTCGGTATTAACTGAGAAACAAGATTTTCATGTATTCATAAATTGGAATGAAATTGGAATTACTGGATTTATTCAACTAAGTTCTGCCATTATGCTTTCTTTTTTCATTCCCGGGTATGCAATAGTTCTCATTATCAGTAGAAAGTATCAAGTTGTCCCTGTCTTATCTGTTCTTTTAGCATATTTGTTAAGCCTCTTGGTTACGGGTTTGACGGCATATATTTTTGCCTTATCTTTTGATATTCCACTGTCTGACGGAAAGATTCTTTTAATAGGAATGCATCTGAGTATACTTTTTTTATTTCTAACTTATTATGTACGGGATATAACTAAATCGGGTTTCAAGCTAACAGAACTAAATCATAATTCTTTTCTAAACTCTGCTAACGAGTTCATTGAGTATGTGAATGTCAGGAGGTTTGAGCTGCTCGCATATGGAGGCCTTTTGACAATAGTCATTGTATCAACATATGTGCTCTACGGTGGAGTTACTATTGGAGACCAATGGTACCATCAAGGCCGGGCTCTTCTCTTCATGACAGGTTCAATCAGAGAGGCTGTGCTGTCTAGCTCGGAGGATTTGTATTATCCACCATTTCAATCCGCAATACTGGCGGGACTTACTACTCTTTCTGGTATACCACTGGTTAACTCTTACGCCTCGATTGCTTTTCTCAACGCAGTATCAATGTTTGCATTCTACTATTTCTTTGTAAATTGGGTTCCCGGTAATCAAAAGAAGGCAGTGTTATTGGCATGTTCCTTGTTCATTCTCAGTTCAGGTTTTGGGTGGGCCTATCTTTTCAATACAGCCTTAACGCATCCAATTACATCCGAAACCTCAAGCTTGAGTAGATTGGGAACAATTGCAGATTTGGATATAATCAGCGCCACTAACTTTGTCATCCCAACTGCTCCCGACTTTAGTACCGCACTCATATACATTGCGCTACCGGCAGGATTTATTTTACTGGCGATGACTCGACTACCACTCCATAACAAATTTTTTAATATTTTCATAGTGAGTGCTATTTCGTTTCTAGGGATATTATCTCACTATGAGTTCTATTTTTTTGTCATTATTGCGGCTATTTTGCCGGTTGTCTTTAAACTTGAAGCAAAAAATTATGTGTATATTTCAGTTCTCATAGCTATTTCAGCCGTATATCTACTGGATATAACAACCCCGGTGAATTTTTATACTGGTCTGGACATTCTTGGAATTCCCCTAATACTTCTTGTTGCGTTCTTTGTCATCGTAACTTGGTTAGTATATTTGTGTACACCCTACTTGCAGAAAATAATCAAATCAAAATTGACTTTTCAAAAATTTGCAAAAACAAATCGTGTGGATAGAAGATTTAAACTTGTAACAGTAACAATAATTGTTTTCATAGTGGCGTATGTATATTTATTAAGTTTTATAATTATAGGTCAAGTCCCACTAGGGACAATAAGAGAGCATACAAATGAAAATAGCCTTCCCTGGTATCTTTATCCTATGAGGATGGGAATTGCAGGTCTCCTTGCATTGGTATTTATTCTTTCATATTTCTTTAAAAAATTTGAAAAGCAAGTATTTGTTTTTGGGATAATCATTATTATTTCACTTGTTATGGGTCCCTATTATGATGAGGCAAGATTCAGCAAATATACCATGATGGGCGTTATTGGGTTTGCTTCATTGATGATTTTTAAATTACTGACCTGGAGAACGCGTTTTAATCCAATCCTTAACACGGCAATCATAAGCACGATTGTAATATGCTCAGGCATGTCAATTTTGATATTTGTAGGATACAATTCATTGATATTGCAGACACAAGACTTTACAGATACCCTTTCACGTAGACACTTTCCGACTTACTCTGAGCTAAATTTATTGGAAGGAATCCGTAACATAACTAATACTGATTCAACAAAATATAATGTCATAAGTACTTTAAATGAATACGACAGAAGAGATGATGGTATTATGTCAAAGGTGTCGTCCTTCGTTGGCCTTCCTCATGATAAGCTTCGTCAAACTCCGTTAGCCCTAAACGCATCTTCGATAGATAGATTATATCATCATTTACAATATGGGGATGTAAGGTATATCCTGTTACCAAGACAAAACGTCAATTTTGAGAGTAGTGAGAGCGAGACTATCCGTTTTGTGCTAGATAATTTTAAACATGTATATCAAGACAAAAATTATACTGTACTAGAAGTACCTCCAGTAAGGGGCCCAACTTCTATTGGGAAACATGTGGCTATAGCATATGACGATTCAAGTGTTTTGTCATCATTGCCTCGCGTTGACACAAGTTTACTAGAATTTAACAATAAAACGTTTAATCTTAGAGAAAAAGATGAAAGAATCTCAATACGAAGTCTCAATGGAACGACGACAGTTCTTCTTGTGCCAAAGAATAATAGTACCAATTTGTGGTCAAAAACGATTGATCCTAATAAAAGAATAAATTCCATTGAGGCAAAATTCCAAATAAATTCCGAACAAGTAAGTAACGATACTGGTTATGTTGGTCTACGGTGGTACGAAGGCGATGACCAGTATAACACAAAGCTCTCAAATTCAGGATTTGAACTATTTCAAAAGTTAAAGGACGACGAACATTTTAGATTGCTATTCAACAGCACAGAGGTGGTAAAGAAGGAATCGATATGGTATACAGTAAATGTCCAAAGCTTGGATAACTCAGTTAAATTATTTGTGAATGGTATCCTCAAAATCGAAATACCAAAATCTTTTAAATCAGAAAATCAAAGCATTACTAAAATAGGGTTAACCTCAGATCATAACAATGTGGAATTTAAACCAATAAAAATATGGAGTACATCGAAACTTTCACAAATAAATGACAAAACAAAGTATTACAATTACGATTATCCACTCAGTATACTTGCACTCTCAAATTCAACCTACGATATTTACAAAAATGAAGATTATTCAATATTTTCAAATGACATAATTTTCATATCCGATCATTCTGTTCTAAATGATGACGTGGTCAAAAGATATTTAGAATATATACGTTCAGGTGGAACGGTTGTAGTTTTTAATTCAGACAGTAATTTTAATGGAACATTTAGCCGACTATTCTCAATTAGATCTAATCAAACAGATGAAGCACCATTCACGAATATAGATTCGAATAGGACAGAAAATTTATCAATAAATATACCTGGATTGGTAAGTAGATTAGACCTTGATCATTCGCCAGACCTCAAAGTAAATGCATGGTACAGAAACTCTGATAATGAGTTAGTTGCTCCTTTTAGTATCGAGAAGACTCTTTCAAAAGGTAAGATTATCTTGGTAAATGCGAAAGGATACTTTAATGCCGTATCAAATTCACCAAATCAGTACTTTTCTAGCATGTCAAACATTTCACGTATACTTGCACTTGAAGAAACTGATGTAATGCCATCAGAGCATACATCACTGCCAATGAAAGGATTTGTTGGAAATATGGAAGCATATGGCAAGATTATGCTAAACAGCACATCTATATCTCTAGTTGATGAAGATGATAATAATAATCATTATCCAGTAAATGTATCGAAGATGGTAATAAGTAATGGTAGTAAATATTCGCCTCTTGTCATTGATAATCTGCTGATAAAAAATATCTTGTCTACCGGCAGTTATCAGGTATTGATAAATCATACAGGGATGTTGAAATTACCAGATTTAGGATCAGACAATAAATACGTGAGCTTCACAATTCCCAGTCATTTTAATATGACTTTACGTTTGTATCCACAGGGACAGAATAATATTGAACTTATACCTCAGAATGATCGTAATATTAGTTCTCTCTTGATTAGTAACAATTCGCAAGTAGAATTTTACGATGTCAAGTCTATCGCACCGCTAAAGTTTGTACCAATGACGTTGAAAAATCCAGAAATATCAGCAGAAGGTCACACGAATATTAAAAACTCACATTTTGACGGGTACCTTACTGGGAGTGGTGCTTTGAATGACGGTGTCAATTTAGACTTTGTAGGTAAATTCAAAACAAGATTAGCCTTTACAGATGACTACAATGAACACTACCGAAGCGGAATTAAAAGCAACTATATATCTTATTTAGATTGGGTTGATATGATTGGCAGTACAGATCAAAAGACAGATGCCTTAAAGTTGCCTGGAGATATTTCCTCTATTTCGATAAAAAATGGAGACGATTTACCCTTAATGAAAATACTCAGTTCATCAGAAAATGCTATTACCTTTGCGATTTTAATTTTAGCGACTATAAGTGCAATTTGGATCTCTAGGAAGCTCAAGCCCACAATGAGCAATAATAATTAACGCTTTTGTGATTTGTGATTTAAACATCTAAAATTATTAAATTATTATCCTAATCGAATAAATTGATTACAAATCTGCCACCGATGATTATTATTGTATTAGTATTTGATTTGAGCAATTTTCAGTAAATTGACTATACATACATGGCTTATAGCTTGATCTTGGTAACAATATTTACCCATTACTTTTATGCCCTACCTGGGAGCAACAAGGCAATCAGCCACCTTAATAATTGGCTTTAACTTCAACGAATGGTCCAAAACCATGATTTTCACGTATATTAAGCAAATTATCTTTATTGCTTGATTCCTCATCAATAAAAGTTGCTATTGTTTCAGACTTATTATAGTATAGTTGACTAATATGAGCATATTTTTGATGCTGTTTTAATTCGGTTAGCCTGTTAAGTAAATTACCATCAGCTACTAGAAGGAATTTTTTAGTCTCTATAGGTTTTGTAAAATTATCATTAGGAAGGTCAGTATCTCTAAAAGTAACGTCATAATTGAAAACATATTTTGGTATCCAAAATAAAGCTCTAATACGATGGCTTCCAATCAATGTTGTTCCATAATCACGTTCGTTTCCATCTCCTTGGTGATTATCCTTCACTTGATTTTGCTTCAACTCCTGGGTAACAAACAAATATACTTCACTATAGGATGCGTTCAGATCTGTTGCAGTAAGCATAGCTATGCTGAAAAATCCAAATATTGCAATACCTGACAGCATAGCGTACGGTAGTATCCCGATAAATTTGTGAGTCACATACCTTTTTCTCAGATCTTCAACAAGTATACCTGACCCGATGCAGAGTATAGGCACAAGTATACTCCAATGAAAATAAACAACCCAGCCGATTAAATACAAAAATACCAAGTATGGAACAGTCCAAAGAATAACGAAATAGTGTTTTTTTATGGCACAGTAAATTACACTTGAAAGTCCTAGAACTACCAGAAATGGATCTATCTGTGTTACCAGTACTAGAGAATAAGCTAGATCTCTCCCTCCTTGTCTGCCTGCCTGATATATCACGCCATCTAACCAATCACCAAATTGCCCTACGGACAAAGCATAAGCAGGCCAAATTATGGGAATCAAAACAACTGGAACAAACCATAGAGCTAGTGTTTTAAGCCTATAGCCTCTATTAGCGTTCCAATACATACCTTTTTTATTACTTTGCAATATGATGAGAGTCAATAAGGGAATCAAAGTAAATACAGGAACCTTCGTAAAGATTGCAAGTCCTAGGAATATACCTGAAATTAGGACTAGTAGAAATTTTTTATTATTGTTGCTAGCGCCATTTTGACTCTCATATTTTGCGTAGTAAATTGCAAACAGTATAGATAGTAGAATAAATGGTAACTCGATAGAATCAAGAAGTATTCCTCTCAATATACTGCTCAGAGGCATTACTGCAAATAATGTCGCAGAAATAAAGGCTATCTTTCTATTATATCTTGTTTCAGCAATTTTATAAACAAGAAATGTATCAACTACTGCAATAACTCCCATCAGTATCCTTGGTACGAGATAGAGCATCTCAATAGAATGTAAATTGACAGTTGGATGAAGAGAATCTGGAAAATTTATCAATGTCAGGGAGGCTGCTAGAAATATTTGTCCAAAATAGGGATGGTCATAGCCATAGTCGTATGTTAGTTTGGATTCCTGAGCGCCCAGCCCGTCGATAACTTGCATGGCCCTACGCATATAATGTCCCTCATCTACATGGAATGATGGAAATCCAATTGGATTCCAAATATGAGTAATAGCGGATAATAATAATGGAATTGCTATTGATACAACAATTGCGGTACTTTTTGAATTAAAGATGTGCGATTGTATTGGCAGTTGATTCGACTCCTGTCGTACTTGTATTTGCACGCCCATTTATTCTTTGAAAATCAGGTTTATATCGATTAATCGATTAATCAGTAATGCGGTTTATTCAAACTCGAATATTGTAGCAGTCAAAAAACGTGACTGTCAACCGTATGGACTCATGTCGAAATTTGTCAACACCATATTGATTTAGATGAGAAAATGATGTTACTTTGAATCATATCAAAATTGATTAAAGCTTTCAAATATTCATTCTTCTATGTTTTTGAAAATAGCTGTTAAAAATAACGACCTAATTGATTTTAGATTTAGTCTCAATGATAATTAACACAACATATATTATGATATAAACTGAATCTTAATTTAATGTTTAAGGACGGCAATATTGTCAATGCATGTCTTACTAAGAACCAAAATATAATATTTTTCTTACTATTTGCTTTACTTATTAGCATAGTAGTCTCTTTATTTATATTGGCAGAAATGGTCCCTCTTACATTTGCTTCGAATGCTGGAAATTCATCATTTTGGACCAAAGGTGAAAAGATGCCCACTGCCAGAACCGAACCTATGGCAGTTTTGGTAGATGATAAAATATACGTTATGGGAGGTATTGACTACTCAAAAAATTATCAATTTAGAAAAGTGGAGATTTATGATACCAAAACTAATCAATGGAATATAGCTGTAAAACCTATGCCACAATCCTTAGACCACGGTGCCGCACTCGCATATAACGGTAAGATATATGTCCCGGGAGGATTTACCAGGGGGAAGGTTCCAACAGACAAGTTGTTTATTTATGACTTGAAAACAAGGCAATGGTATGGAGGTAATCCGTTGCTATCACCCAGAGGTGCATTAACTGCTCAAATTATCAATGGAACATTATACGTAATTGGAGGGGTAAACGCATCACAAGTACCAGTAAACACAATGGAAGCCTATGATCTGGAAACAGGAACATGGACAACTAAAAAGTCAATGCCAACTGCAAGGCACCACCTTGAATCTGCTGTAGTAGACGGAAAATTGTATGTTTTAGGTGGAAGAATATTAGGTGACGGAGTTGCCTCAGAGGACATGGAGGAATCACTAACCAATTTCAACAGAGTTGAAGTGTACGATCCTCAAACAGATACCTGGACAACTAAAAAACCTATGCTTGAAAAGCGAAGTGGATTTGCTGCCACATCTGTTAACGGCCAAATTTATGTTGTTGGAGGAGAAGGCCTCGAGGATACTTTAGCAAGTGTTGAAAAATATGATCCTAAAATAGATAAATGGTCATATGAACCGTCCATGCCAACCGGGCGAGTTGGACTCGAAGCCATAAGCTTAGGCGACAAAATATATGTAATAGGTGGTCAGATTTCTGGTCCTAAATCAGGACTTATTTCATTAGATTCTAATGAAATATTTAATTTAAAGAATGAGCAAGGTAGTGACACGGCGCAAACAAATAATCAGTAACAAAGAAATGATTACTTTCATTTTGTCAAATCACATTCTCTATAATTAATCACTCATCTATTGTTACGATATAAAACGCCAAGGTTTAAGTACTAAACAATGATGAGTATTAGACGTTTACGGTTGATAAAATATCTTTGCAAATTAACCAATTCAAAGTTTATATTATTTACAACCTTAATTTCAACGGCAGTATTAGGTTTTTATTTTGCAAATTCATATGCTGTAATTTCTATTAAAGACCCTAATTTAAGTACAGAAATAGTAACCCAAGGTCTTAACTATCCGACTGCTATGGCATTTTTGAACCCAGATGAAATTCTAGTAACAGAAAAAGATCTTGGTAAAGTCATACGGATAGTAAATAACAATAATTCAAATATCACAGTCTTAACCGTTAATACAGAAAATATTGATGAAAGAGGACTAAAGGGAATGGTCCTTGACAAAGAGCTTGCTGAAATTAAAGAAAATGAAACAAATGAAACAGAATATGTGTTCTTGTTTTATTACGAACGAACCACTGAAAAAAACACTACTAAAAGCGCTTCCAATAATAGTACTGAGTGTAAGGAGCATACTTGTCTTGAGAGTCAGTACAGTAACCGGCTTTACAGATACGAGTATAAAGATGGCAAGTTAGTAAATCCGAAACTTTTACTCGATATACCGATTTACTGGAATAATCGTGTTTATCCTACTGCATATGCTGCGATCCTTAAAGGAGGATCCAACTGGCTTCACTATCCATTGAGGGAAGGAATTCATCAAGGAGGTAAATTAGCTATTGGGCCTGACAAAAACATCTATCTTGTTACAGGTGATGGTGGCGGATGTCTCAACAAAGACGGTTGTTATAGGAGTATCAAGAATGGATTTCTAAGCATGAAAAGCGCTAATAAAATTAATGGAACCGATCCCGTCGGAATGGGAGGAATTTTGCGCATAACGGGTGATGGAAAAATTGTCGGCGATAAAGGCATTCTGGGAGATAAAATTCCTATCGCCTATTACTATGCTTACGGTATACGGAATAGCTTTGGTCTTGATTTTGATCCTGTCACAGGTAAGCTATGGGATACTGAAAATGGTCCTGCATTTGGGGATGAAATAAATCTTGTTGAGGATGGTTTTAACAGTGGTTGGGCCAAGATTCAGGGCATTTGGCCAGTTGTCAATTATACATATTTGCACTTTAATTCCACAGAAAGGGCAATTCATTTTCCCTCAGACCAACAAGTGAATAATAAAAAATTAGAAAATTTTGATGGAAAAGGAACGTACAGCGATCCTGAATTTACGTGGAACGCAAGCGTAGGTGTTACTTCGATAAAGTTCCTAGATACCGACAAATACGGAAGTCAATATAAGAATGATATTCTAGTTGGAGATGCTTACGGCAGGATTTACCATTTTGATCTCAATAAAAACAGAACAGGTCTAAACCTTACTGGATCTTTAAAAGATAAAGTTGCTAATAGCACATCAGAAGTCAGTGATTTGATTTTTGGTGAGGGATTTGACACAATTACAGATATGCAAATTGGACCCGACGGGTATCTTTATGTTCTATCATACACTGGAAAGATTACTAAGGTAATCCCAAAAAATACCTTGGAATAGCAAAAATCTCAAACAGGTATTGTGGTGCATTGCGTAAATGGATAAATTGGACTGCTTAAGGAACCAAAGATTGAGCTGGGGTAGTTGTGCTAAAATATCAGAGTAAGGCCGTCAGTGTTCTTGTAAATTTATGAAGTCTTATTTCCAGTGGAAAATACGATAATCCTGTCAAGACCTGACTCTGCGCCCCACACTTGTCCAGGACGTCCGTTCATTTGACGTATATTTGAGTGGTCTGAAGGCAATGGGAAAACCTCAAATTTTTCACTATCTGGATCAAAGCGCAGCATGGATTGAGTACCATGTTGAAGTCCAAAATCACTGACCCACACCTTATCCTTCTCGTCAACATATACCGAATATGGTTGTGGTTTTTCGCCAGGTAACTTCCATTCTTGCCATTTTTTAGTCTCTGGATTGTATTGGGCCAGCTTTCCTGTAGCCCACTCAGTTATCCAAAGATGACCCTTGGAATCAGACCATATTCTACGTGGCTGGGAATCTTTGGTTGGAGGCTCCAAAATAGTGAGATTTCCTGTTTTCAAATCAATTTTAGCCGTATAATTTCCCGTCCACGAATTAAAGTACACTGAACCATCAGGTGTTGTTACAATACCATACGGACCTTGACCGCGGGGTGCAGCCCAGACATGAACCTTCCCCTCAGATGGATCCAATTTACCATAATAGCCACTCCTGTCCGTAAACCACAGTACTCCATTCTTATCAAAGGTGGCAGTATTTAGCTTGTTGTTAGTAATATTTTCTGGTATCGGGAATAACTTTATTTCTTCCGTCTTTGGGTCAACACGAACGATACCTTTCAAGAACTCATCTGTAATCCACAGCCCGCCATCAGGTCCTATTATAATACCGTGTGGTGCCGAACCGTTCATGGGTGATCCGGGGGCATTCCCTAATTTAATGAAGGTTTTGTTACCCGTTTTTGGATCCAATTTGCCAATTTCACCCGTCCCCTGAGCCGTAAACCAGACAGGTCCGCCCTTTGTTGGGTCCACTGCAACATCATGTGGATGCGTTCCCACTGGTGCCTGGAATTGGCTGAATGGTTTTGACTCTTGGGCGAAAATAGAATGATACAGTGATGGATACATCAGGGCGAATAATAAAAGTGGAACAGTTATCGAATAAACAATTATTAGATGTTTACTCAACAAGGAAGATTTTTTTCGACTCAAAATTATTCAAGGATGTATGTAATCACGAGTTTTATAAACAATACTGAAAGACAACTAAAAGTATTGAGTACTTTTCATATGTCAGCTTAGTCAATTTCAGCGAGACAAAGTATCAGAAGCGGAAGTTGGACGAGAAACAATACCGTAACAAGGAGCATCATCGTCCCCTGAAGAGACCAATCGACCATCGGGATTATTGCCTTGATAAACATCTACATTGAACAATATACTTTTCTCACCATTTGGTATCTTCGCGATTACCCAGAAAATGCCATCATAATCCGTTTCTGTGGTAACGCTTGTTGGCGGATTGTGGTCTGGCATGACTTTAGCTGTGTAAGTGTTATTTGGTTGCAACCCCATGACAAGTATGCGAACATCCACATTGTTACCATTTACATCATCGCTGTGCTCATACACAGTACATTTAACATCCATCTCGATAGCCTCTGCAAAATGATTGGCTTTACAGTAGGTTAGGAGTAATACACTAAATATCACAGAACCCAAAATCAAGGTCAAGGTTAATGTCAGAATCAAATTAACTCTTCATGCAATGCAACTACTTTTAATCTTATTGATAATTGAAAATGGAAATCAATGCTAGAGATTCAACCTGAGAGAGTCACTTTAACTTTGTGTACCGGAAATAAAATATGGTTTTTCCAGTCGTAATTAATTAATTGGATATCTTGTAGAGGTAAATTAAGGATTCGGTTTTGTTTCCACAACTAGTAATATTCAAGCATTTTTCTGAGTGTCATTTAACCCTAATTCTTTAAATATTCTGAATCCAAGAACACAAAGTCCTACAATTCCAACAATAATAAATGTTGAACCCAAGATGATGATTCCTTTGGGCACCTGCATTTGCGAGACAAAAATGTGAGGCTTCATCATGATAAAAATTCCTAGAACAAGTATGACAATTAATACAGTAAATGCAATAACCTCTCTACCCATTATATCGATGAAGTATTTGTTGAGACTATTATTCTAAGCGAATTTGATGGACTTATTTAAATTTTGAATTCAAATCAAATTCACTAGTGAGAATTAATCATTAGTGACTAAGCCTGTGTGCATTTACTTTTTCCATAAATCGGCCCCCTGAATCAACGACAATAAAACTGATTTAGAATATTTCAGGGATTAGTATTGTTGCCAGGTTGATATATTTCATTTACACCACCCACAATTAAACCAGGTTCTGGTCCCCCTCCGATTACATAGATTTTGTCACTCACTGTCACAGCTGCTAAACCATGCCGAGCTGTAGGCATTGGTGATTTTAGTTCCCATTTGTCGATATCTGGATTGTATTTTTCATTATTGTTAAAAGTGCCTGCATTTTCCTCGCCTCCAAAAACATAGATTTCGCCGCTGCTCGATGCTGCTGCAGAAAGGCCACTTCTATTAGACGGCATGGGCTCTAATTTTGTCCAGGAATTGTTGGAGGGGTGGTATACCTCATTTGTATTTAGATTGTGCTCTAAATTGCCAACTCTTCCGCCCTCAACGTATAGTTTTCCCCCGACTACCGCAGATGCTGCATGCTCTCTTGCAGTTGGCATTGGCTTTTTAGTTGTCCAGGTATCTGTATCCGGGTCGTAAGCTGTATTGCTATTGGATACTCCTGATTTGTCCACACCCCCTATTGCGTACAAAATTCCATCGACAAAATTAGCAGTTAATGCGCCTCTGGATTTCGGCAAAGATTTACCTTCAGTCCATTTGTCGGCCAATGGACTGTAGATGAATAGCCTTATGCTGGGATTTGAGGCGGGAATCTG
Source organism: Nitrososphaeraceae archaeon (assembly GCA_044870745.1). Lineage (GTDB taxonomy): Archaea > Thermoproteota > Nitrososphaeria > Nitrososphaerales > Nitrososphaeraceae > TA-21. The sequence goes on along the minus strand of JBIOZE010000154.1, from coordinate 14,968 downwards.
ACTGCTTGTATAACCACCAACTACATAAATACTGCCATTATAAGCCGCCGCTGCAGTGTGGTCTAGTGGTATAGGAAGGGGAGACGCGCTACTCCAAACGTTTGTTTTGGTGTCATAAAATTCCACTGTATTGGATGTTTTACCTTTATTGTTAAATCCTCCTATGATGTAAATTTTTTCATTTATTGATGTACCGGCAAATTCTGATCTAGGAGTTGGCAGATTAGCTCCAATTGTCCATGCATTTGAAGATGTAGTAGCGGATGAATTATTCAATGAAAAGGCCGGCGATGTGATGCTGCTAGTTACGTTGTATTCGATAATGATGAATATTGCAGTTACTACTGTCAAGAAACCTACTTTACCAGCCAAATTGCTTCTTTTGGATTTCACAATTTACTTATAGAAACATATCTTAATAAAAATTCCAGTAAATATAATATAGAAAGGAATTATACACTTATGATTTGGCCTTGAATGTCGTTATATGGTTAATGGTTTTTGCGTTATGGGGATTAATTTTCTTTTTAAGTTGTAATCTCAATGTCTTGTATGCAGCAAAATTTAAGGACTCTGAATTTAAGGCTCAGTTAGTGGTAAAAGGGCTTACCAGGCCGACAGGTATGGCATTTGTGGATGAAAACGACATACTGGTTACTGAAAAACGAGGAGTAGTGCAGAGAATCGTTGAAGGCAAAATCTCACCTCACCCAGTTTTAGACATTAGAGCAATAGTAAACAGTACTGGTGAAAGAGGACTTTTGTCCATTGGTATTTCTAATCCTAGTGATGTTGAAAAAGATTACAACAATGACAATGCTGCTGCTGCTGCTTACCTATTATTTACAAACTATCCTGGCAAAAACATCTCTGGTAATTCTGACGCCGTCGTTCAGAAATCTGAAACACTACAAAATGCGGCCAACAGCATATATCGATACAAATTACAAGAAGGTAAACTGACTAATCCTAAACTTCTAGCGAACGTACCTCTTTACAGTAATGAAAGCATTCAGCACATTGGTGGAGCACTCAAGGTCAGCGCGGATGATAAAATATATTTCACAGCTGGTGATGGAAGAGGATGCGAGTACTTTGAAGATTGCGATACAAAAACCTCTTATTTTAGCGACGATACACAATCTAAATTAACTGGAGGAATATATTACTTCACAAACAATTCTGAAACAGGTGATTTCAATGAAACGTCTTCACCTGAATATTACCAGTATGCCAATGGTATCCGTAATAGCTTTGGACTTGATTTTGATCCTGTAACGGGGAACTTATGGGATACAGAAAATGGTCCAGCGTTTGGTGATGAAATTAACCTAGTTAAACCTGGCTTTAACAGCGGATGGGCCAAATACCAGGGCATATGGTCAGTTACAAATTACACCCAGATATTTAACAATCCACCGCCGGGTTTACCAAAGGGGTATTACTTTACAGAAACACCACAATTACCTCTACACTTTAATGGTACAGGAAATTACAGCAACCCTGAATTTACTTGGAATCAGACAGTAGGTGTTACTTCGATTAAATTTTTTGATTCTGATAAATATGGCAAGCAGTACCAAAACGATATATTTGTAAGCACATACAAAGGCGGCCTATTATATCATTTTGATCTTGACAAGGATAGAAACCAACTTTTACTAAAAGGTCCACTTAAAGATAAAGTTGCTAACAGCAGCAAGGAGATGGATGGTGTCATTTTCGCGCAAGGCTTAGCCCCAGGCGGTATTTCTGATTTGGAAGTTGGGCCTGACGGTTATCTATATGTTCTAACGTACGGTTCTAAAGGTGCAATTTATAAAATAGTTCCAAGGTAGATTGAATGTTACGTAGATTTATTAAAAACAATATACTGGCAAGCTTAGGGACCTTGTCAAGTGAACTACGCCCAAGGCGATAAATAAAACAAGATATCATTTTTGATTGATATCTATTGTACATGTAGAAATGCAAAATTGACTTTGATTAACCGAATATCTTCAAACATATCAAACTAAATCGTTGTCATTTTACGACTCTAGCAAACAACTGAAAGAATATTATTTACTCAATTTCTGAAACATATAAGTTCAGGGTTGACATGCTCAATAACATGGTGCTATCCAAGTGTGATTTGATATATGCACCCATTGCCATCTTTCTTCCCACTATTTTGATTTTATCCGTAACACCGAACCTGATGATTTTAGCGCAGACCTCAGATTATACATTATTGCGAATATGGGGTTCTAAGGGATCGGAAAATGGTCAATTCAATATACCACATTCTTTAGCGTTTGACAGATTTGGAAATGCATATGTTTCAGATACCAATAATCAGCGTATACAGAAATTCACCGCTGATGGTATATTTATTACTAAATGGGGATCGAAAGGGAATTCTACAGGCCAATTCCATTCACCAGAGGGAATTAGTGTCGATTCACAAGGTAATGTTTACGTAGCTGACACCGGCAATTCACGAATTCAGAAATTTACAGGTGATGGAAAATTTATTACTAAATGGGGATCCAGGGGGTCGGATGATGGACAGTTCTCAAGACACCCCCATGGTATTGAAATTGATTCGTCCAATTATGTCTACGTAACTGATAGGTTTCATCACAACATTAACAAATTCACAAGTGATGGAAAATTTATTACTAAATGGGGATCTGAAGGTAGTGGTGATGGAGAATTCAACCAACCACATAGTAGTGTTGTGGATTCAGAAGGAAACATCTACGTGTCTGATATCAATAATCATCGAGTTCAGAAATTTACAGGTGATGGAAAATTTATTACTAAATGGGGATCTGAAGGTGGTGGTGATGGACAGTTCCTACTTCCTCTAGGGATAGGAATCGACAGTTTGGATAATTTGTACATAGTCGACCAGAAAAGATCCAGCGTAGAAAAGTTTGCAAGTGACGGCAAATTCATACAAAGGATTTTAATTCAATCTGCTGCTAATGACAGCTCATCAAATTTAGAGGATATTGAATTAGATAAAAATGACACTATTTATGTCACTGATAGAGGAGAGCATAATATCAAAATATATGTTCCAGTAAAATAGGGAGAACAATTGGTAACGATAACTATTATCAAGTCCATTATTTGTCAAAGACCTCTGAATCTTGCAATATTTATTTTTATATTTGTCTTGTTTCTTTTTTTTATACATCAATGGAATATAACTCATCAAATCTATGGATTGTATTTTGGAAACAATATAGTAATTAATAGTGGGAATGTCTCGTCATCTTTTACCAAAGGACAGATGTCGTCTGTAGAAAGAGGGTATACGTATGCTGTTTGGGTAGATAAAAATAACACCATTTACTTTAGCGCCAGTCATGAGAACGGCACCAAATTTAGTAGCCCAATTGCTCTCAGCTCTAATAATACACTAGCAATTTCACCTCAGATAATTGCAACTGAGAAGGGTGGTGTGTATGTTGTTTGGGTAGATAAAAATAATGCAACAGGAGACAGCAATATAGTATTTAGGGGCAGCAATGACAATGGAAAGAATTTTGATAGGAGTGTGCGCCTAAACAGGAACGTAAGTCCAAATCAAACATCTGTAGCATCATATCCACAGGTAGTTGCAACTGAGAAGGGTGGTGTGTATGTTGTGTGGGTTGACAAAAATAATGCAACAGGAGACAGCAATATAGTATTTAGGGGCAGCAATGACAGTGGAAAAAGTTTTGATAGTAGTGTACGCCTAAACAGGAACGTAAGTCCAAATCAAACATCTGTAGCATCATATCCACAGGTAGTTGCAACTGAGAAGGGAGGTGTGTATGTTGTTTGGGTAGATGAAAAGGAAAATGGAGATACAAATATTGCCTTTATAACCAGTAACAATAGCGGCAAGGATTTTACCAATAGGAAATACATTAGGTCAAATGATCTCTTGTCTTTTTCACCTCAGATAGTTGCAACTGAGAAGGGAGGTGTGTATGTTGTTTGGGTAGATAAAAATAATGCAACAGGAGACAGCAATATAGTTTTTAGGGGCAGCAATGACAATGGAAAGAATTTTGATAGGAGTGTACGCCTAAACAGGAACCCGAATCAAACTTCCGTCTCATTTGCACCCCAAATAGCGGCAAATGAGATTGGAAGTGTATTCGTAACGTGGCCCGAAAATACCCTTCAATTCAAGGAAATATTAGATGGCGGTAATATACTTGGAAGAACAATATCTTTAAACAATCACGTTGTCTTGCCATTATCTGCCCAGATAGTTGCTACCGAAAAAGGCAATATCTATCTTGCCTGGGCCGAAAAAAACAATGGTCTCAATAATGATACTATGTTGATGTTCAAAAGGATAAGTCAGTACTACTTTGATAGAAGATAAGTTTATCATGATAGTAATATTTTTGATTTGCCCATGAACCCACAACCTTCTTCCTAATGCTTATTACTTTTGTCACCGTACTATTGCTAGAGACTATTATCTACAGCGAAGTGGTCCTTGTTGAGTAAAGTGTTCACAGTTTAATCCTAATCCCTTACCTGGCACGTCAGGTGGTCCTTGGGACTTTTCAGTATTATCACCGTTTTGCGCCTCTGCACTTTCACCTGATAGGGTCAGACTTGGTCCATATGTGTAGCCACCAGTAAGACCGGATTGTACATTGGTAAAGTCTAGATGCAGTACCTGCTCAGCTGTGTTAAAGGAGCTGCCGGCAAATGCACTGGCCTGTTGTGCGGCTGTCAGATCATCATTCCAAACTCTGACTTCGTCTATGCTTCCAATAAAGAAGTTAGTTGTTGGAGGTGTTACGCGGGAGTTTGCTGCAACTCTAACTGGTTTTGCTCCGGAGCTGTCAGGTGATGCACCCGATGTCGATTTTGAGGCTACCTGAACGCCATCTATATACAGTATGACAGTAGAACCACCATACGTTACCACTGCATAGTGCCACTTGTTGTCGCTGTATGAAGCGGGCGAGGTGATAAATTGGTCGGTACCAGAACTTGTTTCAAAACCAGCCTTTATCTTTTCAGCGCTGTTCATCCATATCCCATAGTTCATGTTCTGTCCTGCAGTTTCACTACCAAAACCACCTTTGTTTACGATGACGGCATCGCTTCCAAAGTTTGATGACGTCTTAAACCATGATGCGACGCTAAATTGCGATAGCTTGAGCGAGGTAGCGGATGTTACATCAAAGTAGTTAGAGCCGGAGGCAGTGAAGCTGGGTGCATAATTATAAGAGCCTGAAGAGCCGGCAGTCTTTGTAATGCTGAAACTGTCCAGCACTGAGCCGCTATTTGCATAATGCCTTCCCTCAAGTTTGCCTCCATTATTTGTTATCTTGATGTCCAGTTGACCAAATAAATCGTCCTGCTGCTTTGCCACAAATGATGCTTTACCTGATAAAGCGTGAAAGTTTACGCCTCCTGTGCCAACTGTTACAAATATCTGTCCTGTGGGGTTTGTGTAACTGTTTGTGTTAGAACTGGTCACAGTCGGGCTGGACGGGCTTCCTGAATCGTATTTAATAGGAAAGGTTCTTTGGTAGTTGTGAACATGTCCGTTTAGCACAAGATCAACGCCATACTGTTCAAATTTAGCATGGTAGGTGTTCCTAAGACTGGTAGCATCAGAAGCGGTATTTGAACACGAAGAAGCACTACATGTGTTCGGTGACGTATACATTTGCTTATGTATGTATACAATTATCCAATTAATGTTGGGATTCTGCGAAGCCGTCTGAAGGTCGTTTATAACAAAATTATACTGTGCAGAGCCTGATGAAAAACTTACTTTGTCTGAATCCATAACAAGGACGTGAGTATTCTGGTAGTTGAATGAGTAGTATGTCTGTGAGAGGCCAAAATGACTCATGTATCCGCTGAAACCTTCATCACTATCATCTTCATGATTGCCAATTGCTATCTTTGTGATACTGTCTATTGGGTCTATGGCATTGAACCAGCACGAGCCTGTTGATGAATACGAGTAATCGCCCAAAGCCAATACACGTTCTGGGTTTTTCCCATCGATATTATCAACAGTTTTATCTGTGTTTGAGCTGCAGCCCCAGTCTCCAGCGGCGTCCAAATTATAATCTGCAATAGCGGCGTGAGCTGGCTCAAAAGAAACTATTGTAAAAACGTTGGCAATCAAAAGAGTTGTAATGAGACAGGCCAGAATTCCCGACCTGCCATTCCTTAGATTTAAACTCATATGTATCAATCTAGTTTCATGCAAGCTAATCTATTATAAGTATTGTGAAATTAGATTCCTTTATTCACGTGCATCCTAACCAGCTAAATATATATCAATATCATAATTTATCAATGGCAGTACGTTTGTCACATCATTGTGCAGATCGGTACAAATCAATCTTCAACAAGATATCAAGAACATTCGAATAAAATAAATACAGCTTATATCACTAATGCAGATTTTGTTTTTGTATCTTAATTTTGTAATTAATCCCATCTGCACACGACATTATTGATTTATTATAGGAATAATGTATATTTACAGTAGTTCGCCCTTTATTAGTATAATAAACGGATATGACTAATTGCTAAAATGTATTGCTTTCAATTTACAGGTAATCCACACTCTGACTATGGACATCAGGGTCCTGATAGGGTCAGACTTGGTCCGTATGTGTAACCGCCAGTAAGACCGGATTGTACGTTGGTAAAGTCAAGATATAGCACCTGGTCTGCTGTGTTAAAGTTTGTGCCAGCAAAGGCATTTGCAACTTCTGCTGCAGTTAAATCATCATTCCATACTCTGACTTCGTCTATCTCTCCTGTGAAAAAGTTACTTGGTGGAGTAACTCTGGAGTTAGCAGCTATTCTAACTGGTTTTGTTCCAGAGGTTTCGGGTGAAGCGCCTCCAGTTGATTTTGAAGCAACCTGCACACCGTCGATATATAATACCAGATTAGCCGAGCCATCATATGTTACCACAGCATAGTGCCATTGGTTATCATTGTATGTGTTAGGTGAATTAACAAAAAAGTCAGCCCCGGTACTTGTTTCAAATCCCACCTTTATGACCTCTGTGCTGCTAAAGGATATTTGGTAGTTCTGGTTCTGTCCGGCGCTGTCGCTGCCTATGCCTCCCTTATTTACTATAAATGCCTCACTTGCAAAGTTTGTTGATGTCTTAAACCATGCTGCAGCACTAAACTGCGAGAGCTGCAATGAAGGAGAGCTTGCCGCATCAAAGTAGTTAGAACCTGTGGCAGTAAAGCTTGGTGCGTAGTTGTATTCGCCTCCTCCGCCTCCCTGTCCGGGCTCTTTAACAGTTATACTGATAATTGCCGTGTTACTGTCAGCGCTACCATCATTTGCTTTAAAGGTAAAACTATCAGGTCCTACATAATCCTGAGCAGGATTATAAGTAAGTGAAGGTGCTGTACCTGTTAAAGTACCGTTTGCAGGTTGCGTTACCAAAGAATATGTCAGCATGTCGTTATTTGCATCTGTGGCTGTAAGGGTAATGGCAATTGCCTTATTTTTATTGGTCGTGATTAATTGGCTGTTGGCAACTGGTGGTGAATTGGCACCAAACGGAAGATATAGAACCTGTTCTCGTGTGTTAAAGGACGTGCCGGCAAATGCATTTGCCTGTTCTGTTGCTGTAAGGTCGTCCCTCCAGGCCCGTACTTCATCAATATCTCCGGTAAAGAAGTTGGTTGTTGGAGGTGTTACGCGGGAGTTTGCTGCAACCCTTACTGGCTGTGTACCAGAACTGTCAGGTGATGCACCCGATGTTGATTTTGATGCAACCTGGACACCATCTATGTACAGTATGACAGTAGAACCACCATACGTTACCACTGCATAGTGCCATTGGTTATCGTTATATGAAGTAGGAGATGTAGCGAAAAAGTCAGTGCCAGAGCTTCTCTCAAATCCACCCTTTATTCTTTCAGCACTGTCCATCCATATTCCCCAGTTCATATTCTGTCCGGCGCTATCGCTTCCAAAACCACCCTTGTTTACAATGACGGCATCGCCTGCAAAGTTAGATGATGTCTTAAACCATGCTGCAGCGCTAAACTGAGATAGCTGGAGTGAAGGAGAGCTTGCCACGTCAAAGTAACTTGAACCAGTAGCAGCAAAGCTTGGTGCGTAGTTATAGGATCCACTTCCACCACCTGTTTTTGTAATGCTAAAACTATCTTTGGTTGAACCTCCGCCATTTGGATAAAACCTCGCTTCAAGTTTGGCTCCGTTATTAGTGATTTTAATATCTAGTTGACCAAAGTAGTCATCTTGCGCACTTGCTATAAAGGGCGAGCTTCCATCGATAGGAGCCAAGTTAATTCCTCCCGTTCCAACTACGGCAAATATTGCTCCCTCTGGGTCAGTATAATCCTTGGGATTGGAACTCGTTACTATTGGATTTAGTGGGTTACTAGGATTGTATTTTATAGGATATGTTCTGTGGTATTTATGATCATGGCCTGCCAATACAAGGTCCACCCCATATTGATCAAAAAGTGGATGATAAATCTCTGCTACATCATCATTTACACGATTACTACTTGAGGAACGATATATCCATTGATGGATATTAACTATAATCCAATTTACATTAGGATTTTGAGCAGCAGATTGAAGGTCGTTAACAACGAAATTGTACTGTGCAGAGCCTGATGCATAACTAGTCCTGTCAGAGTCCATCGTCAGAATGTGGACGTTGTTTAAATTATAGGAATAGTACGGGTTGCCAAGATTAAAATGGTTAATGTATGAGCTATAACTTTCAGAGTCATCATCTTCATGATTCCCTATGTTGATTTTTGTGATACTGTCTATTGAATTAATTTTATTAAACCAGCATGTGCCAGTAGATTGATATGAATAGTCACCCAATCCGAGTACCAGTTCAGGACTTTTTCCGACAATATTATTGACAGTTTTATCCGTATTAGAGTTGCATCCCCAGTCTCCAGCGGCGGCAATATTAAAATCTGACAATCCATACGAAGGTTCAAACCCCACCATGGAAAATATGTTGATGATTATGAGAGCTGCGACATGTAATGCGATGGAACACGCTCGTCTAGTATTGTTTAGATAAAAAGAAAAAACAGTGAACATTTACAACTGCCCAACTATGGTCCGGATAGTGTCAGGCTGGGTCCGTATGTGTAACCGCCAGTAAGACCGGATTGTACGTTGGTAAAGTCAAGATATAGCACCTGGTCAGCTGTGTTAAAGTTTGTTCCAGCAAATGCATTTGTTACTTCTGTTGGAGTTAAATCATCATTCCATACTCTAACCTCGTCTATGTCTCCGGTAAAGAAGTTTGTCGGCGGAGTAACCCTGGAGTTAGCAGCTATTCTAACTGGTTTTGTTCCAGAAGTTTCAGGTGAAGCGCCTCCAGTTGATTTGGTTGCCACTTGAACACCATCTATATATAATATTAGATTAGCCGAGCCATCATATGTTACCACTGCATAGTGCCATTGGTTATCATTGTATGTTATAGGCGAGGTAACAAAAAAGTCAGCTCCTGTGCTTGTTTCAAATCCTACCTTTATCTGCTCAGTACTTGACATGGATAATTGGTAGTTCATGTTCTGTCCAGCGCTATCACTACCTATGCCTCCCTTGTTTACTATAAAGCCTTCAGCCCCAAAGTTTGTTGACGTCTTAAACCAGGCTGCTGCACTAAACGATGAGAGCTGTAGTGATGAAGAGCTTGTCACATCAAAATAATTTGACCCTGTTGCCGTAAACCCAGGAGCGTAGTTATAGCCTCCTGACCCTGGATTATTCACTGCAATGCTCACTGTAGCTATATTACTGTCAACAGTACCGTCGTTTGCTTTAAATGTGAAACTGTCAGGTCCCGTGTAATCAGTTGTCGGGGTGTAGGTACGGCTGGCTGTTGTCCCCGGTGTTACAGTACCATGTGCTGGCTGTGTCACAATGGAATATGTCAGAGGATCATTATTTGGATCAGTAGCTGTAAGAGTAATGCCAACCGGAGTGTTCTTAACAGCAGAAACAGATTGGCTGTTGGCAACTGGCGGTGAGTTACCAATAACTTTGGTAATGCTAAAGGTGTCCTGAACGGATCCTCCGCCATTTGGATAAAACCTGCCTTCGAGCTTGGCGCCATTGTTTGTGATTTTGATATCCAATTGACCAAAGTCGTCGTCCTGTTGCTTTGCAACAAACGACGATTTACCTGATAAAGGATGGAAGTTGACTCCACCCGTTCCGACTATAGCATATATGGCACCTACAGGGTCAGTATAGTCATTTGTGTTGCTGCTAGTCTTGGTTGGATTTGATGGACTGCCCGAATTATACTTTAAAGGAAATGTCCTTTGGTAATTGTGAACATGTCCTTGCAGGACAAGGTCTACTCCGAATTGGTCGAATTTAGCTTCGTATGTATTTCTAAGAGTCGTGGCAACAGAGCCTGAATTGGTGCACCCTGAGGAGTCACATGAATTGGGTGATGTAAAGAACGGCTTGTGCAGGTATACTATAATCCAATTTATGTTTGGATTTTGCGATGCAGATTGCAGATCGTTTATAACAAAATTGTACTGTGCAGAGCCTGATGAATAACTCGTTCTGTCCGTGTCCATCGTAAGGATGTGAACGTTTTGATAATTAAAAGAGTAATACGGATTTGAAAAGCCAAAGGCGCTTTTGTATTGTGAATATCCTTCACCATCGTCGTCCTCATGATTTCCTATTGCTATACTAGTAATGCTTTTGATATCTTTTATTACATCTAGCCAGCATGTTGCAGTATTGGAATAAGAATAGTCCCCCAATCCAAGTACCTTCTCTGGACTCTTTCCTTTCATGTTGGTTACCGTGCTTTTTGCTGGAGAGCTACATCCCCAATCACCGGCTGCGTCTATATTAAAATCAGCCAGCGCATTAGCCGGCTCAAATGATATTATCGAAAAAACATTTACAATTAGCACGCCGATAAGCAGAAAAGCCCTTACACTTATTGCAGGAGAATGTAAAAACGACGATAATTTCAACTTGATAAGCTATAATATTGTATTTTATAAGTATTTATGAAAATGAATTGTTCCTATCTCGGACTTGCAAATCCAAATAATAGAGTTCAGTATATTTTACGTTGATATTCGGATGCCGCTAAAGGTAGTTTGGACAGTTTTTATTGGTAATAGAATTTGTAATTTTATTTTGGAACTATCTTGTATATTGTTCCAAGACCAAGAGACAGGACATATAGATAACCGTCAGGTCCGACTTCCAAATCAGTTATGCCGCCAAATCCCTCTGCAAAAATAACATTGTCAAGTTCCTCAGCCGAATCGGCTATCTTGTCAGAAAGCACTCCATCAAGTAGTAACGATGTTCTGTCGTCATTCAAATTAAAATGATATATGTTTCCATTATGGACATCACCAACAAAGATATCATTTTTATAATCAGGTCCAAACTTGTCTGAGTTAAAAAATTTTATTCCTGTGGGCCCGACCGTATCTTTCCAAGTAAATTCGGGTTCATCGTATTTTCCTGCTCCATTAAAGTCTTCCAGTCCGTCTAAATTTAATGGGCCTTTCACTGCCTTTCCACCATCATGGTTCCATACGCCCTGTATATCTTTCCATCCGCTGTTAAATCCTGGTCTGACTAGATTTATTTCGTCTCCAAATTCGGGACCATTTTCAGTATCCCATAAGTTCCCAGTTACAGGATCAAAATCAAGTCCATAACCGTTACGTATCCCATATGCATAGTATACATTTAAAGGAAATTTGCTACCCAATGGCCCACTGCTAGACAACTTGCCATCCCGCTCAACTTTGAGAATACCGCCTGTCCCATCAGGTTGTTCACCGTCCTCGTAGTTTTGTGTCATACTTTTCTCTGCCATCACGTCTCCAACGATAATATAAACGGATTTATTATCATCGACAGCCATTTTACCACCATTATGACCAGGTCCTGGTGTTGCCGGCAAATCCAAAAGTAATTTAGGATTAACCAGTTTGGTATTGTTATTTGTCAGTTCGTATCTGTATAGACGGTTACCTATTGGCTCTGTTCCTGGGGTACAGTAATCTGAATCTGGACAAATATCATCTCCATCATGCTTGCCTTCTGTGTAATACAAGAAAGCGTACCTGGTGCCATTCGTAGCATTTGAAATTGCAATTCCTACAAGTCCCCTTTCAACTTTGTTTGCAACATTCACATCCAATAAGGCTTGTCCTGATATCTGACCATTTACGGCTCTGCTGACAATGCCATTTCGCTTGTCTAATACAAGGATATCTTCTGGACCAAGAAATGCCATATCTGATGCTGACTTAAGCCCAGTTACTACAGGGCGTATCACAAATTTATCAGAGTATTCAGTTTTTATCATAGGTTCAGAAGATGGCAATGGCGACGACTGGGAAGAATACGAAGAATCACTTTGTTTATTGTCATTAATTGACTTTACGATTGTAAAGTGATCTAATACTGTACCGTTATTTTCATAAAAATTTCCATCTAACACAGTCCCATTTTGGAGAATGCTAATGTCAAGAAATCCGTATGCGTTAAATTGAGCAGCAGTAAATGCCTCGGGGCGACCCGTGAAATTGTGAACCTCCGGGGATCCTCCAGTCCCAACTATTGTGTATATCTGTCCCTTAGGATTGTGATAATTTGTCTTATCCTCGCTTGTTATGTGTGGTTTGTCGGAGTCTTCTTCATTAAATTCAATCGGATAGGTTCTTTGATAGTTATGGGCATGTGCCTGAATTACAAGATCAACTCCATAATCTTCAAACAGTGGATGGTACGTATCTCTAATCTCATCTATTGCATGAACTAAAGCCGGAGATGTGTAGGCCACCCTATGGTAAAATACTACAATCCAATCAATACTCGACTCAGACTTTGTTTTTTGCAAATCACTTTTCACAAAATTATATTGCTTGGAGCCCTTCTCATAAGGAACTTCTGTGGACATTGCAACAAAGTGGACGTTTTTATAATTAAAAGAATAAAATTGTCTACTAAGGTTAAAGTGGTTCATGTATTGCTGCAATCGTTCGGGTGAAGAGTAATATTCTGTTGTATTAGTATATGTTAAATGATCATGGTTTCCAATTGCAATCTTCATTTTGGAATATATCGGATCGACTAGTTTCAACCAGCAATCCGGATGAAATTTATACGAATAATCTCCCAGCCCTAAAATCAATTGAGGATTCTTGACGATTAGATTGTCTATCATTTTTTTTGTATTAGATGAGCATGCCCAGTCACCTACAGCAGCAAAACTAAAATCTCCCGTATTTGTGCTGTTGAGACCAAATGCATTTTCAGATCCTATATTATTCACAGTAAGGAAAGTATGTAATAATAGTGAGAAAGTAAGAATCATCAAAGGCGTTAAAACGGTACTATAATTCAGTCTGTCAAAGCCCGTCATAATTTCGATTCTTTGCTATCTTATAATATTGCATAATATATACGATGAACACCACACCACGCATAAACGAAAAGATGCATTTTTTAAGAACCCTTTAATTATACGCTATCTGTTTTGGCACCTAGTTTACTTTGCCGAATATACGACAGCCTAAAAATAATTAGCCCTGCAACAGGAATTGCTGACAGAACAACCAGATAAACCACGTTTACCATATTGTTGCTATCGCCACTGCTTTCCGTAATTTTGTCATTTTCTTGTATTGCATTTTCAGAACTGCTAGAATGAAAGACAGGAGGCTCTCTTGGCATTTGTGAAAAGTTAAATGCATTTAGGATGTTATTTGCATTTGCATCTCTTGTAGAAAGAGGAGGTAAACCATAATTATATTCGATGAATTTAAGAATCGATGTAACATCGTACAAGGTGCTGTCCACATATCCTTCCTTAGCAAATGGAGATATTACCAAAGTAGGTACCCTAAAACCATATGTTTGACCTTCTGCCACAGGAGGTGCAACATGGTCGTACCATCCTCCAGGTTCACGATACGTAATGATGAATGCTGAATCATTCCAGTGCTTACTTTTCATAAGTGCCAATACAAGTGAGTAAACAAATTCCTGTCCAGCAGCAACATCCTTTGGTGAACTCTCTTCTGAAGCAGGTGCAACTATGTAAGAGACTGCAGGTAATTCATCCAACTTTAAATCTCTGAAGTATTGAACTATATCCACAATATTGGAGTTTAATGTTTTGTTATCTACAAATCTAGGTATTGCAGTCAGAAGATTAAGATATCTATTTCTGCTCACGTCCGGATTACTATAGTTTAATGCAGGATCATAGTCTTGCACATACACCTTCCATGGATGTCCTCCGGCCTGGAGCTCATCAAATATAGTTTTATTTAGCTCAATCTTTCCGCGAAACGAAGCATTTTTTTGATAATCTACAGAATTTGCCGTGTACAGATACTGATGGTTGGCCAAACCAGTTTCCATAGTAGGCGCAAAAAAGTTGTCAGCCAGAACAAACTTAGAAGCCAGATGCCAGTAGAAAGGAAGTAGATTACCATCATAAAAGCCCATAACAAGCTTTGGGTCCTGTCCACTAGTAACTTGGGCTATAGCAAATCCGTTCATGTGACCCCTATTGTACGACATCTTGTATGCTTTTGAACTATCGTCTGGAGAATCGGTTTTGGTCTCATTTAGACGAAATGGTGTGACATAGCCTGTATGTTGCAATGAATTAGGTTCTATGTCTTGGTACTTAGAGCCATTCAAATATATCCCATGCAACGAGTTGGCACCTGGGGACGAAGCTGCAGCATCAGTAGTAACAAGAGCGCTTTCATTTTTATTCCTGTAGTTGTTATCTTCAAACGATAGGCCCAATAATTGCCCCGTTGTATCAACTGTATTATTATAGGTCTTTAAGATTTCTGGATATTGCAATGCTCTGCTCCAGATTCTTATCTCATCAATATAACCGGCAAAGAAATCCTCTGGTTTGAGCGAGTTAGCT
>JBIOZE010000153.1:0-15432 GCA_044870745.1 Nitrososphaeraceae archaeon | reverse complement strand
ATATCTCCTGGCCTAGGTTTGGTTTAGGCCCATTCCGATTAATTTCTTCCTTGCAAAGATACTGTGTACAATACATGAAACACTGAATACAAAATGCAACAGTAACATCTAAGTTGGTCCCGAACATTGAATAAATTCTGAAATCTGTTCTAGCACTAAATGTTAAACTGCCAAAGTAGCCAAATTACCTTGTCAACAGACTAATGTTTACTCCATCGTTAGTCAACGTGCTAGTTATTAATGAGCGATCTATTTCACTACGCTCGGCGACTGTAACCCTTATCAAAATGAATTTAATCGCGAATAAAGCATAATGGCCGAAATCGTTTTGCAGTCCTTGATATCGCCACGCAAACATTTTTTTAATGCCGTGTTTACGGTCATTTTTTTTGTTATTATCATTTCATCTGTATCCATAGCTAGCCTCTTATTGGATCTTTTCAAATCAGTGGCTATGAAGAGATGCATTTTTTCAGTGGAATACCCCGGAGCTAGATACCATTTTATCAAGCGCTTAAGTCTACCCGAGTAACCTGTCTCTTCATTCAGTTCGCGCAATGCTGCCTTCTCTGGCGTTTCACCTGTTTCGATTTTTCCAGCAGGAATTTCAATCAATGATTTTTTTGCTGCGAATCTATATTGCTGAATCAATATCAAGTTTTGGTTTTTATCTACAGGGATAATCCCGACAGAGTCCGAATACTCTACCAATTCTTTCGATATGGTCTTTCCATTGGCTCGAAATTTATTAATACTAACAGATAGCTCGCCTGAATATACTTTCGTATATTCAGTTAATTCAGGTACAGTATCCAATTTCTTCCAAGTCAATCAAGTCCATATTGCTTTAATCAATATTTGGATTCGAGGTAGAAATTTTCCATACCCAGAAGCTATGTCATTAACCTTCAATGAATCAAGTATAGTTAATTAATTTTGTTCACTCTAAAACAGCGGTTATCGCTTATTTAATAGATCGGATACGGTCTAGTTGTTATCTTCTGAAGAGTCTCCACTTCCATCTTCAGATGATCCTTGTTCTTGTTCGTCATTGTTATTATTATCTTCTGAAGAGTCTCCACTTCCATCTTCAGATGATCCTTGTTCTTGTTCTTCTGGAGTAGACTCTGATTGGAATTCATCTGATTGGTCCTCTGCTGTTTTTGAATCTTTGGATACACAGAGTTCTGACTGCTCATCTAAAACTTGACCTTCTGAACAAGATAGTGAACCATCATCTTCGTTCGGGGGTGACTGCACGGATGCAGACGAAGTAGAATTTGAAATTCCCCCGTTCGAACTTGGGTTAAAACAGGGATTGAACTTACCAGAGGACGTAGACGAATTTGTCAGATACACGTCTTGCGCACCATTAGCATAAGGCCCGTCAGACCTCCCGCTGCCGATACTCCCAGCGTAGTTGAATCATAAATCGAGCCCGCTCCTAGGACTAATATAACCGCAAGGATCAGTGATTTATGCTGCATGGACTGCTGATACCAGTTGGAAGTTATTAAGGATTTTAATCAAGGATCACTGCGATCATGGATTAGATCATGTTATCATTTGTAACACCGTAACTTATCCGAGGGGATCTTGATTTCATGCACAATTCAGTTGTTTCTGATTCTTGGCATTCGCAGCAACATACCGCTGCAGCAAATTATTAAAATATGATGGTATTGTTAATAACCTAGGATAGAGAGAAAAGATGACAAACGAAGTAAGAGAATTGTTCGAATTTGTAGCGTCCGGTGGTAGGTCCGTATTGTACAATTATGGTAATAGTAGAGCAGCATCAGTACAAGATGATGTTAGAATTACAAAAATGATAAACGGTATACTAGTTAGTAAACCAGCAAAGAAGATTACTTATCTGGATGAATCTAGGAAGAGTAACGAAGAAAAAGAACCTGAAATAACGATCTTAAATGATAGTTGGGAAAGGCAACACAGTAAAGGTGCTTCAACTCCAGCAGCAGTAAATCCAGTAAGAGAGATTTTTGACCTCATGAACGGAAGATTTGAGTAAGCAAGAAAAAGAAAGAGTAAAAGAAATTTTTTTCTATATTCTATATTTGACTACTCCACTGTTATGTGGTATAGAACATGCACGCTAAAGCCGTCCCCTTCACCAGAGAATTCTATCTCATGTTCGCCTACACTCAGCGGCTTTAATGCTACCCAATAACCGTCACTTATGGCACGATAAGTTCCTGCTGGGGCATCAGGCGGTCCTCCGAAAATATTGTCATCCCCAAGTTCAAATAAAAATGGTGGCGATTTTGCTCTCGCCTTAGTTAAATCGATGGGAACGTCATCTACAGAGGCCTGCAGGTTGTGTGCTTGATCGATATTCCCAACTACAAGTTTTCTTACCTCTCCTGGGGTGTTGGTAGCGGTATTGTTAGGAGGTCTGGGAGGAACTAACTTATCAACAGTTTGGAAGAAGTTTAAGACAGGGAAGAAAATGGACTTACCTTCTGGTATCGTGCAGTTCCTCTCGGCAGAACCACCACCGAAAGTACCCACTAAGAAAAAGAATGGTCCAGACTGATTGATGTCACATGGATTATTGCCGAATGGATTATCGGCAGGTGGTATTGGAAGAACCCATTGCCACCACTGGGCACTTAGTTTTTTGAGTTGGCCAGAATTTGAAGATGCGGATGCAGGTGCAATAACAACGCCAGTGAGCAGCATAATCCCGAAGGTTAGTATTCCTAATTCCATTACTAATTTTCGTGCAATTCTTTTCTTAAGCATAACGGGCTGTAGTAGACCTAAGTTTGTAATAAGGTACGTGGAAAAATGATACGTCACTTATTTCGTACCTCTAGTTTGAGTTTTCGATGCATAATTACGATGGTTTGAATTCTAACTTATTTCCAGTCTTGAACGCCTTTGGACGATTAAATAAGTCATCTACTGGCCATTGCTGCCATTGGCATAGTTTGTCCCAGGGCCATAGAAACATATCATAAGAGAATTCATTCCTGGATGAAATTGCAAAACCAGTATCTAGACCTTCTTCCCTACCAAACTTGACAACAAACCGAATATTGCTTTTATCTGAGTGCACACTGTTCTTTATTATCTCGTCGACGTTAGATTTGGAAAATGGGATATAGTAAACCTCCCTTGTTCCTGCAAATGCATTGTCTATATGTTCGCCCGTTCTTTCGTCCAGTATCGGCTTTGTAATAACTTCAGTATATTTACCTTCAAAATTACCATCTATTGGGTTTGGGATGGAAATTCCAAGCCAGTTGTTTGCATTCCAGTATTCTTCATAGTAAATGAATTCTTTACTTTCATTCTTTTTGCTATTCCCGTCTGGCGCTTTCAGTCTGACTATGCATCTAACAGTCCTTTCAATTGAACCCTTGCGTAAATCGACTTTATTGAAAAACTTGTCAATTCTATTTTTCGGTCCCCTTATAGTTTGAGGTATATTATCAGGAAAGCCACTGCTAATATAGGATTCATACGACTTGTTATTGTATTCCATCTTGACTTCTGGCTTCTTTGGTACTTCGGGTTTGTTGAGTGAGAGAATCTCCATATTCGTGCTAGGAGAGGATAACTTAAAAACTTTCATCAGGTAACCTTAGTACATTGGGAACGATACGACGAAAGAGTCCTGGATATTCCAGTACAGGCGTAATTCTTTCAGGAAAAACTCATGAAAAGATTCGTCCATTCACGTTCATGAATTAACCGTAAAGCCGATACTAAATAAACTTTTACAGTTGAATTAATTCACTCTAAATTAATTCATTGAGTTGACTAAGGCTGCTTATTCTATTTGGCCATACAAAATCCTTATTCCAAGGCTGGTTGTAAAGTATGCCTTTCCTTGGACGTCTAATATTCATCAGATTTACCGGTGCATCGTCAACTAGTATATCAAATGGATACTCACCCTTAGGACGATCATCGTAAACGAACAATAGATCGTCACAATAGACATTGTACAGATCAAGCCATTTTGCAACATTGACCACAGACGGCCTGAATCTTTTTGTGAGGATTGATATTCTGTACCCGCGTTTATGGAGGAGATTTGTTGTTTTCGCTATATCTGGTTCCGTGGGTGGGATCTCTTTCCATCGTCGATCCCATATATGTGTAAATATTTCCGAAATTTCTTCAACTGCCATGTTAAAAACTTCAGGTAGTTCCCAAGAGATAATGTCATTCTTCCCGATAGTAGTATTCCTTCTCTTGTTATACTCATCTGCCCATAGAAGCATGGTATCTGCTAACACAGAATCCAAATCTATCGCAAGGGTCTTCATCCTTAATTGACTTCAGATCATAGAGACTAATAAAATAAATAAGTTGTCTTGTCTAATGGTTGGACTTTTAAAATTCATTTCGGACTGATAACAGCAATGTACCCTCTTTTGCCAAACTTTATTATGATGTAACTCAGAATTTTACTAATGGTTGACCTCGTTAAATCCCTATGTGATCGAATAATTAAGGCCAATAGCGCGGTAAGATTTGCGGCGATTGTTGATGAACATGGAACTGTCATGGCATCGTCAGAGAGAAGAGGATTAAAACCATTGTTAGATAGAGAGCAAACTGCTCAATATGCCCTCGCAGCTGTTACGCGACAATATACAAGAATTAGGTGGCAGTCTATTCTCGGAAAAATTGATTATACTTGTTCTTATTACGAAAAGGTATTCAGGGTAACATTACCTTTAACCGATAGAAATAACCGTCTTCGTGCAGTCATTATATTTACCCTTGATGTAACTGTTAAAGACTTCCATTCGATTATTATGAAGAAGTTAATTCCAGTAGTTAGGGAGTCCGAATCAAAGTTAATAAAAAAACTTGACAACTCCAAGAAGGGATAAGCAACCAGGAAGACACTGTAAAACCTAGACTACTAAAGACAAACTGTGTGGGGTGGGTGTATGTGATTGCAATACAAAGTTAATAGCTAATATTGATATATTCAATATTTCCCAACCCCAAAGAGATCTGTTACTTAACTAATTGGACTAGTTGAATTAGGTTCATTTATTAACTTACTTAGAACTTCCGCAGCCTTTGTCATCACACGAGGAAGGTCTGGTTGATTACGATCGACTTGGAATAAGCCAAATTTCCCTTCTTGTTTATATGCTTCATGCCACTCATAATTATCCATGAGGGACCAATGTAAATAGCCTATGACATTCAAGTTGTCATCTAGGCAGCGTTTGATTTCTTTCAGATGGTCTATAATGAATTGAGATCTTAGGGTGTCAGATTTATCAGCTATACCATTTTCTGTGATGAATATAGGTTTATTCCATTCTCTTAAAGATCTGATTATTTCGTATAGTCCCTGTGGATAAATTTCCCAACCAAGATCATTTAGTCTACCAACAAAATCATTACTTAAGCTTAAATCACTTAAAGGCGCACCGCCGATGAATTTTGCATTTGAAATTCTTACCATCTGACTTTTGCGCACACGTAGAAGGCGATAGTAATTAAGTCCAATAAAATCTGTCTTTTGTTTCCATCTACTGTTAATGCGGAAGTTCCTATTATCTTTGTTATATCTTTCTAGAGTATTCAGATAATTAACATCTTCTTCTCCATTCATAACAGCATTGAGAAAATAATTATTTATGAAATATGAAAAGTTTTTAGCAGCTTCAACATCTACCGAGTTACGGGAGTTAAACGGCGGTTGAACTATCATCATTAGGTGGCTGAAGCCCACGTTTTTGGGACTTTCATCATTATTAGCGTCTGTATCATCCAACTCTGATATTTTGTCATAGGCTTGAACATGCGCTTCTATCAAATTGTGTAATACAGCTCTGGTTCTTTTGCCATCAAGAAAGAATCCAGGTGGAGATATCCCTGCAAGGTATCCTCCACCTATGACTGATGCAACAGGTTCACTAATAGTTATCCAATAATCAACTAGATCCTTAAACTCAGAAACAACTATCTCTACGAACTTGACAAATTCTCGAACAGTTTCTTCATTTTCCCAACCTCTCAGTGATCTCCAAAATGGGTCGGAAGATGGGGGGTTATCCAGTGGCAACTGTCTTATCGGATTGGGCATTAAATATTGATAAATCCGTTTCTTGAATTGAATTGGAGGTGTTAGCACCCATAGTGGCAATGTCAAATGATTGAGTGTCACTATTGGCTCTAAACCTTTATCTCGCATAGACAGTAGCATTTTTCGGTAACTATCAATTGCATTCTGATCCCATTGATCTCTCTCAGGTTCTATTCTTGCCCATTCTAAGCTTATTCTAAAAGAATTTAGACCTAAACTTTTAGCATTATCAAAATCTTTTAGATAGTACTTGCTATCCCAAAATCTTACCGCATCTCCAGCCGGTTGTAGTTGCAGATGTCTGATATTCTTGTAAAAAATTGACTTCCTCGTTAATGTGGATATTCTTTTCTTAATAGAATTTGACGTAGTGAAATAGTGCCAATCATTATTATTGATTCCTCCCTCTGTTTGATAGGACGAGGTCGCTACGCCCCACATGAATTTACCACGGTCATTTTTGGATGGCATTTTTATTATTACTGAAGTGCAAACTATTCTGAATTATGTGCATTAATTTGTTTTCATGTTGATCTTTGATGATATATCTCGACCCATGCTGCAACAAAATCTTCCGAAAACATCTAGATAGATCTGGGAATCAAAATCTGGTTATCATTGTAACCTAGAGATCACCGTCTTATTACAAACTGCGCACTGGGATTGAATTTCTGAATTCATAATAAATATCTGTAGGGTCGTATAACTTCAAATGCAAATTGCCTACTTCAGAATATGATGCCATAGTTATTGGAGCTGGACATAATGGTCTAACTTGTGCATGCTATCTTGCAAAAGCAGGTCTCAAAGTCGTAGTAATTGAACAGTACCATTCTATAGGCGGGATGACAATTACAGAAGAGGTAACATTGCCAGGATTCAAATCAGATGTGCATGCATTTGGATATCAGCTTGCCAACTTATCTCCTGTTCCAAAAGAATTGAATCTAGAAAATTGGGGTTTTGAACTTATACGTCCTGAGATTTCATATTCTCATATTTTTCCGAAAGATACTGGTTTAGGAGATACATTGCCATGTACAGGGATATCTCAAAGACTCTAAAGAGTATTCAAAAGTATTCCAAGAAAGATGCAAAAGTCTGGAATAAGCTATTTGACAAATACAAAGCCCAGAGGGAGAGCATAGTATCTTCAATCAATTCTCCTCCTACTTCTTCTAATCCTTCCGCATACAATCAGGGAAATGAAACAGAAGGAATCATCGAAAGTTTTACTGAATATCGGATCGCATTACAATCCATGCGCTCTTGGTGTGATGAGTGGTTCGAAACAGAGGAAGTGAAGGTAATGTTCGGAACTTTTGCATCATTCGTTGGACTCTCCCCAGATGATGCAGGAGGAGGTGAATTATCATATCTTTTTGCAAGCGTGATGCAGGATTGTGGAAACAATGTCGTCCGAGGAGGATTTGGAAATCTACCTAATTCTTTAGCAAAGTACCTTGAATCAAAAGGGGGCCAAGTAATTACGAATTTGGGTGTTGAAAAAATAATAATCAAGAATTCAAGGGCCACGGGAGTGAAACTTGATAACGGAAAGAAAATAGCAGCAAAGAAACTTGTAGCTTCAAGCACTGACCCTTCCACCTTAATTCTCAAGCATATAGGAGAAGACTACCTGGAAAAACCGATAATCGAGAAGGTCAAAAAAATCGAATGGGGTGATGCAATAATGGCAATTTACTTGGCCTTGAATGATGTGCCTGAATATTATGCCGGCACTAAAGTATCGGATTCATCACAGGTCCATCTTTCTGGAAACACCATTGACAGCTTTGCAAAGACATACTATCAATGCAGATCTCGAATCTTACCTTCTGATCCGCTAGCGATAATGAGTAATGACTCTGCCTGTGACCCAAGTAGAGTTCCACAAGGTAAGCACCAGATCAAGTTTCTCATTTTAAATGTACCGTATAAGATTAAAGAATTCGAGTCTGACGGTATTAGTGGCATGACAATGATGCGAAATTCACCATCTAGGAAGACGAGATCGAACAGTCAGAACTGGAGTGAATATATCAAAGAACACTATGCGGATTATTTAATCAATATGATAACTCAAAAGTACATGCCCAATTTGAAGAAGATAACGATCAAGAAGGTGGTATTTTCTCCCATTGATTTTGAAACACGGCCTTCAACTTCAGTACGGGGCACTCTTGCGTGCGGAGCATTGGTCCCATATCAGAAATATTTAATGCGGCCGATACCTGAGCTGGCTGGTTATAAAGTAAATTCGATTCCAAATATCTATCTTTGTGGTTCTGGATCTCACCCTGGGCCGGGGGTATCGATGGCTCCAGGCAGAAATGCAGCTCAAGTAATATTTGCTAACTTGAATCTTGATTTTTCGAAGATAGTTGCACAGAGATACTAAATAAAAGTAGCAAACAACATGATACGAACTATTAGGTGGCAATCTTGAACCCAATGGCCGACAATCCTTGAACCCTTTTATCTTATTAATAAAGTATATTACGTCTAAGACATATAGCATATCCGCCAATGGTAAAAGAAAAAGTAAAATTTCTGAGATCAATTGATCCTCATGGTTTAGAACAGGACGTGAATCACTTTATCGAGAAAGAGACTCGAGCGATTATAGATATTTTTTTTATCAACACTTCAACAGGTCATGGGAACGAAACCTATTACGATGCCTATATGCGTTACATCCCGAGATCACGATCAGGAGCCTCATCAAAAGAAGACGAAATTAAATTAGAAAATCCAACTAACTAAATGCGAAACCACATGGCTTGAAATGAACGAAATAATCAGACAGACAGGATGAGGACCTAATAATCTGTCATAAATTAGATGTTGGCTTACAACTTATTCTGTAGGCACGAGCAGCCAAATTAGCAATTCTTATCGGCTCTGGTCTTGAACCTTGAAGTGTAATGTCATTTAGCAATGACAACACTTCACTTTCAGTTATTCCCCAGTTCCTCACATGAACTGCCTTGCCTGTCCTAAGTTTAAGCTCTGCTCCTTCCGGCAAGGCTTCATATAATTGTAGTCTAGAATCTCCATTTTCAAATCTCAGCAAATTGTGTTTGTTCAATCCTTTCCTCTCTATAGATGAAACTGCAATAACAGGTACTCGCAATAGATTTTGTAATTTGTGCCCATCTATAATGTTAAGAATACTAATTATCGTACCACCTAGGAGAATACAGTTTATATCATTTCTGTTGATATTTCGGTACATGGATAATATTATCTGAGTACTATCAGTACCCTTTATTGTCACCGAATCAAAAATTAATCCATCTATCGTCAAATCTCGCCTTATGACTACTCCTGCCAAAATTGATCGTAGATCTGACTGTACAAAGCTTTCAGCGATAGCAAACATTCGGATTCCCTTCTTTTCTAAATGAATTACCACAATGAGTCATAATAGCAAGGGTTTCTTAATTATATGAAGATGATGCACCTCAAGTTGCAATTAATTTAGATTGTAGACTCTTACTTTCAAATAATATGTATGGTAATTTGTCGGTCATTTTGAAATTTTTGATTTCAAAGGAAGGTAATGGACACAATGGACAATAGAGATATCGCAAGGGTTGGGAAAATTTTAGTGCAAAGTATGCAATAATCTAAATATCCATTTCAATCAGAACTAGACACTCAACTTTGGACAAAAATTCGGTTCGAAAATCAAACCGCTTAGTTCATGAAAGTAGCCCTTACTTACTGCAGCACGCATACAACCCAGTCGATTGGTATCCATGGTCAGAAGATGCATTAGAGCGCGCGCGTAGAGAAGATAAACCGATATTTCTCAGTATCGGGTACAGTTCATGTCATTGGTGCCATGTGATGGCTCACGAATCATTTGAAAACGAACAAATTGCAAAAATTATGAATGAAAATTACGTGAATATCAAGCTTGATAGAGAAGAGAGACCAGATATTGATGATATTTACCAAAGAGCTTGTCAACTGACATCAGGGACAGGCGGGTGGCCTCTTTCAGTCTTTCTGACTCCTTCTCAAAAGCCATTCTACGTCGGGACTTACTTTCCTGCAGCCAGCAGGCACGGTCTACCTGGCTTTGCCACGGTATTAACTAGTCTTGCTGAAGCATACAGCACAAAACGCGATCAAATACTGTCATCAACTGAGGAATTTATGCGAGCATTGAAAGATAGCTCTATAGATATAATTCATAAAGAATCAGAAAAGCTGGAAAGGACAATAATAGACGAGGCAGCGGTGGCGCTTCTCCAAATGGGTGATTATATGTATGGCGGTTTTGGACAAGCTCCAAAGTTTCCCAATCCATCGAATTTAATGTTCTTATTGAGAGCTTTTGATTTGTCTGGGATCGGTAAGTTCAGGGACTTTGTAGTTCTTACGGCTAATAGGATGTCCG
Organism: Nitrososphaeraceae archaeon; assembly: GCA_044870745.1. GTDB lineage: Archaea > Thermoproteota > Nitrososphaeria > Nitrososphaerales > Nitrososphaeraceae > TA-21. Next base: position 4,933 of record JBIOZE010000153.1, on the reverse strand, counting down.
AAGGCGGAATTTATGATCACGTAGGTGGAGGATTTGCTAGATATTCTACAGATCAAAAATGGTTGATACCTCATTTTGAAAAAATGTTATACGATAACGCGCAGCTTGCAAGTGTTTACTCGGAATTATTTCAAGTAACACAAGATTCAAGATACCTGAACACTGTAAATGGAATTCTCCAGTACGTATCAAACGAGATGAGCTCAAGCCATGGGGGTTTCTACTCCTCTCAGGATGCTGACTCGGAAGGAGAAGAGGGCAGGTTCTATGTCTGGTCATTCACTGAAATCCAAGAAATACTGGACCAAGACATACTCGAACCATTTTGTAAATACTTTGGAGTTTCTCAGGGCGGTAACTTTGAAGGAAAAAACATATTTAACATTCAAAGCTCAATCAGTTTACTGAGCAGAAAATATGGATTCGCAGAAGATGTTCTCGCGTCGAAAATACATGAATCATTAAAGAAACTGTACTTGATTAGATCAAATCGAACTAAGCCAGGAAGAGATGATAAGATTTTAACTTCTTGGAATGGGCTCATGATATCAGGATTTATAGACGGCTATAAAGTAACTGGGAATAACACATATCTAGAAACTGCAAATCAAGCTTTCCAGTTCTTAGAAAGCAATTTGACTTATAGTCAAAATAGACTAAATAGGGTTTATAAAAATGGAAATTCTAAGGTAAGCGGTTATTTGGATGATTACACTTTCTATGTGAAAGCCATTCTAGACCTGTTTGCAGTCGATTCTAAACCTCTTTATCTGAAGAGGGCACTGGACTATATGTACTCGACGATAGATCATTTTTGGGATCCTATTAGAGGGGATTTTTTCTTTACCTCGGACGATCAAGAAAAACTCATTCTGAGAACTAAAAATCATTATGACCTAGCTATACCAAGTGGTAATTCTATAGCTGCCTCAAATCTTTTGAGACTATATTACTATACGCAGGAACAAGATTTCTTAATCAAAGCTACTAGACTAATGAAACTAGCATCTAAAGCAGCAAGTGAGAATCCTTTTGGATTTGCACAATTATTATGCGCAATTTATCTTGAAATTAGGACGCCAATTGAAATTAGTATAATTAAAAGAAAATCTAATTCAGCTTCCTCCCAAAGTGTCGACATGGTAAGGTGGATGTCAAGGCAATTTATCCCAAATTCCATAGCTGCAATAATCGAGGAAGGCCTCAATTTTGAGGAGCTCAAGAAGTATTCATTTTTTAAGGGAAAAAATCTCAATCAGGAAGATGGCGATGTGTCGCAGGTGGCTTATATCTGTAAGAACTATACATGCTCACTACCAGTTATTTCCGTTCCAAATTTCGAAGAGCAATTGCAAGTTATCAATTCAACTAGGGAATAGGTTAATTTCGCGGAGTCAGGTACTTTAAAGTTAATTTGCATGAAGCTAACAAAGTTAATTCCAGCCTGCAAGCACATTATTGAACGGTACGTTTTTGTCTAGGACAATTTGATAATGGGATTGACACTTGCATCCTTTTGTAGCTGATTTAATCAGAGATATCAACCCCAGACGTTGGACACGAAGGTACCTGAGAACTTCAGTACAATATCTAATCGTAATGGTGTTATTCTACCACGCTATAGGAATCGCATTATTAGTAGCTGGGTCAATTGTTGTACAATCGATTATAACTGATTATAAGGAACCGTTGAAACCAATTACTGTCATCTCTGTAATTTTTGCTGGTCCTATTGAAGAGACTTTGTTTTTTGGAATCCCACTTTATGCGACTGGTAGCCATCTAATCGTTATGGCTGGCGGTATATTATGGGCAATGTGGCATTTACTAGGACCAACAGTTCAGCTCGATAGTTTAGCATATGCAAATTGGTTGTTTGTGTTGCCCTCGATATTCTTGAGTTTCAGAACTTGGATCAGTGGTAAAGGGTGGTTTGCGATTGCCGCCCATTCCGTTTGGAATATTTCATTTTTCAGTTTAGGTTGCGTTAGCGGAGAAATCGATTGTAAGGTATACTATGAAAATAATGCATTCTCTGACATTGTAACTGTAAGCGCTGCAGCAATCCTCACAATGATCACTTTTACGCTCTACCGCGCAAAGCAAAAAAGACTAAAGCTCAGCTTTTGAGAAATATCTGATACTAAATCGTTTAAATATAGTTTTATATACGAAAAGTAATGGTAGGCGAAGAAAATGGGCATCATAATTCAGCAGCTTTTTTGCGACGACTGTAAAAAAGTCATTCTTGAAAAAACTGGAGAAGAATATTTGAATACAGGACAATTTCCAATATCCAATGAAGAGGCTCAAGAGCTCGATAAAGAACACCGGGGTCACCAATGTCACATTGAAGCAGTTGAAAAATCAGACTAACTCACGTCAAAGTTTTCAATTTGCAATCTGGAACGGTTATGTGTTGCACTTCACGCCAATATTTGTAGAATGGAAAGAATAGAATGAATTACTGGTTTAGGTTCAAAATAAGACTAATAGACTAGTGATTCAAAGACATAGTAGCACTTATGGACTCAGTTATTCCTTTACTCCTTGGCGCCAGGGAAATAAACGCTTACAAAATAATGAAAGTGCGCCATCTATCATGTTTTGGTTCCCAAAGGTTATATTTCGAGACCTTAAATTGAAGGAATTAGTCAATATTTTATGAATAAAAGTCCCAAATCGTGGTATTCTGAATTTCTTGGGGTAGGATATAGGTATCATGATGTCTACATGAATGTGTTACTCCTCTTTAGTGATCGTTCTGTAGCAGTAAAATTATGGAATAGATCAATTGATGGTTGGGCTGATGATCAAGTAAAACTAATGTTCATTGAAGATGGTGGAAATTATTGGTTCATACTGTTTCAAGAAGGTTCAAGCATATTACTAAAGGAAGATATTGGTTTTATTAAATGTGTTCCCATTAGTAATAACTATTTGAAATTTAAGAATCGATATGAGCTTAAGGTAATAATTCGATTTGCAATTTACAGTACCAGCTCAAGAGCTAAAAAAAATAAGGACGTATCATATGATCTCAGATTGCTGAAAAAGATTAAGTATGCGTATGGAGTAGAATTTTTGCATTATGAAGATATTCCAGTGGATGGTACCGCATATAAGGCCATAGGTAAGGTAAAGAACTCTGCCTAGTGATCATATTTTTGGTTGCATTGAGGGTTGTTCAGATTGTTGCATGAATAGGCAATATTTTCCATCCATTAAGTATGGAAAGATTGGTGTACTACTGCTTCCACATGAGAGAGGATTAATTGAAAGGATGGCAAGTACTCTTAAAATTAGAATCAAGATCCTTCCAAGACTAGGTATTAGTAGTGTTGAAATGAAAAAGGGACCTGAAAAAATCATAGCGTTTCAACTTATGGGTAGACATCGTGACGGGGATTATTGTCCATTTCTTGATCTAAAGTCAAAATCTAGGTCGCCGCATGGGGGGTATCTGTGCACCATATACAAATCCCGCCCCTTGGCATGTCAAGCCTATCCTGTCTTAGAAGAGGTGAAAAGGACCCTGACACTCGACTCCAGATGTGCTTTTTCATGCAAGTATGGAGCTGTATGCTCTCCTAAATTGATGGATAGCGAGTTGCTAGCTTTGCAAAAGATAAGGGATTACATTAGCTCTGGGAAAAATACCAATATTTGGCGTTATGCTACACATACGGGTGACAGAAAATTTACAGAGCAGTTTTTGCCTGAGGGTTGGTATCTGGAGGCACAATCCTAACTGACTAGGAATCTTGATGTTTATGATTCGATTGGCAAATACGTAGGATTGACTCCAACATCAACTGAAATAGGAAATTTTTTGCTGATCTGCAGTATGCGGCTCATTACTACCCACATGAGTTTTTCCTTCATTTTAACAGACTCATTTGAATATCTTGTTCTTGAAATTCAAAAAATATTTCCTGAACCATAGTAAAAATAATTTTAATAGAAACAATAAACGCTAATCTAGTTTTACCAATATTTAATGTTGGTAAAGGTAGTTTGCATGTCTTGAATCACACCTAACTTAAAAAAATGTGTGTCTGGACCAACTTCAGATCATTTTCACATTTGTCTAATCATTTCTAAAGATAGATTACTGAAGATCTTAGTAAGTTATCTAACTTTGCAATGGATTTTCAAATGACATCTTTCCCCGATATCCGATTTTTCGATATAATACTTGACTAGCCTTTCGTATTTCAATTATCCTTGTGACAGGAATTGTTTCCAAGTAATTTGAGGATTCAAGAAATTCCTTTAGAGTAACTTGGGCTACTGTTTTGAAGTCTCGGTAATACACGCTATAAAGTGAAGGATCATCGTAGAATAGTGCCTTACTTATGATCTCCCGGATAGATCCCTTTCTTCTACTCATTGCTTATGGTTTGTAGTGGAGGATCCCGCCACATTCTATGATCTTCTTGATCAGTGTGGGAAAGGGTTTCATAGAATATGATTTTCCAGTTAGAATGCTAGTAATGATGTTTTCCTCTATATCAAGGGCTAGCATTTGACCGTCAGATAGCTCGCTTACTGTAGCACGATCGATTTCAATAGGCAATAAATAGCCCCCGTCAACAGCATTTCGATAGAAAATGCGTGCAAAAGATGGTGCCAAAACGGCTCTAATTCCTGCAGAGGAGAGTGCAATGGGCGCATGTTCTCGACTTGATCCACAACCGAAGTTCGCTCCTGTTAATAGAAAATCTCCTTGTGAGATTTTATTCGCAAAATTGGGGTCAATTCCTTCCATAGCATGCTTCGCCAGCTCGGCATGATCGTGAACCTTTAGATAGGGACCAGGCAGTATTACGTCTGTATCTATATTGTCCTTGTCATACTTGTGGACTACTCCTTTAATTGTGGCCATTGCTAAATATCCCTTGGATCTATTATTTTTCCGGTAACAGCCGAT
>JBIOZE010000152.1:0-10154 GCA_044870745.1 Nitrososphaeraceae archaeon | reverse complement strand
CTTTCATCCAAAGCAAATAAGTCTGTATTTACCTTCAAAAAAGCGTAGTCTAGCTCATCTAGTTATTATTTCTGCATCGTTTTTACCTAACATAATGGTGTGCTCTGCTTGGGCAACGGCCTTATAGTGGCCCTCAACCAAGATTGGATATGCACGTAAGTTCTTCCTATTCAAGAGTATCTCCAACATTTTTCTTGCGGTTAATTCATCATACTCATGCATAAGCCATCTAGTCGTAAAAGGCAGAGTCTTATAGTGCTGCCATAAATTCTGGAGAAATTCATTACTTTTAGACTCTTTGGTAGGTTTTCTGGATACGACGCTGAAAATATTCTTCACCTTACCTTCATAAACGATGCCTTGACCATCTTTAGTTGTGACAAAAGGTTCTATAGCATATGCTTCATTCACAGTCAGTCCAAATGATGAACTGAAAGTCCTGATATTTGGTATTGATTTGCCTGCATGAATTGTATACTGCTCAAGAGAGTGACCACTCAAATTTTGGATTGCTTTGAATCCATTTTTCCAAATAGTCTTTTCTATTACATCTCCAATGTCAGCCGCCCTTGTATTTGGTTTAGATATCTTTATTGCTTCATTCAGAGCTATCTCCGCTACATTAATCATGTCTTGGTAATTCGGATTTAGCGTAACTGTCACTGCCGTATCTGCAATAAAACCCTCAATATGTACTCCTATGTCTATTTTGACGATATCGCTAGTATTTACGACTGTACTGTCATTGGGTTCTGCAGTGTAATGAGCTGCAATCTCGTTTAAGCTGACATTCACTGGGAATGCAGGAGCACCTCCACGTACAATTATTTCTTTTTCTATTCTTTCACAAATCTCGTACAGATCTTTCCCAGAGAGATCCATCTTTCTTACATTTTCTCTGACTTCAGAGGCTATTCTTCCGGCTTTTACATAGTAATCATGGGGGTTCATTTTTACTCTTTTTGCGGTTGATAAATAGACATTCATAATATAACTATTTTTTATGCCGCGACGGTATGTGTAGGCAAGGAAAAACATACGCAAGAGTCATTACAAAACTCCACGGTGGATAATCTGACAAATAAGGTTAAATTATGTATGGGAACAATTCGCATTGCCAGATTTCTAATAAGGGGTCGTTGTCTAGCTTGGTATGATGCCAGCCTTGGGCGCTGGAGGGCGCCGGTTCAAATCCGGCCGACCCCATGGCGTCTTGACAACATAAAATTTCTCCGTTTCAGTGAATTGGAAGAAAGGAATCGACTACCTTAATTAATGTGAGTGGTCAACAAACGAAACATGGACTAACCGAGTGCAAAATTACTGCATTATTTCTTCAATCTATTGGTCATTTCAATGATTGCCATGATGACTTGTTTTAATTCACTTTCATCGGCTGGGCTAATTTCGAAACTTTGGACCATATCTCTAGCGGCAGCTAGCAACGTCAAAATGAATTTCTTAGCCCGATCTGTGGGGATAGTCTCCTTCAAAAAAGTGGTTCCAGTTGTACTCTTAACTATTACATTTCTGCCTTCAAAAGTAAGTATATTCTTAGATCCCCCGGCAAGAAAACTCACGCCCTCATCTGAAATTACAATTATTCCTTTCACCCAATCTGGATAATAGCTCGTTCTTGGATTCACAAACAACTCGGAGGCGGGGATGTTAACACTAGCAGTAATCTCGCTCGTTTTTATTAGTTGATGAACAAAATCGGTTGCCGCTAAAATGGCCTTTGAAACAAGATCAAATTTTTGGAGATTTATGAAATCTAAGGTGGCAAATGCTTCCTTTATCTTATTTGTGATAGTTAAATCCTCACGCGACCTTCGGCTATCACCTATAATTTCTTCCGTATGAGTTTACACCAACCCACCATAACTTACAATGCTTGTTAATTTTTCTAACATATTATCTCCAGATTTAGATACATCGGAGTGTTTAAAAGAAATTATGCCAATTAAGTCTTTCATTAACATATCGAGAAATATTTAGAGTAATCTAAAACGTACATGAAATAAACGACACATGTTGGGTCCATTGAGGGTTGCTGACTAAATTCGAAAATCAATTCGATTCTAAAAGATCAGTTGATTGTCCAACTAGCAACCTTTTCATTTGTTTGTTTTAAAGCAAACTGAAATCTAAGATTGAAAGTAATCGTAATTTGCGATAAATCAATGACTCAATATTCGAACCGGTAAATTTTATGTGAGCCTAAATTAAGATCTAGAGACAGCTAGTGCGACACAACGAATTTGAATTGTATGTCGAAATTGCATGATTTAAAGGATTTCGGAACCGAGTAGAAACTACAGTTTAACCGTAACCTGAATATAGCGATCTCAGCGTTATACGCAACCTGTTGGCAAGCTTGTCAGAGATTACCTTCTGATGTTTATCAACGCTAGTAAGATCATTGTTGGTAAAGATAAATGGACCATACACATAATTGTTGTCTGGTTTCGGGATTTCTGGTTCAGCAGAATTCAACCATGAGGTAAGTGATTCATGTCTGGGATCGGCCATTTTTTGTGGTTCTTGCATGTTCAGCAGCATTCTTTGGAGTTTAAAGGCGTCTATCTTACGGTAACCGAACGGAACTTGGTTCTCATTTTTCTTAAATTTGACAGGTTCAAGATCCACTTTTGTACCAAGAATTAACGGGCTAGGCTTGTAAATTGAATCAATTTTTAATTGCCATACTTCTTCCGGGTTTGTTACTATTGCATCGAAAAAATTATCATGCTTCTCCCGAACCGATATTTGAAAATTCCAATCGCGTACATTGGCTGAATATTTTTTGAGCAGGCTTTTGGCAAGCGTGTTACCTTCAAGTATTTCCAATATCAAGTGTTAATGTACACCAGGGATATGAGAGTTACGAAAAGTATGGAGTTTAACTTTAGGAATATCTAAAACTATCATGACACTGCAATTGCCGACGCATACTTGGGTTCTGTTTTTATGGAATTGTGGGATTATGAATTTACTCCATGAATATCAAGAGGATTGAATAATTTGAAATATTATAATTTGTTGACCCTTTGTTATGTTCAGAATTTGAGCCTCACGTTAATACTTCGAATTAGACTTCGCACACGAAGTCAATCTCGACTACACTTCCAAAAGGTAGGCTGTTTACACCAATTGCAATTCTACTGGGTTTACCGCTCTCGCCAAATATCTTATTTAGCAAATCGGTAGCACCGTTCATGATTTTTGGGTGATCAATAAAAGTGCTTTCGCAATTTACATATCCGTTTACTCTGACAAATCTCTTGATGGTATCCAAAGTGGAAAAAAAAGCTTTCAATTGTGCAAATGCGTTAATGACACATTGACGTGCACCAAGGTGCGCTTCTTGAATTGAAACTCCTGTTGGCACTTTACCCACATATTTATTTGGCAAGGTCAAAGTCCCGTCTTCGAATGGCAACTGCCCTGAAATGAATACTAAGTTACCAGCTTTCACAACGGGAACATAGGATCCAACCGCAGGGGGTGCAGTACGCAACTTTATATTGTGAGCATTCAACGTATCTTCTAACACAAGAGATACCTTTAGTGGTGGCGCTTTTAACGATTTGTATTTCTAATGCATAGTGAGGGCATGAGTTTGAAAAAACAATTAAGCAAATTAAAAATGGCCATAAAAGAAATCCTTTTATTTTGAACTAATTAGGAATAACAACATTGTCTGTCCACAGTGAAAAAGGGACATCATATTCAGCAAATATGCGGACAGTTGCTTGGAGCATCTTAATAATGGGTCTATCACTAATTGCCATAATTATCGCTTACATTTCATTTGGTCACATCGGCCCTAATTTTTCGTCTGATTTGCTTGTCAAGCAACAGGCTGCACTCAGGGAGCAATACAATCTCCCGTCAAAGCCCGTTATTACAAATGATTCTGTATTACTCATCCCACCGTCGCTTAGAAATATAGATCAAAATAGTTAATCGTAATAGAGTCATATCTTGCTAACGCAGAACTAGTCAGGTAAAACGGTGAATATGACTAAAAGTAACACTATATCGTAATGAATCGAGTCATTCTACCTTTAAAGTTCTTATTTGTCGTTTGTGTCAACTTATTCAATTGACGAGCTGCCAAATTTGTGGTTCGCGGTTCGGATACCGTTCATGTAGTGTCTGCTCTAGACAAGTTTGTTCATCATGCGTATCTAGGGAAGGGCTGCGCTGTCTTAAGTGCAGTGAGATAAAACAGCAGAGAGGATTCATTCGTCGCAATATTCCATATATAGCCCTATTTGTTTCACTGTGGTTCTTTGTTTCAGGTTTGTATCCATTTCCTTATTTTGTTGCAGTAGGACACCCAGTAGACATGACTCAATTGCAGCCAATATTCATAGCAACTACCATTATGACCATTCCATTCGTTTTTATGCTATTTGCATGGAAGAAACGTCAAAGTCGATATTAAGTATGGGAATTCGAGCTCTGCTCACTAGGTTTTAGCCAGTGAAATCATTTTTATAACTGATCTGTAGAAAAATTTTGGATTGGTAAGTGTCAACGGAGAGACCATTGCTGGCATTGCTCTGGTTTTACTATCTCTTTTGTTCCTGTATGCCGGTACCGTAAACGATACATGGGCAATTATTATTCCAGCAGATTTCTTAATTTTTGCAATTGGATGTGCATTTATAGCGCTTGGAGTCATTACATAAAGAAAAAGGAGGTATTCCGTTGACTCTTAACTCTAATTTTACAGAAAATTTTAATAGAAGTGTATTGAGCATAATATTGCATTAATAATGAAGAAAATAGAAGCAGTGATACCACATGCAAGGATGGAGAGAGCTTTCGCTGCGTTAAAAGAACTTCCTCTTGGAGGTCTTACATATTACGAATCTAAAGGAAGAGGACAGGTTCCGACTCCTGTAGTACATTCAGGCAGGGGCACTTCTGTCTTTAGGCCCGAATTCAACGTAAATATAACAATTTCAGTTGTAGTGCAGGATGGATTGGTGGGAAATGTGGTAAATAAGATTGTCGACAGCACGAGTACAGGATTGGCTGGAGAAGGAAAAATATTTGTCACAGATATAGATGAGGCTGTTGACATTGGATCAGGGAGCCGTGGCGATTCGGCAATCTAACGCAAATTCATGCGATTAGTGGTTTTTCAGTAAATCGTGAGTACGATAGTTGTGTCACAGAATTAGTACGACCCAAAAGTACTAATGAAAGAGAAATAACTTTCAGATCTCAAAAAAATGCAGTTATTCGTCTCTTCCACTTAAAAGATATTCTACAGTCTGACTCAATGTAAGCATTCCCTTAGATTTTCCAAACGATTCCAATAATTCAACCTGTTCAGGGAGTAAGCAAATGTGAGCCTTTCCGCTAGATCCATCCATATTTCATCTATATGTTAGATTTTAATATACGTTTCCAAAGCTTCTTGTTCAATTCTAGCTTTTAACTCTAACAATCTTTACTCTATCTAATACCTTCCAATATTCTACTTCTGCTCCCTGGGAGACCTTTTCTCTGACATCCTCTTCCATAGAAGAAGTTTCAAACATTTCGAACGTATCCAAATCCATGATCTGAAGCGTGTTACCAGATACAGAAATTATTTGTCCGCTTCTCTTATCTATTAAGGGAACATCTATATTTGCTGAAACTGGAGCGACCATGCTATGTTTGGATCCATCAAATACTGATATAGCAGAGACTCTCGCTTTCGCTGACCCATGTTTGCCCGGTTTGCTATGATCGTACGAAACTATGCGACAGGGTTCACTATCTATGATAATGTATGAACCAACTTTCAAACTGCCCAAATCCATCGGCTTGCTCAATCTAGATCGAAAATCTAGAAATGAGATTCCTATTTAATAGTTCTGGTATCAACAATACACTATTTAAGTTTGTCTAGCACTGAAAAACTAACAAGATTGTTTAGTGATATCCCTCTTCTCGCAACGTCCATCCTAGTTCTTTCACAATATCTTTGATCGCTTTGATGGGTTCTTTCACCTTCGACATCCAATACAATAATGTTCTTTGTGTAAGGAAAAGTGAATCGCAAATATTGGCCGTTAACAAACTCCAAATTGCCTAAACATGCAGATTTTACTCTATCTCGTTTCGCGAGAGAGTTCGCTATATCACTTATTTCAGGTGGTTCACAAGTATGTTTGGTAAAGTACACCGACACGTAACTCAACTTTTCGTGATGCCTTTCGAACAACCCATCTTTAAAATTGAAGAAGAAGGAAAGTTTATCTTGCAAATATTTTGCAAGGTCGGAAAGTATAGTTGAAACCTGACTGTATTTAGCAAGAATGTAGTGATTAGCGTAATTCGGAAAATAGGGAATACAATCAGAAGAAAATGTCGCCGTTACAAAATACATACTCTCGATATCCACTGATCCCTTCCACGATTGTATCAATGAATCATTCTTGTTGTTATGGGCGGAACAAAGATACCCACTAACTTGCAATCAAACCAACCCCACTGCACAGTTATTTAGTAGGTATTATTTATATTATTGGTAGCGTCATTTTGATAAAATTTGAGTCAATTATAATGAATTCGAACTAATGACTCACAAAGGTAAGTTTTGTCGAATATTTTTTGTACTGTGGGCTGTGTGCCATATCGCAGAATCAAAATTCTTGATCTTCAGTACGTAATAAGGCAAGATCAGTAAACTTAATGCGAGTGATGCTGCGCCGACCGGATCCTTTATGATATTCCGAATCGCCTCCATGAGCGCCGTCTTGCGTTTAAGGTTGTACTTTACTTTTCCATGCAACCCCATAACTTGACCATGTCCTCGATTAGCTCGTAATATCTGAGAGGAGAAATCTTCAAAAGTGCTTGCAGGCTTAAATAGAACTGTTGCTTTGGGATTGTAAGTAACCTGATAACCTAGCTTAAGGACAGCCTCCTGTAAAAATAAATCAATGGCTATTACTTGAGGTGGAATTTTTACTTTTCTTGCGATATGGTTTTGCAATGCAAGTCCCCTTCCCATGACGGTATACTGAGAAAGCTGCCTAATTCTTACTGATTCCAACCATCTTCCTATAAAGACTGATGCCCTCCCTGGAATTCCATCGCCAGGAAGTGGTTGCGGATTTGAGGCACACAATCCATATTTATCACCAATTATAGAAACAAGTTGGCTTGTACAATTTTTTTCCGGGATTACGTCAGCGTCGTACATAACAATTACGTTACCATTAGCATTCGACATTATTTCATTCCAGGCACTAGCAGCCCCGCGACGATGATCATGATGAAAAAATCGAATCTTACATTTGTTTTTAATCTCTAAATAATGTTGCACTATATTCGGAGTCTCATCCGTAGAATCATCTGAAATTATTATCTCTATTGTTTTAAATGTGGCCTCATCGTTATCTGAAAAAATTCGGTCTAGTAATAATCTTAAATTGCTAGCTTCATTATAAGAAGGAATTCCAATAGAGACCGTTTGCATTGATTTATCCTCTTGCCATAGATCCTTTTTAATCATTCTTTTATTGAAAACAAGATAAGAATTCTATGTCAATATTAATTGCATTTGTTGTCTTTCCTTCCCCTTCGTCTCAATTTTCTGTTGATTTATCTTGCACTCCCAAACTATGATCAGGTAGATTGATGGTCCAGAATGATCCATCTGGCGTCGAGTTATAGAAGGCCCAGTGAAATTATGAAATCACCTCAATATTTCAACTTGCAGAAAAAAGCAATATTTGTTTTACGAAATTGTTTGTTCACAAGGTATTCATATGAACTAATTATTTGAATACATACATTTGAAAGAGTTTAGGACGAAACTAAGTGTCCTTAAGAAAGTGGCTCACAAGGAGAGACTAACTCGAGATAATTTAGTAATGCCAATAATAATAACGGAAAAACGCTTTGAATCTCCAAATTATCTGATCACTATTCCTTTAAACTCACTCGTGACCGAAACTCAAAAAATTCTAGAATTAGGGATTTCAAGGATTATGATTTTTGGGATTCCAAAGAAACGTAACGCCGAAGGCTCGGAAGCTTGGAATTCAAGAGGCATAATCCAAAGGGCACTAAGAAAAATAAAGAACAACTTTGGGGACAGGGTTTCGGTAATTACAGACCTATGTGTATGCCAGTACAATTTGTCAGGCCATTGTGGCACCAGCAATTCCCAAGGTCTTTGGATGAACAATGATAGATCATTAATTAACATAAAGAGAATAGCCTTGAGCCACGCAGAAGCAGGTTCTGATGTAGTCGCTCCCTCATCTATGATGGATGGGCAAGTTGCGACGATACGAAGTTGCTTCGAAGAAAATGGTTTCAAACGGGTTAAGATCATGTCTCTTGCGACTAAATATGCGTCCAGCCTATATTCGCCGTTTCGATCTACAGCCTTCGCTAACAGTCCAGGCAAAATAAGATTTGATAAATCCTCTTACCAATCACCATACCCTAATTTTCGCGAAAGTTTGAATGAAATACAAATGGATTTGGAAGAGGGCGCTGACATGATAATGATTAAGCCCAGTATGACTTCCTCAGATTTGATAATAGAAGCGAAGCGAAGATTTGGTTGTCCTTTGGCAGTACAAAATGTTTCTGGAGAATATTTCATGGTAAGATCATCTGCCGACAAAGGTTTCATAAATGAATCAGAGTGGATGCTTGAATATGTGATAAGTATGAGACGAGCAGGCGCTGACCTGATAATGTCTTATGGACTAAAGAAAATAATCGAGTATCTTGATTAAAGAACGAATTGTACAATTAACTTCATGATACGTTAGAATTCAATATTACAATAATATTCTCGTATTACATGGATAGATAATTAATTTGAGTAAAATTACAATCCATTCTTAATTGCAATTTTGGAAGGGCCTGATATTTACATAAATGAAAGTAGTTATAAGGCGATAGTTTACCATGGAAAATGTCCCGCGGTAGCTCAGCCTGGTAGAGCTTTCGGCTGTAGTAGTCGGCTAAATGAGCTGACCGCGTGAAACAGCCTATCAGGCTAACAATTGCAGTCACCGAAGAGTCGCAGGCTCAAATAGTATCTGGGGCATCCAGTCTAGGGTAGATCCTGCCCGCGGGATACATTTTTTGAATCTTGTAAATTCTGAAATTAAGTATTTTTTATTCCGACTTATTACTCAAGTGCGATAGAAGCAGGGAATTGTTTACGATTGATTGGCTAAGGTAAGCCGCGTTAGACGTGACACCAATTCAATCACGAAATAAGTTCAAAGCATTCGTTGAGATTGATTTGTTTGCACGGTGGTAAAATACTTCTGAGGTTTGAATTACTAATCTGTCCAAGGCTTCGTTATTCTACCTCTGCAGATTCACTTGTTACACGATCAAAATTAATATTGAGTGTGCTTAATCAGTGATTAGAAATTACTTGGAGAAGATCTGCGTTTCATTAGCAGCTTCATCGTCAGATGAACTTTCTATTTTGCTAAAGAGATCGATTAAAGAGGGAGCTGATTACGTCGAGATCAGGTTTGATTTTCTCAATCCTGAAGAAATCGAAAAAGTGTTGAAACGAGTTATTACGAAGGACATTTGTAAGAGAGCAGTATTCACATTGAGGCCTCATTCTGAAGGTGGATATTTTACGGATGATTTGACTGAGAGAACTAAATTTCTCCAAAAACTTGCTCTATTTAATCCAATGTTACTCGATGTAGAATTCAATCTGTTGAAAGAGAACAATTTGTTAATGAATTTCTTGATAAAGAATAAAACATCGATCATGGTATCATGGCATGACTATCTTGCAACACCTTCTAGATCTGAGTTGATTGCTAGAGTCCGTAAAATGAGGAAATACAGTAACACAATAAAAATTGTAACAGCAGCGAACAAAGTAGAAGATGCTATTTCTATAATTTCTCTCTATGATTCGATTGGAAATACTACTCTTATCGCATTTGGCATGGTAGAGTCTGGTGTCTTGTCCCGGGTCTTGTGTACATTGTATGGAAATGCCCCATTTACATACGCATCGTTAAATAAGGGTACAGCTCCCGGGCAACTTACAATGAAAACGATGAGAAAATTATTCACTGGCATTTCAAATAAATCCAAGAGATTTTATGAAACGAGGATTTAATACTTACTGCATAATT
>JBIOZE010000151.1:0-25498 GCA_044870745.1 Nitrososphaeraceae archaeon | reverse complement strand
CGCTAGCCTTTGATGAACACTCAGCCGATGCGAAGAAGAGTAAGAAATACAAGAAAAGTTCTAAAAAGACAAAGAAAGCTTCAATTGAAGCAGAAGGCGGCGACGGTGGCAACGGTGGCAATGGCGGCACAAGCACTGGCGGCAACGGTGGTGCTGGAATTGGCGGTGCTGGCGGTAATTCCGAAGGCGGCAATGGTGGCGTTGGCGGTAATTCCGGTGAGATCGTAGCTGTCGGCGGCAACGGCGGCGTTAGCAATGCTAGCGGCGACGGCGGAGCTGGCGGAGCTGGCGGAGCTGGCGGAGCTAGTCTAGCGTTCGGCAATGGCGGAGCTGGTGGAGCTGGTGGAGCTGGTGGAGCTGGCGGCATTGGATGTGTTGCAGCGGCGGCCCCGGCTAACTGTAACGGTGGAGCTGGCGCAGCAGGCGGAGCTGCCGGATCTAACTTTGGCCTAGCAGGCCCAGCAACTGGCGGAGCTGGTGGAGCTGGCGGAGACAACCTAGGTCTATCTGGCGACGCAAGCGGCGGATCTGCATGTCATCAAGATGCGAGTGGACCAAATCTCCTTGTAAGTTCACCAGCATGTCTGACCGGTAACGGCGGCGATGCGAATGGTGCTTCACCAGGCCCAGGTGGCGCAGGTGGAGACGGCATTGGCGGTGAAGGTGGAGCTGGCGGCGACGCAACAGGCGGCGACGGTGGCTTTGGTGGATCTGCTTGTGAACTCGAAGGTAGCTGCACAAACGATAACTCCTAAGACGAAATAGACAAAAAACAACTCAATACCTCTTTTTTTCTTTTTTTTTACAATCTTTCCGACAAGCTTACAGCAGTATCATGTGTTTCTTCAAATCTTAATAGTTGTGCTTGCCATGAAGTTTATTAGCTACTGATACCAATAATGAAAATCAAAACTGCCCTGTCTAGTTTCCTTAAATGTACTATTTGTTAATTTTAATATCTATGCTCTCCCCACGACAGTTGAAAATTCTTAATTTGGTCACTAGCATCACTGTTCATATCTATTTTATTGAGACTATTATTGCTTCAACTAAGAAAAATATTCATACATTTCGAATCAGCCACTTCATCAGTAATGTTACTAGGGAATACAAATTTTATGATCTGAATTGCCCTAAAACTTCACCGTATTCAATTTGTTAGATAATTGTAAATAACTTAGAAAGTTGTTCATTCACAAGTCAATAGTAATATTATCCATAGAATTTAAGCAATGAAAAAAAAGTGAAATTTAGTGAATGGTTTTATCTGTTATTGTAGAGATTATTTTTGCGATTGTGAGTCTTCTTCATCATTCGTGTCTACGTCTCCGGGTTCGTCAGCATCCTCACCAGCGCCTTCTTCTGCTGTCTCGTTTTCAACATCTTCTTCGCCATCGTCGGCAACTCCTGTCATGTTCTCGAGTGTATCGGATGCAAGGTCGATCTGTTCTAACGCGCGTGTATTATTACCGCTGTCTAGTGCTTGCATGGCCTGATTCAAATAATCTTTTATCTGTCCTGTGTCTCCAGTTGTGGTTTGAGCGTTGGCAACTATGGCAGTACCTACAGACAGAGCTGTCATCGCTGATGCCATTATAACTGCTAATATGGCCAATCCCAAAGATAGTTGTTTTTTCATGTGAATAGATGGTTACATAGGTATGATTAATAAGAAATCTGGTACAGCTATATCAGCGTATATTCTATTCTACGAACATAAAATATTCATTGCTTACACACTTGTACCATCATAAGCTTCATAAGCATTAGTATTGAGACTAACAATACTATGGTTTTTCCATGGATGGATGAACTATCATTACTCTAATTAGTAAGGTCACGTAGTCAATATATCTTTAAAAAACACGTGAAGAAAAATGGTAATAAAGCAAGACATTCAGAATGGAGCGCTACAAGCTGTTATCTAACTAATTTACATAGCAATACAAAAAATGAAGATCTAGAAAGCTAACAATAATGGTAGAAATGTACGAAAACATAAACATTATGATTCAACTACAGTTCAACCTAATTGTCAACTAGGTCCGGATTGGCGGAGCAAAATAGCTGAAGATATCATATTGAAGGTTATTTTCGTGGTGATTTCAGCCCTTATGAAAAATTACGACTATTGCACGACCGAATCATACGCCCCTAATAAATGCTTGTGTTACATTGTAACCTACTGTAGCTTTTCGTGTCCAAGTGCTTGCATTGTAAACGCCCAATATTAATAGAGAGTTTACCAATCGGTCTGATATGAGCAAATTAGTGTCTTTGATCCCTACGAAGGAACCGATGGTTGACCCTGAAAGCATTGTAAGTTGTCTTCATTGCAAGGGTAATAAGATCGTATTTGATCCAGCAAGCGGCGAAAAAGTATGTGAGAACTGTGGTATTGTTTTGGCAGATAAAATAGAATCGGCTGAAGGTGAACTTAATGTCAAGAGCGAAATGGATAAAGCGGGTGTCCACACTGGTTTGCCCTCAAGCTTAACACTTGCGGACAAGGGTTTGTCTACAGTTATACCATATTCAGTAACAGATGGAAATGGCGTGGCGCTTAATGCAGAGCAGCGAACCACAATGCAAAGAATGAGGAGATGGAATAAGATATCCAATAATAATAGGAGCTACCATAGAAACCTAAAGAACGCATTTTCTGTTTTGCTTAGAATTAAAGAAAAATTATCTTTGACCGATCCTCTAACTGAGAAATCTGCCTACTACTACAGGAAGACGTTGGATCTTAAGATCATTAAAGGCAGATCAATCAAGGGGTTTGTGGTAGCGTGTGTCTATATTGCGTGCAGAGAGGCTGGCATTCCAAGAACAATCGAGGAAATATCAAAAGCTGTAGATACAGACAAAGTCTTTGCTGGTAAATGTTACAGACTATTAATGAGGCGCTTGAAGATAAGACTCCCTGAAATAGACGCGAGAATTCTCCTATCTCGTATAGCCAACAATGGTGGTGTAAGTGAGAGAACATTGAGAAGGGCGGCTGAAATGATGCATGTAGTGAAGGAGAATCCAGTATCTTATGGAAAGGACCCAACCGCATTGGCTGTTGCAGTGCTGTACGCTGCGTGTTTGGAACAAGGTGAGAAAGTAAGCCAAGTAACCTTGTCCAGTTCTGCGAAAATGAGCATAGTGACTTTGAGAAAGAGATTCTTGGACATAAAAAAAGTCTTTCCGAGTATCCCAAGCGGACCTAATGACGTTGGAGGCCATCAATCTTAGGACCCCCTGGGTCTAGCAGTAAAGTTCGCGAGACTGCCTCAGGCGGAAGAGAAGAGAGCGATTATCAGCTCCAGCAGATTTTCTATTTCTAATCCATACTGTCTAGATGCATATGTTTACTTGAGATACGATCAGTCACTAAATCTTTGGTCTTTATTCATCCATGACCATATGGATTGTAAAAATTAAAGCAATTGGACAAACTCTTGATTTATCAAATCTATTTAAGTTATTTTGTCATCTAAATCAATTATGAGCTCGGAAGACGCATATTTAGAATCTGTCAGGGAAGACAACGAAGAAGCAGAAAAGGCAGACTCCAAAAAGTCTAAACGCAAAAAATTGAAAGGATAATTTGTTGATTTCACGTTCTGTGGTCTTTACAAAGATCATCAACAACAAGGGATCTAAGGTACTTTTGGAATACTAGTAGCAAATAACTTTGATTAATTTACTTCATTTGAGATAGGAGTGCATCGCCATATACTTCTCCGAGCTTCTTAAACGCAGTTAAGCAATAGTAATTATCAAATATCTTATCCTTATACCTCAGCGGAGTCAATCCACGACGTATTTCTCTATTGCAAGAG
This sequence comes from Nitrososphaeraceae archaeon, assembly GCA_044870745.1. Taxonomy (GTDB): domain Archaea; phylum Thermoproteota; class Nitrososphaeria; order Nitrososphaerales; family Nitrososphaeraceae; genus TA-21. The sequence goes on along the minus strand of JBIOZE010000151.1, from coordinate 21,665 downwards.
GCACACACCAATTTTATTCCCATAATATTATCATCACCATATTAAATATAACAAGTGCATACAGTAGGTGTGATGGTTACACTAAAGACCAGAAAAACTAGAATTGAAAACAGTTCGGTAGTATAAATTAATAAAGTGGTATTACTAATCAGGAAAAACGATACTAACATGCTCATGCTCATACCAGAATATGTAGGAATCTGGAACCAGGATTGACAACAGTACGTGGATTTGAGCCTGATTTTATTGACATATTTTAATGTAGGGACTTTGACAAAATGATCCTTAAAATACTAATAAGTACTGTCTCGTTAGCATTCTTTGTAGTATTTACAATAAGTAACGCCTTTGCACAAGAGGGAGCATGGAATGTTTATGAAAATGCGAGCTTGGGATTTAAAATTAGCTATCCTTCTGATTGGGTTTATGTAGAGACTAATGAACAACTTGATAAGTTATCCAGGCTTAGTGGTGTCGTATTCACACCTGCGACAGAGATAAGTATTCCAAAAGGAATCAATGAACCCGAAATAATATTTTACGTGCTTGAACTAAGTACGCCAATTAGGAATCTGCCTTTATCTTTTTTCATGAACAACTCACAAAATATATTTATGAATATTACAGGCATAGCCTTCGGCAGCAATGAAACTATAGAATTAAAAAACAATATTTCAGCCTTCAGTGTCAATTTAACCGATACTGATAAAAGTGAAAAAAGAGGTGCGTTTATGACAATTAGTAAGAGTCCCGATGTGTTTTTTGCTGGGTATGCTGCATCTCCAATTAGTTGGTTCAAGTATCATGCGATTATACAGAATATGATAAATTCTTTAGAGTTTGTTCCATAGTATGCTATTTGCGAGTGATTGTCAGCGGTTTTGCACCACTTAAAACAATTTTTCATGTATTAAGAATCTCATCGTACCCAACTATATCGTAATCCACTTAAGGCTACTAAGATCGTAGTTCAGATCATCGAATTTTTTGTGTCTCTACTAAAATGCAATAATATTGAATGTCAAACGATATCTTGTGATCGAATATGTATACTCTACCTGATCCCACAAATGTCCTTTCAGTGGCAACATTTATTTACGTTCATTCATTTTGCCCCGTAGTTTTGGATTTGTTAAAACAATAGTTCAAGACTAGTATATCGCAAAGCCAATGTTACGGGAATTCAGTAGGATCTCTAACAACAACAGAGGCTGTCATTTCGGGGTGGATAGTACAATAAATCTTGAAAGTGCCCGCCTTATCAGCGATAAAAGTGACAGATTGTGATTCAAAGTATCCCAAATCTCTAGTATGAACGTTGAACTCGTCCACGTTTAAATTATGTTTTGAATGAGATGTATCTTCGTTAATTAGGTGAATAGTTTCTGCGCTCCCTTTATTGACAGTCATGAGGACATTTGGATCGTTAGTTCTGGCCCCCGAATTTAGATTTCGTAAGCCTTTTGAACTCCCTGAAGACTGGTGCATAAATGAATATCCCTTTCCCGGGGTATGCACGGCTTTAATAAAACTGTTACCTGGAATACCTAATACAGGTGAGGTCCCATTACTTGGTCGAGAAGAATTAATTGCGGCATAAGCGCCTAGGGAAATAAGTACTCCAGCAAGCACCATTATGGATAACCCCTTCATAGATATATTGCTAAAAACGGTACTATTTTTCTTGTTCTTGTTCTTGGACCTTTTGTTCACAAAATTGCTTCTTTCGACTGATATATAACTGAAACTTAACATCGTTAATCTACGATCTTCATGGCGTCACGTTTCATGGTTTGCAGTTTAATAGCATATTATGCACGATGAAGTAACGACCACTCATGAACCGATCTGATGCCCTGATTTGCAAACTGATATAAGCCGTCACAGTGAGACGCCAAAATGCAATAGCTTGAGGTAAGTGGGACTCCGTCTTGGCTATCCTGAAAAAAATTACATGCCAGAATCTGAAAGTATGACTAAATCATAGGGCAGAGCGTAGCGTGTCTCCTCAAGAATAGAATTTGATTTTGATTGTGCCAATTGAATGAACTGCTAATTGAAACATTTTCACCATACGCATTATTGGACAATGTGCCTGATTTTTGAGTTATCTGATATTAGAACCGAAAGTAGCATCGCCTGCTACTATTAGTTTCGATTACTATACAATGGGTTCTTATCACATGTCTTCATACTAGTATTTTTCGACTACAGATTGAAATACCAATTCCCTCTTTGAGGGCGTGATAATAAAATGGTAACAAAAAAGGCTAGCGGGCTGACCATCACTTGATTGATCACAATTAATGTTAACCAGCAGCCTGTGTAGTATTTATCTATGCCTTTTTGACTTCGTCAGATGCAGAAAAAAATGATAATAATAAGTGGCATTGCCTATTGTCAATTTCATGACAGTAACTACCAATATAGTTAAGAGATATAAGTTTCATCGGGATACATGGTCATTTCGATTGATGTTTCAAAACTTCCCAGTGATCTGAGACCTGTTTTAATTGAGGAAATGCAACTTGAGTACAAGGATAGATTAGTAGTCAACGATGGTAGTCCTTCAGATCCCCATAGTTTTACCATAACGGAAGAAGGAAACGTTAACAATATGACAAGAAAACTCAAAGATATCCTTATTAAAAATAAGATCCGAGATTATGTAGTAGTTCTAGATCCTTCTGGGCGTGACATCATCAGAATTTTAGAACGAGCTAGCGTTGAAAATTCTGGAATTTGTCACTGCATTCATTGCGGGATGGAATTTGACAACGAAATGCAACTCAGTGTGCATCACAGAATTCATTATGTAATATAAGAACGTAAGTCCATATCTTAGAAACAGCTCTTGACTTCTAAACTTATTCTCGTGGTACTTGTGAATTTGTAATGAAAGACATCATATTTACTTAAGATTGCATTTGCCGACTACTCACGCATATGTCAAATTTTTTGGAATTAGAAATAAATTGATAATGAGTTTGTTTGTAGTCAGGCATCTTATTGGTCACTCGCTTGTAAGGCTGTTTATTCTGTTATTCGTTTTGTCTTACTATCGTTAGTAACAACATTAGGAATAACTACCTATGGGTGTGAAAGCACTACTAGAAAGGCTGAGACGGGGGCTACAATTCAGAATTTCAATTCCTTTTCAAAACTCAAAAATAGGTTATGAACCATTGAAGTAGAACTGTATGAGTTGTCGTACAGAATATTGGCACAGTCTCGTACTCAAATATGGCTCATATGACGAAGGTAAGATTTAACAAATATTCTCGGACGTTGTGAAATTAGGCAATATATCATTTTGAACACATACGATGCGGAGTTGTGTTTCTTTCTATATTCGAGCTAGAAACACCTATATTTGGAAATGGCAATATTAGAGATGAATTACTGGATTTTATCATCTACTATGAACAAACTTGTTGTAAACGTGGTAACGGAGGGAGAATTTGGAGGATGCAAATTTGTGCCTCTAGCTATCTTGGCTTTGAATAGGAACAGGTGGTTTACCTTTGACCCACACATATAATTCTGTGTCCATAGAAAATTGTTGTCAACTTCAATTACCCGAAATGAGACTTGAGATCATTTTGATAATGTGTTACACATTTTGTATTGAGCAAATTCAGAATGACGAATATAGAGGTAGTTGATAGCATAATAGAATGAAATGTCATAAATGCGGTCTTGAGGAGAGCATGTCTTTTCGCTGCAATTACTGTGGTGAAACTTTCTGTCACCTTCACAGAATTCCACTCAATCATTCATGCCCATTTCTAAAGGACTATGTAGATAAGAGGAACCTTATGAATGCGGGTAACTCCGATTATGGTTATCACTCAGCACTAGGTGGCAGCGTTGGCAAATCATTACTTAGAGCTCTAAAGATAAAGAGTTCAAAAATTGAAATTCTTCACCTACTTGTCGCTACAGCCTTGGTGACTGCCGTAGGTTTATCATTGAATGGGTATCGGTATATTTCGTGGCAATTTTTAGCAATGTTCGTTAGTGCATTTCTTGTGCATGAATTGGCTCATAAATTTCTAGCACAGTATTACGGAAGTTGGTCTGAATTTCGTGCACAGTTATATGGACTAATTATTACAGCCATATCGGCTTTACCAATTATCCCGTTCAAGTTTATTGCTCCGGGTGCCGTTATGGTGGGTTTAACTGATAGAAACAAGTTTGGAAGAGTTGCACTTATTGGGCCTTTGACTAACCTAGTAATGGGATTTTCATTTTTATTATTTGCCTATTTGTACCCGCATAATTCATATTTATATGCAGGTGCCTCATTCAATGCATGGATAGCATTATTTAATTTGTTACCCTTTGGAGTATTAGATGGACAGAAGATTTTTGACTGGAACAAGTTAGTATGGGGATTCACTATGGCCACTACGATGGGACTATTCATAGTTGCGAATTTTTAAGTGAATTGATCCTACACCATCCCACTGCCATTTAGCATGGTTATACAGTAGATGGTTTGATTTCGGCATAAATTATCCTTTGAAGCAAGAATTGCGTTTTTGGTCTTGTGTACTACGATCTAACTGACTTTACCCACTTAATGAGATTAAGCATTCAATGCCAGTTGACTTACGAAACTGTTGCCGTAAACAATTAGAAACTTATTAAATATGGCCAAACAAGATGCTGAGTCAAATATATAGAGAGTACCATCAACGGAAGCTTCTAACAAAGAATTTCCGCCTTTACCCACCGTTTGTCCGCATACCGAGCATCTTTTGGAAACCATCACCTTTACTGTCTAGTACCTAAGGGATACTAAAATAAAATAATTGCTAGTATGGGGTGATTATTATCAACAATTATTATAATTTTATCGAAGAATTCTCCTATATACTATTCTTTGAATGTGATGTTTAAAAGCACATCCAATTACGCTGTGACAGGGAAAAGCACGGAATGGAGAACTAATCGGAATGATAATCTGCCAGAAGGTACTGAATGATGAAGTTTGGATACCAAAGATTGAAACAACTGTAGATGCAACTGACACAATCTAAAATATCTTGGTAACATTTACATTGCTTACTGCAATATTCGCAAATCAGAATAGTGCTATATTGGGAAGGAGATGGTATTAAAATGACAAGAAAGGGGAGAATGCAACGTCTGGAGATTTAGGAAAAGTAAAGTAAACAAGTCAACTTGTTATATTTTTTTTTATACTACTCGCTCTAATGAAAAATTGGCTTTCTAAATAAGTTGATTAGAATGTTTGATACCAATATTGATAATCATTGCTATGGTTAGAGAAATTGTTTGGGGGATAAAAGTGATAAGACTACTGTTAACGATTATTCTAGAACTTGAGTAAAATCTTAGAATCGGCTGCCTTCCAGAGTAAAATCTACATTATTCGGCAATCTGCAAGTAGCCCAGGCCAATCACCATGCAGTCTTTTTGCACTATTCAAGTATGCTGGGTCTTTGGTATTCAAAGATTTAACAACTCTCCTAGTCTTTTGCATCATATTACCTTGCATATTATTTAAATAATTGTCTTACTAAACTAAGTATCACTTTCCAAAAACGGGTTTCTGATATTCAAATTATCAATAGCAGCCATGAATATCAATGTGAGCTTGCAAAAAATTTGATATTATCTATACTTTTTTGTTAAATCAAATATTCGCAACAGCTTAAATATTGCCTCTAGATCCATTAAATTGATGTCATTTGAAAATATACAATTAAGATATTTCGTTTTCATGGCTAGAAGTGCAATGAATGCACTAGCCTATCTTGTTGTCCAAAAAGACACAAATAATATTCTGCCATTAGTTCATTTGTCCCACTCACCATTACAAATCTTTAAGAAATGAAGTCAAATTCTGGAAGTGTTAGAACAGTTATCAAAACATTAACGAAAATGTTTTCAATAACTCGACTGTACAATTTGAGGAGTAGGTCAAGATAGAACTTGTACCTCGCTATAGCATGGCGCTTCCTTTATCTGGCACTTGCAGTGGGGCTTTTTATTTTTGCCTTCTATGCCGGAACTGCTATTCAGCTAACTAAAGAACAGGCTGAAAATATAAAACGCGAGCTGGGAGAAAGAAATCAGAATCTTGATGGCTTTGGAATTTTCGCAAACAATGTAATCCCTGCTTTAGAAATGTTCATTCCAGCTGCAGGGGTGGGTATCGGGACTTATGCAGCATTTTCTACAGGACAAGCTCTCAACGCTTTCGCAATGGATAACCCTGCATTCAAAAACGTTTCCCCTCTCAGCTTACTACTATCCCCCTTTGCGCTTCTTGAGATTTTTGCGTACGCCCTAGGCATGTCAAGAAGTGCTATACTAGTTTATTTTCTCGTTACAAAGCGGAAAACGTTGAGGCAACCTAATAACATGAGACATTACATTATTCCAACAATTATTGAAATCGGTATAGTTATCCTTATTCTCTTCATAGGATCTGTAATAGAGTGGCAGATTTTGTCGCAGCGCAACACAGCCGTCACATAGTTGACTAAGCTCGGGAGAGGTTTTCGCTAATGCTAATTTGTCATGACCCTATTTCTGATAATCGATGATATTTTCAATATTTCAGCGCAGTGTAATTCGCAGAAAATCTGCAGATTGTTGCATTGCAATTAAATAAATCATATCAAGACTGCGTATTCTGTGCACCGTGTCTTTTTGATAGTTGTATGCATCGAAGCATTTTTAAAATAATCAATAATATGCCAGAATGATACCCAATGAGCCTAGATCCAGCAACAAAACTAAAGCTTACAAATTTACTCATTTTGGTCTTTTTGGCAGCGACAATCGGAATAGTTCCAGCTACCCTTGCGTTTCATGGAATTTTAGCTGCTGATTCGTCCGGAGAAAATCAAAGCACAGGTACCGCTGAAAATCAATCCAATGCCGTGACAATCGAGACCCTTGAAAAATATATCGCAGTGGTTGCAGGCATCGCTGAGATTATCATAGTATTTCTACTGTGGAAGACTGTAAAGGACTTTGCAGAATTGGCAAAAGTGAGTAAATTACAAACCGAAGTAAGATTCAGACCTTGGATCGGACCATCAGGGAATATTCAACACGTACGTGACGACAGCGAGAACAAGAAGAAGCAGTATGCAATTTCAATAAAAAATTTTGGTGAAGTTCCTTCAACAGCAGTTACTGCGATTTCAGTTTGTAGCGAATCACTCCCAAGGCGAGAGTCATTGAAATCACCCGATGCCGAGAGATTCAACCTTGGTCCACTCCTCCCTAACATGGAGAAGCGATACTGGATCTTTATTGATACTGCCTTAATGGAAAACGCTGAACAGGGTACATCTGGTCTTTTCGTTGTAATTTATTTTTCGTATGAATTCGCAGGGGGGAAAAGTGCATACGGGATGATTAGTCAATATGATAGAAAGTCAGGAGTTTTTATTCATAAAGATATGTGGTTAGAGTAGTGCTCCAAAAATCCAATCCTGATAGCTGAATATGAAAGACTATGTTGTCACATGACTACCTACTGGCCACTTATTTTGTTTCATTTCAGACATTAGAAATAGGCTTTAGAATATCTATTCAGTCTAGCCCTACAGGGGATTGGACTGGTAAAGGTTGATGGAATGGTGTGTACTCTTGCTGACAGCATTCCTACTAGATAGGCATATTGTATGCTCCAAAGCTTAGCAGTTGGGCATTATTGCTTAAATAAACACAAGTACAACCTTAGTGTAAGTTCATATGGCAATGAACCGGCGAAAAAAGAGGATTTTGGTAGTTGATGATGAGCCGGATGTAATAGTTACAATAAAAATCATGTTAGAAAAGTATGATTTTACTGTCGATACTTACACAGAACCTTCGGCTGCATTCGAGAATTTTGCAGCTGACTGTTATGAATTACTCATCCTTGATATTAAGATGCCAAAGATGTCAGGTTTTGAGCTGTATTCCAAAATGAAAGCGCGTGACAATGGAATTAAGGTTATTTTCCTTACGGCATTGAAAGAATTGAGCCATTATGAGGATTTCAAGAAGGAAGTGTCTCCAAAGGCCGGTGAGAGGCATTTCATTCAAAAGCCAATAACTCATGTCGAATTATTAGAACAGGTATATTCAATATTGAATTAACCAGAGAAGTTAACAATGCAAGAGTCATCACCTACAGCTTTGTCGAAGATACAAATTGGCAAAAGCTTTGCTGCTTATTAATCAGCAGCATGACTGAGGTGTGATTAAGTATCATCGGTGGGTCGATGTAACCATGCAACTCTTGAAAACATTGAGAGTCGGAGGTTCATAAATAAATGTCAACATACAAGAACAGCGTTCAGGCATTGTATTCATTGCTGCACAAGGGAGGAAAAATAACTGTCGCACCAGAAACGGTTACCATCACGTCGAGTGGATTAGAATACTACTCACTCGAACTGTGTGATGACTCAAACAACACTCAGTACGGTTTGCGAGCATATGGAACCGAAGCCATAGAGCTATATAACGAGGCTAAGCGTAATTTGTCCTGTATAGTCAAAGTAATGTCGCATACAGGCCGAGGTTGAATGTTTCTTGAAAAGGTATAACATTATTCGAAGAGATAATAGGATGTATGACGCGATATTGAGGTTTATTTTTGATAAACAGAATGGTCTGTGTCATTTTTGCAGAAAACAATTTGATGCGGATCATAAACATACGATAGTAAGTGCTGGAAACAATCTAAGAAAGTACTATCACTTCGGTTGTGCAGAAAGAATTCACATTCTCTAAGAATCAATTGAAGCTACGCAAGGCGATGTAGATTATTAGTTTGGCGAATTGAAAAAGACTGTACTATTTTTCATTTTTGACTAGCCGAAGATCCAAGGGGACCTTAAGTTCATTTGACAGGGGAATAGTTTTATCCTGGTTCGTAAAAGTGGTTAAAGTCGTGATATTCAAGACATAATTATTCATGATATTCGTAAGAAGTTGTCTAGTACCAGTACTATTTATAGTAAACCCCAATGGGAATGATGATGTCTTGAGTAACGTTCCATCTGTGGAATATACCTTTAGAACAGCATTAGTCTTTTGTCCTATTAGTGAGCTGTTCAATACACTGTAGTTCACAAGAATTTTAACTTGGTGATTGCCAGTCTCAGGATGAGATATAAAGTGTGCATCAATTAATTTGATGACTATTTGTTGCCCTGGTAAGCTTTGGTTCTCGTGTATTCGTAATGACTCATTAGCCCTCTGAAGTACCATTTCTTCATCTGGCAATGTACTGAAACCTAAAATATTAAATGTTGGGATCAGGTATAATAAAATACTTATAGGAATCAAAAGCAAGAGCGCTATTTTAAATTTCATATTCAAATTTCTGCCCTAGATATTATGCTATTCATGAACCTACTAATATGGTAGAAGCAATCAGGGTTCATAGATTGCATCATTGAAAAAAATATTAAAAGCTTGCTTATCCTAGAGTGTGAGAAAGCCACGACGGTTTACCTAGATTTGCATTTTCGAAATCTTTTGTAACGCTTTGTTTTTTCCCAATCTCTTTACTCCTTTTTTGTTTTAGCGGTGTCTAACCATAGCAAGAAGGGCTGCTATCTCGATAAATCATTTACTAGCAAACTTTCTTTGACATGTAAAAGTTGTGTTATACTAGCTTCCAAGAATATTCAACCTACCATGGTTTAGCAGACTTGGGATCTCCATTTGTTGACAATTTGTTAGAAAATTATCTCTAGAGTTTGATAATTATAAGGTCTATCCATTATCAGCTACCAAGGTCATGTCGAAATATTCAGTATACCATACATGATTTCAATTTAGTCCTAGATATTGTGAGGACTGCATAAGTGTGTAATCGAATTAGTAACACCTTGTCAAACAAGTTTTACCAATAATATTATCTTTCTCATTGTGAATATACTAGTATCTCCGTTCGCCAAACCGCTAGGCTGAATGAAGATAAGAGAAACATGAATTCAACGTCATGGTTGAATGGATAGCGTGTTAGCTAGATCTAACTGCTGTCCATTTAACCGTGTTCTGGGAGATCGATTTTAGGCACTTGAGTTTACTCGTTGGAGTAAACATTCCGCGGCGATGTTGCTCTTATTCGGGAGTTGGAGAATTTGAACTGTCTGAAGTTTCGCAATTGTTGTAATGACGTAATCTATTGTGCTGAGTTCATAAACGACAAAAAACACTTCTAGGTTGCCTCTGGAATATGAGAAACATGGACAGAGGCGATGATTCAGTCATTTATGACTTGCCTGCAACTGATAAATGTTGCAATTAATTTTGATAAAATGCCATGAATAATTGCAGTGCAATTAAAATGCATCTTATACATTTATTTAAGTCTGAAAAAATACCAAAGACTTTATCTATCTCAAAGTAGTCGGATTAAGACAATGAATCTCATTTCAAGAAATAGACTGATCCTAGGCATAGCAGCCATGCTGGTAATTGTCAGTCCAATGGCAGTTTGGGCGGCTACTGGATTTTTAACAATCAGAGATGCGGCAGTAGTAACGTCTGGTGATCGGGTTGACAGAGCAGCTATGACAACTAGAGGAAACATTCCTAAGGACGGCAGCGGTGGAGCATTCGGATATGGAATTATCACTTCGGCAGGGATAATCGTAACAACTACCCACAAAGGCGTACTTGATAGCGAATTGCAATCTGGCCCACAGGATCCAGTATTTCACAACCATTACGTACTGTTAGGACCCAACCCTTCAAAATGCGGAAATAATCCTTCGGTAATAGACATAACTTTCGATTCTCCGGGTCAACTTGCTGTAGGAAATACAAATGTAGCTCTAAAGGACCTACCTAAAGAATCTGAGGGGATTAGCCAGAGTAATAATGTTCAGGACGTCGTTTCATTCAAATTGGCTCCAAAATTCAGTGGAAATACTCTGGAAGCTGTGTGTGTAACTGATATCACACCCGCTCAAAACAAAGTAGTGAAGTAACCCAACTTTTTCCTAACCGACAACAGGTCCCTTCCTTTTTTTTACTGATCGTTTATTTCAGCGTCTACATCTTCGGTCTCCTTTTATCTAGCTGATGGTTTTAATGGTCAGAGTCTTTTGTCGCAAATTTATCCTGATGTGGACAAGACTGCCAAAATCTCAAAAGAACTCATGTGGTATCCAAAGTAGGATCTAGTTCTATGGTTTTCCTTCTATTTCACACTGACTTTACTGTAACTCCAGTGGAAACCATTCTGTACGTCTATTTTAACATAGGCTTCTCCAGCTCCTACCTTAGAGTATTGAACGTATTTCTTTTTAATCAGATTATGAATCTTCTGGAATTCATTCTTGCGGTTAGAGATTTCCTGCGGCTCTATTAAATAGGCACGTCCAATTAACATTATGAACCACAACGCTTGCCAATTATCTTTGTAATTGTCTACTAGAAATGCCACACGTGAGTTTTCCTGTATATTCCTTACTCTCTTCAGATCTTTGAACGAAACAGCTTTAGGTTTGTGATCCAATGGAATAAAGATATTATTTTTGACTGCCACAAATACTACTGGAGTAACATAGGGTTGTAGGTTAGATGCGGCTGTAGCTAGATGAGCAACTTTGGCAGATTTCACTGATTTGAGCATCTTCTCTAAGTTCAATAATTTTCAATCAATATTATAGGTCAACGAGGTTATTATATAATAAGTCATTATGAGATTAACTTTGAAAGTTGTGCAAGTCTAGCAGGAATTGTTGCCAAACCTACTAGACTCACACTGTTGAAGTTAGGAATTCCCGGAAGAAACCCTAACACCGTCGGTTTGAGAAGTAAGTATTCCAAGCTATGACAGGTTATATAATCTTGTTTAATTTGTGAATTTTCCGAAAAATCTTATATCAATGTAACACTGTCTAAATTTTGTTGTTTCGACTAGCTGAACAGAATGCACCAATGCTAAAATCAGTTGCGTTTGTCTGCAATAAGCTGGACAACGGCTTGTCAGAAGAACAAATATTTGATTATACCTATTTGGGTGACATTATCGATAAGAGGTTCGTTAAGTACTGTATTGACTTTTCTATTGAAAATAAATGGTTAGAAAGAAGAAAAGACGATGATAGATACTCGTTGACTCCATTGGGCAGAGAGTTTATTTTAAGTCAGATTGGGTAAAGACGAAATAATAAATGAGTTGTGAGTTATTCCACCTACAACCCCGCAATGAAAAAGGTCGTCCAAGTCATGCTATAAGCTTTAAGCCCCAAATTGATTCTTGTTAACCTGTATTGAATAGTCCTAGTTCACATTCACTGGAATATCTATCGATAACCTTCTACCTGGTCTAAAACGTTTAGCAAAGACCATTGCATTTGCCATTACAAGGGTCCTGACTAATTTCATAACCACGTTGAAGCATAATTAAATGTAGAGATACCTAACATGTGCAATCCGTAATTCCTAGTCCACAATGTAAGTCACAGTCAGTGAACCAGAAGGTTATCTGTGTTAGTTGTTAAGTTGTTCGATATCTATTATTCATTTATCTTAAAGCTGAACTTAATGAACTCTTAGGAAGTCTAGCTCATATTGAAACTTGAATATGTCCTACAATTCCAGCTCTTTGTGGCAACAAGCAAAGCACTGAAAGTAGGTTCCATTCTCAAGGTCGTCAACACTACACATAGGCTTTTTACACTTATAGCATAGATGGTCTAGCTTCTGGTCAGAAACAAAAACTCTGTTATGTCTAGTGATTCTTCTTAAAATCTGAATAATTGTCTGCACTTCCTTATCCCCTCCATCTAACTTTTCATAATTCTCCATACCCAATCCCCAAGGCATTGTCTCAGGATAGTATAAAAGTATTTTAGTTATCGTATCTGTTATTCAGGCTTTCCCTAGCTATTGAAGAAATCTTCGCATTCTTTCTTGAACCTGATGACTAGCTAGGTTCACCTATGAAATGGTCAAAACAACAAGTCAAGACCTTGGTCATGTCATGGCAAGGTCTTGACTATGTTATCGTCACTTTGATAATTATTATCTAAACCTTAAAACTGGAGCTTTGGCAACCTATCATGGTAAGATCAGGATCCAGTTGATGAAATTCGTTCTGTGGAATAATAATGATCAGTAGGACATAAAATCATTAAGGTTGATGGACCAGCTCAGCATGTATGGAGGTTGGATTGGTTCATCAGCCTTCAGATTGCTTGCTATTTCGTCGAGTACCAAATATTGTACATGAAAATATATTAGAAGGTCAGATGGGGTTGGATTTAGTTTTGCTTGCATAACTTTGTTAATCGAATTTCTTATACTACGGTTTCATATTTAGAGTTGCGTAACTCATCTAAAACAATGGACATGAGACGAGAGAAGGAGGACCATCACCCCAAACACACGACTCCTCCTTCTCTATTTTGATTAAGCAATTGTAGTAAACTTATCGGAAGTAAATAAAATCTAATTTTACTAATTAACAGTTCAGTTCTATCCTTTTACTAGTAACCCTTTTAAGATCCTTAATCCATTTTAATTCGATTCAGTAGGGATTTCAGTTCCCAGTCCCCAAACTAGAATTTTAATCCCTACTGAATTATTTGATAATATTTGATCTCTACGACACCGTCTTGATAAGTTTTGTTTTTCTAGTATTGTGAATCTAGTCACGTTATTAAATAGTAAGCCTACCCAGATTCAATGGACACGTTCGAATTCTGGGTAGGAACCTAGTGTTCTTGGTGTTTCGAATGCCCTTTACCTGAGTTCCAGATGTATTTCCTATTAGGAGGTACTAATATTTAATTCAAATACATGATTCTCTGATGTAAGAATTACTATGGATTGAGAAGTTGAAAAATGTGAGCTAATAAAAATCTGGAGTCAGGGGAATGCTGACTCCAGAGTATATGTTATGCCTGACTTACCAAAGCGTTCCTCGGGAAGTAGGAACTTCTTAGGTGTAGGTTATTAGGTGGTACTAATATTTATTTCAAACACATGATTCTCCATTTGAAAAATGACTGTGAAAATCATAGGAGACAACCAAATAGGGTATATCCTGGGTTCGACATAGTCTCTTGTCTTACTCTTCACAACCGATGCCATTACCATCTCTGTCCAAGTCATGTCGGTCAGGACTTAATACGGTAAATCCTCTTTGAGGAATGTCGGAACAATTTAACGTAGGTGGAGGTGGTTGTATGCAGAAATCTGGATACGATGAATCACAATTATTACCGTTACCTGATTGATTACTTGGAGAATAATTTGGAGTTTCAGTACTTGCTTGTGGTTGGTTATCTATGGAAGCTGGTGGTGTTTCTGTCACAAGTGGAGGATTACCATACGGAGAAGCAACAACTGAAATAAGGTCAGCATTATAAAGTGAAGTGCTTCCGTTTAGTCTAACAGTAATGCTGTTAGGAGAAGGCCAACCTGAATTTAATACCTGACTTCCACTAATAGTTGATTGTCCGCTTTCTGTCAAAGCGGTTGCAACAATAGTGATTGGCGGAGTTGTATCTGTTGCATTATATAGTACATTTATCGAAATTTCATTATCACCTGAAACAATAACCCAAGTAAATCTTACTCCTGGAACTATACTCATACCATGCATACCAGGAACAAGGGTTTGGGCTGTAACAAATGGAATAGAAACTAAAAGCGGAATAAATGCAAAATAAAGTGGTAGAAGGACTTCAAATGCTCTAATTGAATATGGCACCTACAATAGATTGAATTGGTAAAGTGTTGTATATAAGCAAAAAACTCAACGCTCAATACTAACTATCGTCCCAGGAGTATTACTCTGAGAATTCTAAAAGATTTCATTTCTTGCATAAATTGTGGTTGTTAATCTCAGTACAAATAAAAATGATGATAGAATCCCTCATTTTTTATCTTTTCAATTGTGAAGATTACTTATTCTAAGCTTTTCTTTTTCGGTACCACAGGAGTTTTTTCTGTACTCTAAAGAGATAATCTTGGTTTCTAGCGCCTAGACCAACTTAAACAATTTATTACGAGACGCCATTATAGATGCTTTATTATAAGGAGTAAGGAAAGTAACTACAAGATAGTAAAATGACAAATAATGTGTTTGTAAAGTGTCCTATGTGTTTGTGCCAATATAACACATCTCTATGCTCTCAGTGTAGGGAATGTGGTGCCAATCTTAAACTAAATTAAAGTAATTTTGAGTAGTTCTACTAACCTATTCGAAGTTTCTTTTTCATTTGCATTTTGTATTCAACGTCTTACCTGGCCTTCGTTGAGAGGATTAATAAAGCAAGATAATGATTGATTAGTTGCTACTTACCCAACCTATGTTCTCTCATGAAGTCGTCCAAGCACTCTTTGCAAAGACCAAAATCTCCTCTCTCAAACACAATTTCTTTTTTCTCATCACATGAATTACATCTTCTCTCTTTCCTTCTTGCCTCGACTCCACTAGAATTACCCACTTCAGAACTTTCGTTCATGCATTACAGTATTACAAAGTAGTGCTAATAAGCATAGAAATTTGTTAGTTTGGAATTATTAGTCCCAGTACGTTCACCACAATAAAACCTTTTAACGTCACTTGTTGAACACAAAGAATAATGTCTGAGGAGAAAAAATATTGCAAATTTTGTAATACAGAAATGGAATTCGGCGCAAGCGTTTCCGTATCGGAAGATAATTCTGATTCAGAAGCTAGAACTGGGGAATACTTTTGTCCAAAGTGTGATGCTAAGTTTGTAGAAGATATGATGGACGGACTAAAAAGAAGATTAGATTAGTCCAGAGTCTTAACAAATTAAATAAGTTACTAATTAATGTGAATACATTTCCTCTCCCGTACTAGAACTCTTGATTTTAAGTCGATTTCAATATCAAGGTCAGTACTGAGAGTAGTTCAAGGCTTTGTGACGAATTTGGTTCTAGTAATGTTTCTTACATAACCATATGCCAACATAAAATGTCATATTTATATATAAGACTTATACTATACTATATAGCCTAACAATATCAGAGAAGAATCCTAATGAGGCAATTTGCTTCAGACTACGTAGCTTCGACATGATGTTTGCAGATGGTCTCGTAGGGCCAGGTTTTAGTTTATTAGGAAAATGGATCCTATATACGGATAAAGGCTAAGAACGATTACGTCTCGAAGATTATTTGACCTCCAAGTTGGACGAGAATTTGATTTCTTGTAGGACTAATAGGTAGAATTGAGTGAATTATTAGAAAGTCGAGGGAATAATTGTTCAAGATCTGAAGCCTTTATAAGTAATACTTCTAATGTTTTTTACAATGTCTTATACAAAATACATGTATCTGATTGTAGTAGCTTCTGCGCTAACATCATTGATTTTAGTAGGAGCGACAAGTGCATACGCCCAGAATGAGAAATACAGAGCAAAGTTAGACGGAAATAATGAGGTTCCCCCAACTGACACCCCCGCTGAAGGTGTCATTAATTTCAAGACTAAACCTGATATGTTGACGTGGAAGATGAATATAACAGACCTCGCAGAGGCAACTGGTCTTCATATCCACCAAGGAAGTGCAGGGCAGAATGGGGATGTAATTGTCGATCTACTCAAAGCAAGTAAACACTCAGAAACTCCAAAGGGTATGATTATGAGAGGCAATGTAACGGCTGCTAGCCTCCAAGGACCGATGCAAGGAAAGACATTAGAAGACCTAAAGACAGCTATGGGTGGTGGGAATACGTATGTCAACCTACATACTACAGATCATCCGGATGGATTGATTAGAGGTCAACTAAAGCAAAAGGGAGCTAATGCTACAACCGCAATGCCTGATACTAGTAGTGCTGATAGCGCGACTGGTAACGTTACAGAGTCAGGGTAGTCCTTTCTAGGATTTAGAACAAACTCTACTTCCTTCGCCTTTTTTTCTTTTATTGAAAGTAAGTTACCTTGAAGTTTGTAAATAGTCTCTGCCAGATATTAACTAGTCTGTGACTTGAAAGAATTAAAATGATAATCTAACTATTTTGCGAATCCTAAGCTCTGACTCTACCAAGTTAGCTTTTGTGATTTATTAACGGATGTAAGAGTGGTTGAAAGAGCGATATATACTGAAGTAGTTGGTGCTACGTTGATAGAAAAATTACATATGTGGTTGGAACTAGCTACCCGAATTCTTGCGATATTCATGGCGATTCCTCATTTAACAATCAATTCATTCTGAAGATATAGCAGTAATCCTTTATTAAATTGTACAAACTTGAATGGTTGGTGGTGAAAATATTAAGATTATGCTTATAGTGGGTGCCGTTGGAATTCTTACATGGTTACGCCTATTTGGCATTATATGAACCAATCTCAATTTGCAATCAATTGACGAGCTTAAGATAAGCCGGTCTCCTGATCAAACTAAGAACAATAGTATACTTTTATTTTATTACATGCAGCCGTCAAATATCTGAGTGTGTTGTGATGTTGCGGTAGGTATCGCATTAGTCCTTTTATTACGTGATATGAATTCATGTGACAGCTCATACTTCTCTGAGGTCCGCCTTCGGGTGACGCTATTCAAAGATGGATCAGTCAAAAATACAATATCCTAATCCAATTCACGTACGAGCCAGAAGTGCCCGTAATAGACGAATTTACAGAATTAATATTCAGTGTTCAAAATCTATCTTCCGGAGAACATATAGCGAATTTAGCTGGAAGGGTAGTCGTTACGAGTGGACAGAGATTACTTAAATTTGAAAAAATTGGCATTCCAGATGGAGATTTCTCAGTGAGGTACTTGTTTCCTGATGATGGTGCCCATCAGGTATTGATAAGAATCGATAGAAACAATGATTTAAGCATAATTGCGTCGTTCAATGTAATTCTTCCACATCAACCCGTCTTCCAGCCTATTGGATCCTTTTATGCAGGAACATAAAGTCTATCTGACCATATCATTCGCCGCAATTTTGTCCATCATCATTTTCTTGGTAATTCAAATTCTAAAGAAATCAAAATGATTATTGTCTGGTTTTAGCTACTTGATTAGTGCTTTATACGATTGGGTGATGTACTCAAATTTCGGGGTCATGAATGAAATATTTTTGTAGTGATTTCCTTCTTACGGAATTGTGTCCATAGCTCTTTCCATTTGTAGCCGCAATCGCTGCAAGTTAATAAATGTAGTACATTCCCGTCACTTCTATGAATGGTTTCAATACTCCTTAATTTAGATTTACAAACACTACAACCAAAAGAAAGTCTTACTTCCTTTCCAATTCTTTCTATAGTCTTTGCGATTCGCTCTACGATTATTCACCAACGACGCGGCCCATTTCCCTTAATTTTACTACAAATTACTAACTATATATCCAGAGAGGAACTAAGTTTCAGAATTTAGAAATATAAGAATAATCTAAAATTAAATTCAGTCGATTTTATTTTACGGACAGCTGACTTGATTGCTTATTAGCAATAAATGATCGATTAAGGTGAATATAGATATTCTTAGATGGTAACAACCAAGTTTAGTTCTAACCAATTTTAAAGCTGGACTCCATTGAACATGGAAATAATATCACATTCCAAACATTAAGATTATTTGAGAACTCAATAATTAATTTGACGTTAACAAAGTTAAGGAAGTATTAACTACATTGTCTCAATATGATTGCTACCGTAGTGAATCAATAACTCCGGATTGGAGGATATATCAACCCCCATTCTATCCCCTCCAATTCGGGAAATTGACTATTCTTTAATTGAGTGTAAAAGTCTCAAGTAAGGCGACCTTTCGAAAGTAAGCATGGCGAATCATGAGAAGGCGGACATGGAATAGACTGCCTACGCCTCAGATATAAAAGAAAATTAAACATCAATAGTAAATCAAGTTGAAAACTAGTTGGACCCCAGAATAAGCCGAACATGGGTCCAACTAAGTTAATTAGGGGTGGGGTGGAAGTCTTTTGTCAAGTACTAGTGGACAACATTCTTTATAAGACTAGTACTTGATGGGTAAGGATAATCACGAGATATTGGAAAGGTTTTTAGCTATTATAATGCGGAATTACTTGAAATTACATACGATCAGGTTTAGAAAGAATGTATTGAAATGATTCATCGAATTCCAGAATTCTATCATTCCGATATTGCCATTTTGATAATCCTCAATATCCTGCTTTATTTCTTCGTTAGTATTCATAACGAATGGTCAATGTCGGACCACGGATTCGTTCAAAGGTCTTCCAGCTATGAGTAAAATCTCAGGCGGAGATTTTGAATTAATTGCTGAACCAACGGAAATTTTCCTGCCATCTTTATTGAAGGCGATATTCTGAAGCTTTTCTGCATCTATTCAATCCCTTCCAAACAATTGTTGCTTGGGATCGGCTGGACGATTTTGAACCCTTGTTGAATCGTAAAACGAAGGTGTCTTAAAGTGGTTCTACATTATTCCACAATCAATAGCTAATTTTTTTAACCACTTTTCGATGATATATTCAGTTGATTAGAGTAGAAGTTATTATGGCTGAAAATGATATCAGTAGGGTAAGTGAAGGCTTGAAGAGAATTGGTGTAGGCGGTGTAACAGCACTGAAGGTGAAAGGACGTGGAAAGACAATTCCAGCAAGCATTCACGCCTCTAAGGGTACTGAAATGTTCACACCAGAATTCAGTGATAAATATGTAGTCGTTGTCTTTTTGCCTGACAAAAAGATGGAGGAAGCTATCAAAATAATAAGAGAAAATTCCAAAATTGGCAAAATCTTTGTGACTCCCGTAATTCGTGCTGTTGATCTTGGTACAGGTGCTGAAGATGAGGAAGCGATATGATTGGAACCAGGAGTATGATAATCCAAATAGAGGGGATAGTTTCAGGTCATGGCATCAATCTAATTTGGTAGATAGATCCTTTTGTTTTCAGTTGATTCATCATCCAGCCATATAAGACAAAAATTTTTGGCTCCGGTATTGGATAAATTAGATAATATTCATGAATGTATAAGTGGTAGAACCAATTATTAACGATCATGACAGCTGGAAAGTACTTTAACAGGGCTGTTATTGCCCTTGATGCGCCTCATATTGGATTTGTAGTAAGGGAAACACCGCAATTTATCGTCGTATTTGGTGAGCGGAACGAAAGATATGACATTCCTATTTCAAAGATTCAACACGTCAGCAAGAATGTACTGATCGGACTTAATTTTTCAGAAATTGCAAAAAAATATAAAATGCCTAGGGATTCCCCACTTCCAACGGCCAAATTTGTAGACCCATGGGGTTCCAGCGGGAAAGTAGATTTGACAGAGTATATGAGACGATATGGGAAAACGCTATTCAACAAAGGTGTAAGATTAGAAAATGAAGATCATGCGGGACATGTAATGAAGGAAACCGATGATAAGATAGTAGTGTTTGGAGAACATGATTATAGATTTGATGTGCCCAAATCCAAAATAACGTTTGTAGGAAGGAATGTAATTTTAGGAATAGATTGGGATGAGCTTTTCAAATATAAGGTTGATAAAAATTCTCCGTTACCAACCCACGAACCTTTGGATAAGCTTGCTGAAGAGGAAGAAAACTTACTATTCATTAGTCCAAATAAAATAGAAGAAAAAGACAGAAAGAAGCAGATAGATAAAACTAGCAATGCTGTGCTTACCAGAATGATTGGAGACAGTAATACTAAAAATATTGCTGCAAAAAAAGTGTTGGACTTGGATACACTTTCCACCCAGAGACAAGACAGGTTTTGGGATGCATTAAAGGAACGCTACCAATATAATACTTCAATAAAACGCGGTCAGGATTTTCTTCTTAAACATGTAAGCTCCAAGATTCCACTTGTTATTATATTTGTAGACTTGGTCGGATCGACCAAAATGAGCATGACACTGCCAGCAGACAAGCTCGTAACAATAATCAGGGCCTTTTCATATGAGATCTCCTCTGTAGTAGAGAGCTATGAGGGATATGTTCTCAAATACGTAGGTGATGCAGTAATTTCATTCTTCCCTTCTGGCTTTAACAGATATCTTACATATGACAAAGCAGTTCGATGCGCAGAGTCAATGATTACCGTCATAAAAGAGGGAATTAATCCGGTCTTGAGTAAACAGGATTATCCTGAATTAAAGCTGAAAATTGGAATGGATGAAGGTGAAAACGTAATTGTTCAATACGGGTATGACAGGAGTTCGCAAATTGATATTCTGGGCTATACAATGAATGTAGCTGCCAAGATTACTTCACATACGGGCCCAAATAGCATGTCTGTAGGTCATAATATCTACAAACTATTACATCCAAAGGTTCAGTCAAATTTCAAAGAGTTATCAAATCTTCTTGATGACTGGAAATATCTCGATAGTACTACGGGACAGGTATACAAGGTTTACACTTTGAAGTAACAAAGCTTTACATATTCGCTTGTTAGGCTAAATCTGACCATCTTCTATTAGAAGTCTACTTTAGCCTTTGTAGTACTACGTCGATATACGAGAAAGGCATACGCTGCATCAGAAATAAATATAGCAAAATAAAGAAAAGGCATCAAGTATGAATCTTGCGAAATTGGCTGGTATAAATAAAATGCAATACTGCTAACACCAGTACCTAACATCTTGAGTATGGCTATATAAATTGATTGTCCCCTAAGGTCGTTTCTGCTGAAAAACATCCACA
>JBIOZE010000150.1:0-18828 GCA_044870745.1 Nitrososphaeraceae archaeon | reverse complement strand
CGCTAGCCTTTGATGAACACTCAGCCGATGCGAAGAAGAGTAAGAAATACAAGAAAAGTTCTAAAAAGACAAAGAAAGCTTCAATTGAAGCAGAAGGCGGCGACGGTGGCAACGGTGGCAATGGCGGTACAAGCACTGGCGGCAACGGTGGTGCTGGAACTGGCGGTGCTGGCGGTAATTCCTCAGGCGGCAACGGCGGCGTTGGCGGAAGTTCAGGTGCTATTACTGCTGTAGGCGGTAATGGTGGCATTAGCGATGCTAGCGGCAATGGTGGCGCAGGTGGCGCAGGTGGCGCAGGTGGCGTTAGCGATGCTAGCGGCAATGGTGGCGCAGGCGGAGCTGGCGGTGCAGGCGGTGCAGGCGGAATTGGATGTGTTGCAGCAGTAGCCCCGGCTAACTGTAACGGCGGAGCTGGCGCAGTCGGCGGAGCTGCCGGATCTAACTTTGGCGTAGCTGGCGATGCAAGCGGCGGAGCTGGCGGAGCTGGCGGATCTAACTTTGGTCTAGCTGGCGATGCAAGCGGCGGATCTGCATGTCAACAAGATGCAAGCGGTGGTAACCTACTAGTAAGCGCACCAGCATGTCTAACCGGAGATGGCGGTGATGCTAATGGAGCTTCACCAGGACCAGGCGGCCCAGGTGGAGACGGCATTGGCGGTGACGGCGGACCTGGCGGTGACGCAACTGGCGGTGACGGTGGCTTTGGTGGATCTGCTTGTTTCGAGACAGGCAGCTGCTTTAACGACAACTCCTAGAACAAAATAGACAAACAAAGAATAATTCAAATCCCCTTTTTTCTTTTTTCTTTTACTTTATCTCTGTCAATTGTATCTTTACTATAATGGGTATTTTGTCATAGGACAAAAATACAAAGTCTTTTAATAATTAGAGTTCCCTTATCTGACACTGCTACCAAATTTATCATAACAGAAAGTTGCATTGCGATGATACTGGTGGGCCATCACCTATTATGCATCGGGCCCACCAGGACGTATTTTCTTCACATTTTGACAATGATTTGTCAGGTATGAGTTCATCTTAATTTATTAATGGGACATCGAGAAAAGAAAAGAAAGGAAGTAGTCATGACTAACACTTGCGAAATTTGCGGATGCGAAAACATTGCCACATGCATGTATGAAAAGGAAGGAGAAGTATTTCGTATGATTTGCGATTTTCACGATAAGCAAGTAAATGAGAAAAAGTTAAATCCTGAATTCAAATGCTAAATGATACTGTTACATCAGGATAGAGTATGATTAGTGTATTTAGAATCTCAATTGAACTCGACACAGTTTCTGTATTTGGATACCACAGGTTGGAAATCAGGTAAAATCCATAAGATAGAGATTTGGTTTGTTGAATTCAACAAGAAATACTACATAGTATCAGAACGTGGAGAACGTGCACATTGGGTACAAAATATCAAGCATGATCCCGCGATTAAATTCGAAGTATCGAATAAAATGTTTGAAGGTACTGCTCGAATACTTGATCCCTTAAAGGAATCTGAGTTGGCGACTAGAATCTCAAAGCTAATGGATTCTAAATATAAATGGAGTCAAGGTTTAATCGTAGAAATCATACCATGATTCATTACTGATGTTGACCCCTAAGTTTACTAAGATTTTTTAGAATGTTTTGTATTTAGTAACGTTCTGCTTTGGTTTTAGTAGATTAGTAAGGAATCATATTGGTAACAATACAAATCTCCGATAAAATTACTTAATTTTGTAAACGTTCACGCAGACCAGGCCACTACATATGGACAAGAAGTGATGAAACCCCAAGGTTAATTAGTCCATCTTTATTTTCTGATAAAGTTTTTTAAATTGTAGATATAAGTGGGAATTTCTCTCATCTCTTAATATTTTTTGTACGAGTGTTTCGCCATAGTATCCGATTAAATCAGGTTTCATGTATGTTATCATACTCTTATCACTGATCACTTTCTCGTTTACTAGAAACGAAAGGTAATCTAAAGTATTTAGTATCCGGGAATACAATTCAATTCGAGCAGAATCGTACTCTACACCTGAAGGCATTTTAGCCAATTCCCTATCCAATTGTCGAAGTTCACCGAATATAGTATTTGAAAGTGTTATCTGGTCTAATCTTTTCGTACGTCTAAATGTTACAATCGTATAAAACAATGCAGCCCCGTATATACAGGCGGCGAGAATCTGAATGTAATCGGAAGGAGTTAGGTTCATTTGATTGACTTTGCATTAAAACCATTTAATATTTTTGTGACGTTGACCTATTGCTGGCGGGTCAGGGATAGTTATGCTGTTTCACAAGTTCTTGGCTCGTCTACTAATATGACCCTCGCCGGAAGTTGAGATGCTAATGCCTACCTCTAGCCTTATTTATTTTCAATAAATCGAGAAACGGGGTTACAGCCAGAATTCCACACCCCACCCCACCGCAACGGCAAATCCGCAAGATATCAAGATGTAATTTTTGCGGGCGAACTGAATTGAATTTGACTTTAAGCAATGCGAAGGGTGGAAACAAACCGGACTTGATAAATATAGACTAGGACTCCAAGCATGTGTTTGGGGTCGAATAAGGAGTCCTAGTCTGAAGGGTTGAATGAGTTCACACAATACATGACATTGAAGATATAAGGTCTTGCTGAACTTGGTTAACTAATTACGTGGTACGGTCTGTTTTTTATGAGCCGTGTACCTTAATCTTCTATGACAGCAAATACATGAAACATCATTTGTTTTCATGTAGATTTCACATTTACTACAATACTTTACTCCGTCCTTATAAGAACCGTTACCAAATCCAAATTCTAAACAAATTCCAGTACAAGCCATGGAGCTGAGCTAATGCTTAGTCCGACTTAAAATTGAGAGACCCACTAAAGGAGAGGGAGAGCAGGTTACTCTACAAAACTTGAGCATCCACACTTATTCACCTTACATGAATAGTCCTCACTACCGAGAAAGAAGTTGTGATCTCCCTTCACATGACCGCAAGTTTTACAGACACCACCGACAGCCTTTGTCAATTGTTATCTTTCCGTTTTTAGAAATTCATTTAATGCTTGGGCTGTAACGGCCGTGATGTTCGTATCATTATCTAAGGCGTACTGCTTAACTCGCTTCATCAACGACTTTTGGATTCTCATGCTGGTCTTTACCAGCCGGTCATCGTCACCGATCATAATTTTCCTTCAAAATTCTAGTGCATATATTCCTTGCCGTATTGATGTTTATACAGCAATTAGGCAATTAGACAAATGCCCTATTGCCTTATGCGACAGTGAGTCAACAGTACAATAAGCCTTGCAACCATTTCAAGAAGCAAATCAAAATGAGCGAGCAATTGGGCAAATGATACTGGGGAGTTTGACATCCACTCTTTAGCCACTACGGATAGTGGATAATATCTACACCTGATGGTAGAGCAAACCAGTAAAACTCATTGCAGATGACCGAAATGTGAAGGCAGTCAAGGTTCTTGGGAAAGAGGGGATCATATTTTCACGCTCAACAATATCAGAATTTATAAAAGCCAGACTAGTATTATTTAACCACATGGTGAATAGCGCTAGCGAAGTTATGACTACCAAAATACAAACCATTGATCTAGAAGATAATGCGCTCGCAGCCGCCAAGAAAATGATGAACAAAAATGTTAGTTCATTGATAGTAGTAGATAAAAATGATCAGGCAGTTGGGATCGTCACAGAAAGGGACCTTGTCAGGGAGGTATGCGCTCAGGACGGAAACTGCAGTCAATATGTAGTTCAACACATAATGTCATCACCTATAGTAACTATTGATCCAAATTCTTCGGTTGAGACTGCTGCTAACATAATGATGCAGAACAAGGTACGGCATCTTGTGGTAGTTGATGAAAAAAAGACCTTGGGAATTATTACGTCGAGCAACTTTATCTCTTATTTGAACCAAAATGTAGACCTTGATGATGTAAATGCCAGAATACTGGAAGCTCTATTAGAGGAATCGCCTGAGACTCAATCCGCTGGACTTTAGAGATTGGATACGAAGGAACAAGATACTGTTATGGCAATAATAGCACATAGTGGCAATCTACGCTCCTTGGTTGCGAAGGAACGTACACAAGTTCCGCTCCTAACTTTAAATATCAAAATGTCATATCACAAAGAAAATGTCCGGAAATATCGACGAGGAGTTTGAAAAGGTAACCGATAAAGTCGACGGAGAGTTCGAAAAAGTTCGAAAAGAAATGAGGCAGTATATAAAATCTATTATTGTTGACACCTTATACACTGCTTATGATAAGGTGCAAAGTAGTCCTGTAGAAGCGATAGATCTCTATCTTAAAGCACAAAATTACAGGGACTTCCTAAAAGGATTCCGTTAAAACTTTAAACTTTAGTTCAAGCGGCCACAGAACGTAATGAAGTAAAATTTTTTGCTATTTCATATTAAAACGAATATCTGAATCGGAAATAGTAAGATGGATCTTGCATCATCTTAGGGGGGGTCTACCTGCCTTACAATTTAGATAATAGCTCAGCTTTGACTTTTTTAAATTCTTCTTCAGTCAAAATGCCTTGCTGTTTTAGATCAGCCAATTTTTTCAGCTTTGTAAAAGGATCCTGCGGGTCGGCGGCTGACTGTTGATGATGTGGCTGTGCTCTTGCCTGGTTTGCTTTTAACTGATCTATCTCATGTTGATAACTTGCTCTCATCTTTTCCATTTCCAGTTGGCTAGCCTGGTTTGCAGCATCTATATCTTGTTGAGCTCTTTCTTCCGCACGATGTCTAGCTATTCCTGCACCCAAAGCCGCTGACGCCCATCTACCTCTCATACTATCGGCAGTCGCAGAAGAATGTAATAAATTTATCGCAACGGGGAAGAAGAGGCCACGGTAGACAGCTCTCTTTTATTTTTAATCATTTACTTTTCAGAATGAAAAAAACTACGACTACGATTGCAAATAAACCAAGGACGATTAACAATGGTAAAAGCTGAGGCAAATATTAATTTCATAGAACTAATTAGGCATGCATAGTTACTGGACCAAGCATTGCTATTGCTACTGCTACCGTTAGGTAATTAAGAGAATGAAACAAATCTTAGTTTTGGGTTCAGAGTAACTCACGAAATCTTGTTATCTCTCGATTTAGATCCTCTCCATAGTAAAATTATACCTGTTATAGCAATGAGAGCTCCGCCAATTTCAGATTGTGAAGATTCTATGGAGTCACCGTGCAAGCGACTATCATTAAAACCGCCAATAAATAGTATGATACCAACAGCTAATAGTATAATACCAATCCCATTCAGGACGATTCTTTTTGCTTGATAAGGTTTAGACATAACCGATCAACTTTGACACTATTAGGGAATGACATCGTCTTGGCCCATAGTGGAGAGATGCAAGCTATCTAATTTTAATATTAAATTTATGACATTTCACAAAAATAATCCGTATTTTATATCTGTTCTAAAAAATCCATCTGAGTCCAACATAGTGGTAAAGAAATTTAGGATGCTAGAATAACTAGCATTCTAAGCTTTAGCAGTGATTCCATTGCATCAATTCCTAATAACCCTGCCGCGGTCTCTCTTAGATCCATTTTATGTATTCTCTCTAGAATACCGCCTAGTACAGGGTACCTTGTCTTCAACTCACTAATCTTTTCTTCAACGAATTTATCAAGATCCTTATTTTCGCCTATGAAAGTCAACCTAGTAGCATGAGTCCTCAATACATTCCTTACAGGCTCTACCAGTACCAATACGCTAACGGCTTCCTTTAGATCCATGTCTGGAATCCTTTCCAGAACTGCAGTAAATATTGGATACTTTGTCTTCACCTCATCAGTTTGTTCCTTAACCTTTTGATCGCTTACATTTTTATCTGAAGTGCTCATAAGTTAAAGTCTCTCAACGGAATAATTAAACATTCTCATGTTTTAGCTCCCTTGCCTTATCATTAGCTAGCATGTCCACTATAGAAACAGATGTACTGTTTCATGATTGCTTTATATACGAAAAACTGTGAGCATAATAGTTACGTAGCTAGTCTGGTATTCCCATAAATCTGAATTTTATGAGGCCTGCTATTCGCGGAAGGCACGCTATATTATGAGCATTCGATTAATTTATTGTGAATACAAATGGTTTCGTAACGTTACCTGGCTGCCCACTCTCTGTTAAATAATAAACAGTGGCAGTCGCTGGAGTTTTTCCAGCCTTGATTGCTTGATATATTGTCCCAGAAACTGGACCGGCTACTGTAACTTGTTGCCCTGGGTTTAATTCGAATGGGGGTGATGTCGCGGTGCAGCCTTGGGTATGTCTTATTACCGCATTAAAAGACATAAAAAACACGCTTAAAGGTGAAGCGCAACGCCCAGCAGGTAACAGTATCTTGTCTGGTGAATTATTAACTACTGTTGTTAATATTTCAAATCTATTGCCAGCCTGTACATTTGCTGGCGAGGGACGAGTATTTATTAGGTCAACTCCAAAGCCCGTTGCATTTGCGGTAGAGTTGGTGTTTATTAGGTCAACTCCAGAGCCCGTTGCATTTGCGGTAGAGTTGGGTTCGGAAGATTGGGAGTATGCATTTCGATCTTGAGCCAATGGAGAACTGAGGATAGTAATAGTAATGAGTGTAACTAAGAAGGGTAATATGATATCCTGTTTTAGTTTGCAAAATCGCATAAAGCATTTTATATATTGAACTATTTGTGCTTATCCCTAGTTTATTGAGATGTTTGACTTCATTTCGGCTCTTCGGGCCAATCATCGGCGTAGTTTTTTATCTACATTTCTGCAAAGGGCAAGACAAGATAAGGATCTTCTTTTATTGATATTATTATAATATCATTAACTAAAAATAAACTAAATTAATTTAGTTCAAATGCAAGCCACCAAGGTTACCATCATGCTAGCTGACCGATCGCCCCTGGATCTGGATCGCTGCATCAACCCTTAGTAAATCATATTTTGTAGTCAGTCAGAGATGGCTATTAATACATACTCCAAATGGTTTCACAATTATTGCTGCTTGATGTCCTGATGTGAATGTTCTTGGCTTTTCAGTCCTTCATATAATGAGCCATAGCCAAGACTGTTGCTAATGTCTAGAGATAATGTGTAGTTATCAGTATTAGTTCGATTTCCTGTGGTATTAAGCTGGCTTATCTGTTTTCCTGCTAAGGTAGCATTTGTATTTTGTGCAAATACGTTATTTAACGAAGAAACTAAGACTAGGGCCAAAGACGCCATGATTAAGCTAATTTTCACTAATTCTTTCATTTTTACTTTATCCGCCAACAGTAGACTAGTTTTACTACTCTCCATAGTTGGTAATATCTTATATTTAATTATCCGTTGTCACCATGTCATCAACAATATCTTTTATCTCTTGAGCATTTTTTATTATACTATCAATGAACTCATCTTGTTTGTCACGATCTAAATCCTTGGAGCGGATTTTCTCTGCTAATGTAGTCATTGGTTTCAACGGAGCTTTTAACCCTCGAGCCACTGCGACTAGATAACTTTTATCAGCATTTGTTTGTACTTTAATTTGATTTTCGAGGGCTTTTATCTTTCCATAAAGCTCTGCTTCCTTCCAAATACTTTCGAATATTGATACGTATGAAATCCCAAGTGACATGTTTGTAGAATAAATTGCTGAACCAATGGCATCATGGGAGCTTGTCTTGGCATCATCTTTTAATTCGATAGCCAGGGTATTTTTTCTATCTACGATCAAAATAGTTACCATCATTCTCAAATGGTCTAGTAAATTCCTAGTTTCTATTTTCAATTCATCATTCATTTTTTTTGTTATCTCTTCAATTCTATCATCGTATGGAGTAAGGATTCTTATTTTAATTGACTTGTTACTATCCCTTACTGATTTGAGCAAATTGTATCCTCCAGAGCGTTCCTGTCTATGAAAAGCATTTGCAGTAGAAAACATTATAAGAATTTCATCCTTGGCATCATTAACAAGCTTTAAAGCAAGCTCAAGTATTTCATCAGGCTTACCCAATTGTCTAGTGAATGAATTCTTTCCCCCCTCTTCACTATGCAATTCTAATACTTCTTGTTTCGTAGGAAGCACCTTATTCCAGAAGGGATCTGAAATGTATTGCTCGTCTTTGAGAAAATCCTTAAAGCTTTCTCCATACACGGCCCTTAGTCTGTTAAACATATCTAAGCATTCAGTACGATCAAACAGATAGTAGGCAAAGAGTGGATCAGAGTTGTCTTCAATTCTAACAGGATTACTGTTTATTGGCTTACCGCACAGCGTACAAGAATGAGATTTATGATCATCTTGTAGAGATATCCCACATCACCGGACTACTCACATATAGGGTCTGAAACTAATAAATTTATATCAGACATATGCAAAACGCTTCATTTCTACAATTAGACGTAGCAATAAGTAAATGATCTATGGCATATGCACAAAATGGGATGAAAATTTTTATTTGGAATGCCAAGTAGATAATTGATCTCAAGTGAATGTCAATGAATATGAGAAACTGGGTGCTTTTTATCTTGGAAAAAAGCTCGATCTAAATTCAAAAAAACTCGAAGATGACCCAGTGCTTTATGAATCTAAAGATCTTACAACTCATGCTGTCTGTGTTGGAATGACAGGAAGTGGTAAAACTGGTCTATGCATGGTGTTATTGGAGGAAGCGCTAATTGATGGCATTCCATCCATAATAATTGATCCAAAAGGAGATATTGCAAATTTACTTCTTAATTTTCCTGCCCTTGATGCAAAGGATTTTGAGCCTTGGGTAAATAAAGAGGATGCCTCCAAGAATGGACTGTCGGTGAAAGAATATGCTGAACAACAAGCAAAGTTATGGAAAGATGGGCTGAACCAATGGAACCAAGATGGTTCTCGTATCAAGAAACTTAAAGATTCAGCACAATTCGTTATCTATACTCCAGGAAGTAATTCCGGCATACCCGTATCCATTATCAAATCCTTCGCAGTTCCTTCAAAAGAAATCCTAAATGATAACGAAATCCTGAAGGAAAAGATATCAGGGACTGTTACTGGACTGTTGACTCTTATCGGGATTGAGGCAAATCCCATTGAAAGTCGTGAGCATATCTTACTTTCCACTATCATGGATTATTGCTGGAAGCAGGGACAAAATCTTGATCTTCCCGCCTTAATTCAGTACATCCAGACTCCTCCAATGACCAAAATAGGGGTTCTGGATCTAGAGTCTTTCTTTCCTTCTAAAGAAAGATTTTCTCTTGTCATGTCACTTAATAATCTTTTAGCATCTGGCTCTTTTTCAACTTGGATGGAAGGCGAATCTTTAGACCTACAAAACATACTTTACGCTCAAGACGGAAAGCCCAAAGCATCTATCTTCTCCATTGCTCACCTAAATGACAGTGAAAGAATGTTTTTTGTTTCCATCCTACTCAACCAAGTACTCTCATGGGTAAGGGCTCAGAGTGGAACTACAAGTCTTCGTGCGATTTTGTATATGGATGAAATCTTTGGCTACTTTCCCCCCGTTGCAAATCCACCTTCAAAAAGCCCTCTTCTGACATTGCTGAAACAAGCAAGAGCCTTTGGTCTTGGCATATTATTGGCTACCCAAAATCCTGTTGATTTAGACTACAAAGGACTTTCAAATACCGGGACATGGTTTATTGGACGGCTACAGACTGAACAGGACAAAGCTAGGGTTCTAGATGGATTGGAAGGTGCATCACAATCAACTGGAAAATCCTTTGACAGGCAAAATATAGACAAGATTATCTCTAGTCTTCAGAATAGAACGTTCCTTATGTCGAATATACATGAGGATGGTTTAGAAGTTTTACAGTCAAGATGGGCGCTCTCATATCTTCGAGGACCTCTAACTAGAGATCAAATTAAGATCTTAATGGAACCGGTTAGAGACAACCTTAATTTATCACAATCGAAAACGACTAATTCTCAAATGACCTCACGATCTGCAAAAAACAAAGACCATGTTCAGCCTTCACCTGATACACATGTTGCTTCTATTACTAATTTCACCGATCAACCTCCGACCCTATCTCCCGATATCACACAATTTTTCGTTCAACCCAGTCCCGATGTTACTAGTGACAAGAATACAACCTTAGTTTATCGCCCATATGTACTGGGGGCTGCAAGTATAAACTTTATTGACAAGCCATCTAAGGTGGATCTTAATAGAGAGGAAATTTTTATTACACCTGTTGTAGATGGTCCTGTTCCATTGGAATGGCAACAATCAAAGAAAAGCGAGATAAAGCTATCAGAACTCCAAAAAGAACCAAACCATGCCCTTACCGTGGAATTTGCCCCGTTACCTTCAGCTGCAGCCAAATCGAGTAGCTATGAAACTTGGCGCAAGGATTTTGTTCTTTGGTTATCTCAGAACAGCAAGGTCGACCTTTTAAGAGATCCACTTACGGGGCTACTTTCTGCGCCTGGTGAATCAGAAGCTGATTTCCGTGTGAGAACGAGCCAAAAGGGCAGGGAAAGTCGCGATGAAACGGCAGAAAATCTCAGGCAAAAGTATGCTCCAAAACTTGCAGCGTTGCAAGAAAGGATTAGAAAAGCCCAACAAAGGGTCGAAATCCAGGCAGCACAGGCAAATCAACTCAAAATGCATACAGCCGTTTCAATTGGTGCTACATTGTTGGGGGCCTTTATGGGTAGGAAAGCTGCTGGCTTGTCTTCTTATGGACGTGCTGGAACAGCAATTAAAGGAATAGGTAGATCTATGAAGGAAGATAAAGATGTCGATAGTGCGAAGGATACTGTAGAGAATTTAACTCAGCAGCTATTAGAATTGGATTCGGAATTCAAAAACGAAGTATCAAAGTTCGCGAAGACTGAAGGGTCCCAAACTAATCTTGATACAGTTACTATAAAACCTAAAAGGACAAATATTTCAATAAAGTTGATTTCACTTGTTTGGTTGCCTTTTGAACAAAATTCCCAACCCCAACAGGATACAGACCTGATTAAGCCACAATAATAGATAGCTACGTAAGGGACGAAAGATCAGGACCAAAAGTAATTCTGTAGTGGAAAAAACCACAAAATTTGTTTGTTAAAGTATCTATTAATATCAACCGTCTATGCCGCTAGATCTTTAATTGGATCAGGTGAAGTGTACGCCTATTTTATCTAAAAGTGATCTTAGATAAGGTTTGGTATTGACATTTTCATGACTCTGTGCCTAAGCAATATTGCTAACACTATTGAAACACAAGCCAACACTCCGGCGGTAAGAAATATCATGTTGTATGATGCCAATGATGGAAATGATTGGGCTATTCCACTAATACCCAATACGGATTGATTTGCTTGCATGAACATACCAGCGAGCGCAGGACCAATTGAGCTTCCTACAACTCTCATAAGTAACGTTGTACCCAACGTAGCTCCGATAGCCTGTTTTGGTGTAGTAAGTATAATTACGTTCATCGCCCCCACACTTGTCAAAGATAGTCCTACTGATAGCAACGCTAGACTTGCAGATATCCCCAGTTCACTTGAATGAAATATCAGTAAACTAAAGAAACTTGCCGCTGTGATTACAGAGCCAGCAACTATTGGTTTGAGCGTACCTAATTTTGATATTATAAAGCCCGAAGAAGCCCCAAAAACCAACAACACCAATGCAAAAGGTAGCTGCACGTTTCCCGTTGCTATGGCGTCCTCCCCAAAACCAAGAGGTTGCGGGTTTCTCACCAAAATCGGGATAGTTTGGAATACCATGAACATTAATAACCCAATAATCATGATGATCAAACTTGCAGGTAAAATTGCCTTATTCATTACTATCTTGAGATCTATTAATGGGTGCGATACTCGTCTTTCTATAATTATGAATAAGGTGAACGAAATTGTTGCTACAGCTACTAGAGCGTATGTTAAGCTTTCAGTGCCAGTATTTGTTTCCATATATGTCAAAACTAGGAGAAATGATGTGACTGCCGCAGCTAAGGTTAACGCCCCCTTGATATCAATATGAGGTATATTTTGCTTTTTAGAATGTTTTTCTTCTCCTACCTGTCGTTGGTAACTGAACCTTTGCTCATCCACAGTTATATAGCGTCGAATAATGAATAGCAGGGAAATGGCAATAGGTATTATCGTAAAGAACGTAGTTTGCCAGCCATAGTTTTGAATAATGAACCCTCCTACTAAAAGACCTATAACTGCCCCTGATGCAAACATTGAAGTAATTATCCCTTGACCTATGGATATCTTATCTCTTGGAAATTGGTCTCGTACTATACCAAATGCAATTGGGAACATCGATAAACCTATGCCTTGTATTGCTCTAGCAACCAGCATGAAAACTATATCCGTCGCAAATCCTGCAGCGGAAACGCCCACCATATAGATGACCATTACAATAAGCAATACTTTCTTGCGGCCGTAGTAATCTGACAGTTTGCCTATGATTGGAGTCATAACCGCACCTGTAAGTAAATACGCAGCAAGTATCCAAGATGACATGCTATAGGATACTCCAAAGTCCTTGATTAAATCAGGAATGGCCGGTATCAGCATTGTTTCGGCATACATTACCATTGTAGCAACACAACTTAAAATTGCGGTAATCTTCCACGCCTCAGCTGATATTTTTGTAGAAGAGGGGGGAGCCAAATTGTCGCGGGCAGAAATAGTGCGACCCTTGCTATCTGTTTTCCCGTCATTATTGTTGTTGTTGCGTGTGAGATTCATAATGTTAATTCTCCTGATTCGTGGCATTCGTACTCGTTATTTTATTCGGAGGAATAATTGACGCAGCAGCAGCGGCCGGTGTAGAAGATTCGTCGGTGACATTAACATTGACATTAACATGAGTTTCTAAATTCCTATAGATTTTTTGTAGCGAGTCTCGGGTAATGGTAACATGAGTTGATGGAATATCTTTGACAGATATTTCCCTCATTTTTAAGGCACACTCGACCATTGCTGGCCACAAGTTTTCTGCCTTTTCTGTGCGATAAATTCTATTATTCCGCCTATCTGCAAGGTCCACTTTCCTAACGACCAAGCCATCCTTTTCCATTTTATCAAGAATCGGTATAAGAGTAGCTCCCTCCAATCCCAGCCCGTTAGCGATTTCCTTTTGCGTCGTGCCATCTTTGATGGACAGCATTACGAGGATTTTCCATTGGCTGAAGGTCACCCCTATGCTCTTGCGTAACTCAGAGTCTAAGGCCTTGACAAACATTTTTGCCGTACTGTTGACTATAAAGCCCATACTGTTCTGATAATCGTAAGGTTCCATCTTTAATAGCCTAATAATTAGTATACTAATCCTTCGTATTTAAATATTTAGGGCTCTATGCGTCATATATATTAATACAATAACGATATTCGAAAATGAAGATTATGGATTTACCCTGGGGCGATGAGAAATCAAGCAAGTTCATAACTAATGTGGGATTGATTACCAGCGATGGTCCTTTTGGAACAGATGTAATGGCATGCGAATGGACCCACCACGTATCGTATCGACCTGGCCTGATTGCAGTCTGCATCCATCCAGACAAGGCAACTCACGAGAATATAAAACAAACCAATGAGTTCGGTGTGAATCTATGTAGCATGGATCAGTCAATAATGTCAAGCATAGCAGGTGGTTACTCTGGTAAAGAATATGACAAGATTGGAGCGTTAAAAGAGCTTGGCTTTGAATTTTATAGAGCAAAGAGTATTGCAACCCTCCTGATAAAGGAAGCAGCTGCAAACTTTGAATGCAAACTACAAAAAGAAATTGTACTTGGCGATCATACTACGTTCATAGGCGAAGTCATTGAAGCTTCCAATAATCCTGAAAAACCACCCTTAGCGTATCACAATGGAAGATATTTTATAATGAACACAACTGTGGTGAAGCCATCCGATGAAGAGCGTGAAAGAATAAGAGAAATTCTGAAGAAACATAAAAAATAATAATAATAATACAACTAGCTGCGCTCGTAATGGGCAAACAATCGAACTGTTGAGTGATGCTCGATGCAATCAAGAACGATACTAGTCGAATGGTTTCCAGACTAGATGCTAGCTGAGTAAAGCAGGTTCTTTTGTCAATACCAAGTATCTGCTGTACCAAAACAGAGCTGCCGCAATCGAGAGATACCCTGCATTGTAGAACATATCCCATATCCACTCCTGTTCGCTGGCAGAATCTTGGTTAATTGCCAAAGCATAATTAAAACCAACGTCTGCTATCGCTATAAATACTATAAATAAACAAATCATTATCCAATGTGTGTAGGCTGGATCTCCTTTCCTCAGGCTCCATAATATTACTACTGCTGGTACCAGTAATATTGTATCAAGCACAGGATAAGCCAAGTTGATACCCAGCTCCAGAACGGTCTGCTGCTGACCTGTAATATTAAATGTGATATAAAGAAGATAGCATACAATAGTGGAAACAATGGCTGAAATTATTAAAACCGTATCCCTCTCTACAGCTTTATTCGTACTTGTGTTGTAAACATTGTAAAGGTGATAGATTAAAGGAACATAGCCGATGAGCCAAAAAAAGTCTGCTAGTGATGGAAATGGTGTTTCAATCCCAACACCCAGCTGATAATATGACCAGATTATTTCGGCAGTAAACCAAATTGCTAGTCCAGCAGTCAGTAGCGCAAACGCTTTCTTATATGGAGAATTTACTCTAGTTTGTCTAACTAATACTACAAGCGCAGCGCACAGTGCTGTGGCAGCCGTAGCATTGATTGTCAAGTTAGTATAGACAAATCTAGTATCTACTGGTGATAGAAAGATGAACGAGTTGACAAGTATTATAAAGCCTATCAAAATCAAAATCACGTACCGTAATTCCAGTAAGATGACCATTGACTTTCTCAATCGCTTTCTATCGAACAACCGAACAGACTTGGCACTAAGATTAATTGTTACAAAGAAAATCGCCCAAGCTATAATGGAACTATATAATGCTGCTTCAAAGGGTTGAACATTGGAATATTCCAGAAGATTGAATTCTATAGAGAATGCTGCAACTGCGTAAATCGCGTCAGACAAAGAAAAGATTGCGAGCAGTTTTTTGATATCGGTCTTTATTGCGTAAGTGTCTCTCCTATGTGTCGAAGGATTGACATACGACTTTCTGTTGTCCAGAAAAAAGAGAAGGGCAAAAATCGGCGTTTCAACTAGATACTCGAATATTAAGGTTACAAGGGAAACCTCAAAACTGTTACTGGACCTGTTATAGTAGTAGTATTGTGTGATAATTGGAGTTAATAGCAGTGAACATATCCCAGCTATGAGCAGGTTCTTATTAAAGGAGATTAAATGTTTGTGCCTTATATAGAACGCGGTGATGCTCACATTTCGAATTAATCCCATTTGTCTCAGCTGATATGTTGGTAGATTTCCCTAATTAGTCATAATTTATAAAATTTGCTTAAGAAGGAGCAAAGTATTCTTGCTTGTAGACCTAATTTTTAGTTTTTGGGCTGTGCCCCAATGTAATAAACAATAGCGATATGGCATTTATAGCATCATCATCATCATACCAACATTATTGTTTTGTCAAACTATTCTAGCTACTCCTCCATTTGAAGATTCACGTTTATATCCAGATAATGTCATTTCTCATGACATGAACAATAATGGATGGGTTCACAGATGACTTTCAAATCTAGACACGTCAACATCTCTATCAGTCGTTCAGCTGACAAAGTATACGACTTCGTGTCCAACCCCCAAAATCTCCCTTTATGGGCAGGTGGTCTGAGTGGCTCAATAAAAAATGTCAACGGAGAATGGGTCGCCGAATCTCCTATGGGAACTGTCAAGATCAGGTTTGCAGACAAAAACGGATTTGGAATCCTCGATCATGATGTCACTTTGCCATCTGGGGAGACTTTCCATAACCCAATGCGCGTAATATCAAACGGAGATGGGAGTGAACTAGTCTTCACTCTTTATCAGAGGACGGGAATGTCTGATGGAGATTTTGAGAAAGACGAGCAGCAAATAAAAACTGACTTGGCAAGACTGAAAACACTCATTGAAAAACCGTCAGCTTGACAAAATGAATATGTTGAGTTGATGCTCGTAGTTGGATCTTTTCACCGGTTCAGTTGGAAGATAGTTTTGAAGTACTCTCCTACATCCACTCTAGTCATATATTCTATTTTACTTATTGTGGTAATTTATTATGGTAACTGAATTAAATTTTGGGTATGCCTAGGAGAATAGCTTGTTAATCCGGACTGCTAACACAAAAGAAGTCCTGTTAAACAGATCAATTGTGTACTGGAATTTATTAGATGCCATCCCCACATCCCCCACATTGACAAGATACTATTTTCTGCTAAATTCATTCACAAGAATGGACTTTGATGGCATTATTAGATTTGAGCCATACCTCAGTCAACGAACAATTCAATACCCGTAATAAAGCTGCTATCATCAGAACCTAGAAATAGTACTGCTTTTGCGACTTCATCAAATCTACCCATCACGACCTATACGACCCAGTCGACTCTAGGGACGAGCTTGGATTTGAATGAATATTTCAAACTGTCGCCCGTATCTGTTAATTGTAATCTTAAGCTGGTCATTTGTCTTTTTTCTCACTATTTGAGATAAAAGTTCGGATGGATCTGATATTTTGGTACTTTCTACTTCTTCAATTATGTCGCCTCTTCTGATGCCTGCGTATTCAGCTGGACTATCTCTTTCGACACTTACCACCAGCGCTCCCTCCGTTATCGGCAATCTATAGTACCGTGCGATCTGCCGATCTAATTTAACAGTAGCAACGCCCATCCAAGGTCTCGTAACTTTACCATTTTGGATAAGGTCTTCAAGTATAGACTTGGATATGTTGATAGGGATAGCAAATCCGATTCCTTGTCCATACGGCATCTTGGCAGTATTAATCGCTACCACTTCACCATTCGTATTTATCAAAGGTCCGCCTGAATTTCCCGGATTTATTGCGGCATCAGTTTGAATTACTTCAAGCATGCCTGTATCAAACTGTATACTTCTTTTCAGCGAACTCACAATCCCAGAAGTCACAGTTGGTCCACCAGACAACCCAAACGGATTGCCAATTGCAAGGACTATCTGGCCGATCCTCAAGTTATCCGAATCACCCAGCTGGGCGTGTTCAAATTTCTCTATCGAACCTGCTTTTACGACAGCCAAGTCAGTAAGCTCATCTGTTCCTATGACTTTTCCATTTTCCGTCCTTCCATCTGTAGTTGTAATCTTCAGTTGTTGTGCATTTTCTATTACGTGATTATTAGTAAGCACATGACCATCATTATCGATTACTACTCCAGAACCCACACCTTGAATTGGAAATATTCGAAACAGCTGGTCATGCATCATCCTGACACTTGCGATATTTACTACACTTTTGCTTACTTTCTCTACTGCGCTACTTATTAGATCCTCATTAATTGGTATCAGGTTCTGTACCTCCAACATCATTTACTTTTATTCTCTTAGCTGATCTTTGCGAGT
The DNA here is from genome assembly GCA_044870745.1 of Nitrososphaeraceae archaeon. Lineage (GTDB taxonomy): Archaea > Thermoproteota > Nitrososphaeria > Nitrososphaerales > Nitrososphaeraceae > TA-21. Next base: position 1,313 of record JBIOZE010000150.1, on the reverse strand, counting down.
CAGCAATCATATTATTATACGCATTTTGCATGATATAGATATACCAAGTCTTAAAATAAATTGACTACGTTTTCAAATATTGGTCACGCCTCTACTATATGTGATCATATCATCATAAAATGTAGAAATTTCCAAGGGAACAAATGTGGTCACATCTTATTTTGAAAACCTTTAATTCAAAGTCTAGAAATAGAATAAAGATGCCACCACCACCGTCTATTCACTACCCTTGCGATGTCCTTGTTATAGGAGCTGGCTCTGCCGGTCTTCGAGCTGCAATTGAAGCTTACGATGCTGGTGCACATGTTATTATTATTAGCAAGAATAGGAAAGGAGATCCTCACACGGTACTTGCTAGAGGCGGTATCAACGCGGCTCTTGGGACAATGGATCCTCAGGATAACTGGTTAATACATGCTGTTGACACTCTACGTGAAGGAGGCTTTCTGGCTGATTATGAAAAAGTAAAAGTCCTATGTAAGAACGCACCAAGTGTTATAGAAGAGCTAGTAAAATGGGGTGCCCGGTTTCATAGAGAACCAGATGGGAGATTAACACAGCGATTTTTTGGGGCTCATACATACAGAAGGACCTGCTTCTACGGCGACTGGACGGGAAAGGAAATAATTCGAGTATTAATGGACCAGGTCCATCAGAGGAAAATCAAGATTATCGATGGTATATATATTTCAAAATTGTTGAATGACGGTGATTTAAGGAAGGAAGGAAGGGGTAAAAAGGAAGAAGATGGAAATGTTATAGGCGCAGTTGGTATAGATACTAAAAAAAGAAACATTGTATTGTTCGAGAGCAAATCCATAATTCTTGCTGCTGGCGGATATTCTCGGGTCTATACGCCTAGTAGTTCTAGAATATTTGAAAACTATGGTGAAGGCACAGCTCTCGCATATGAGGCTGGAGCTGATTTGGTGGATATGGAGATGGTTCAATTTCATCCTACTGGAATGGTTTGGCCAAAAAAAGCATTGGGTACTCTGGCCACCGAAGCAATACGTGGCGAGGGCGGAATCCTACTTAATTCTAAAGGAGAAAGATTCATGAAAAATTACTATCCACAGAGGATGGAGCTAGGACCACGTGACATCGTAGCTCGTGCGAATTATAATGAAATAATCTCCGGAAGAGGAACGACGCACGGTGGAGTTTGGCTAGATATTACTCACGTGCCAAAGAAGACAATTTTGGAAAGGCTTCCCTCCATGTACAACCAGTTTAAGGAGATTGCCAAAATCGATATATCGAAGGAGAAAATGGAAGTGGCACCTACTGCACATTACTCGATGGGTGGTGTA
>JBIOZE010000149.1:0-13401 GCA_044870745.1 Nitrososphaeraceae archaeon | reverse complement strand
CCAAACTTGAATTGCGATGACCTAGATGGAAAAGATTTTACAGTTTTCCCACCAGACCCTCACGGTTTTGACCGTGACAAAGACGGTGAAGGCTGTGAAACTTCCGAATAATAATCCTCTTCTTTATGCTAGGCTAAATTGGGTAATGAGTTGTTATATGGGATAAATGTTTGAAATTTAAATAATTAAGACACTTCTAATTGCTTCATATTGTAGTCAACTAGTCGTCTATTGAGAGTTGGCAAATCCTTTGTATCTTCATAGAGGCCCAAAAAGGCTATGTAAGTGCCAGGTTTTGAACTTCCGAAAATTACAAATTTCCAAGAATTCGAATATTCTCTATTTTGTAGTTCCATCTGTCCCTCATTCTTTATCAAGTTAACAGTATTATTGTCTGCAAACCAAGTCTGATTTTTCTCTGGGTCGATAATTGCTAAGGTTAAAAACATGTATTTACCGTTACCTTTTACCTTGGCAAATACTTTGCTTTCTGTGCCTGCCGATACTGATAAGGGTATCCCGAATTCTAATATTTCGCCAGTTGCAAGAGGAACTTTCGTATAACCTTTCTTTTCGTTAAAATTTCGCCCAAATTCGGAAGCAATTTGCTCGTAGGTTGTATTCTCTCTTTTTTTCTGGAAGTTTCTGGAAACGCAGTTACTTATTGAATCTCTTACCCTGAACCGCAAGTCAGTAACATTGTTATAATACGAAGCCACTATTCCGGTGCGAGGATTTTTGATTTCGTTGAGGAACTCTTCCAATTTAGTTTCGTGACGCGTATTTTTTATAAAAACTAGTACAGGGATACCAGATTCTTGGGCGGTCCTATATTCGTTTATGGTAGGTTCACTGTAAGTTGTTCCGAATATTCCTACGTAAATGTCGGAATGCCGGACCTCTTCATTGTACTTTTCTTCCATCGTACCTTCATAAGAGGGTCTTACTTCGGTACCTTTATTACTAAAACCTAGATCTTTGATTAACTCAACAGTAGAAGCGCGTTCATTATCAAGTTCACCTTCTTTTCCACTCACAAAAATTTCCAATTTGTCTTTCAAATCGGCGACCTCAAACTTCTCTACCAGGGCTCTTTTCCTGTTGCCTTGACTGACTCATTAAACTTTTTTGCAAATTTTCTGGCATCAAATATCTGCCACACAAATAGCACAATGTAACCAATGCCAAAGATGAGCATAAACGTGACAATTAGAAGCCACACAGAGGAAAAATCTGTTGTTATATCAGAGGAAGACATGTCCTGTGATGATAAAATTCCTTGAAAAGAAACGGCCATCATTACGGGAACTATCGCAAGTACATATAGAATCAATCCGCCTATAAGTATCATAATTCCCCTTCTAACTTTCCCAACGTACATATGACCTATTCCTGGTAAAGCAAATAACCCTCCAAGAAATGCTATTAATGCAGTTGTTCCAGGGCTTTTATATGGTAATTGTTCAACGACTGGTGGCGATGATTGAATGTGCTTATCATGTTCATGAAGGGCTGAATGACATTTAGGACATTCTTTAGTATTTACACCCGTATCTAATTTTTCACCGCAATTACTACAAAAGTTAGGCGTAGTCCTCATCACACATCCCAGATATTATAAATTCACAACTATTAAAGGAGACTATCTTATTTGTCGCATATCTTCATTTGGTGTTTAGTGAGATTCAGTTTGGCATTAATCTGTCAATTCTTGTTTCGTCATCATCAGAAGAGAGAATATATAGATATCCATCTGGTGCAATTTCCATATCAGTAATCCTCCCAAAACCTGCGACAGAACTTATGCTCTTTAATTCATTCAAATTATTTGCAATTTTGTCTTGTAGTGATTCACTTAGTTGCAATCCAGTTCTATCAGGATTCAAGTCAAAATGGTAGATAGTTCCAGTATTTGCATCACTGACAAATAAATCGCTCTTATATGCAGGACCATACTTATCCGAGGCAAGGAATTGTATTGCAGTTGGCGCTACAGGTGGAATCCAGATAAATTCTGGTTCACTGTATTTGCCCTTACCATCTAGCGAAACTAATTCATTCGGATCAATGAATCGTGCTCCCATTTCGTCAAAATTGGGAGTCCATAAACCTTGTACTTTGACCCAACCACTGTTAAATCCTGGCTCTACTACGTTTATTTCATCCCCATAATGAGGTCCATTCTCTGTATCCCAGAGTTGCCCAGTCAACGGATCCCAATCCAATCCAAAACTATTACGTATTCCGTACGCAAAATAAAAATTTGAAGGATACTCGTTTCCTAATATACCGGTCCCTACAGGTTCGCCTTCTGGTGACACTCTAAGTATTCCACTCCTTCCATCATTGGTTGTTACATTGCGGTAATTTTGAGCCACGGTTTCGTGTTGTTTCTTAAAGGTACCGTCCAGGTCTCCTATAGTAACATAGACGTTATTGTCGGGTCCTATAGCAACTTCTCCACCTGTATGTCGAGGGCCTGGATTTACAGGTAGATCTAAGAGCAGTTTTGGATTTACTAGTTTTCCACTCTCAAGTTCGTACCTATAAAGACGATTGCCTAAAGGTTCTTTAGCACCACTTTCATTTTCATCACTCCCATCTTTTTCGGCTGATTCGGTATAGTATAAGTAAACAAAATCGGGTCCATCGCGATTTTTGAGGATATCAATACCAAGCATTCCCCTATATCCTACGGTTCCAATATTAACATCCAGTACTAGTGATGAGTTCATAACACCATTTGTAATCCTGTAAACTTTTCCTTCGTTTCTATCCAAAGCAAGAATGTCGTCGGGACCTATGAACGCCATATTTGAAGGCTTGAATGCACCACTGAAAATGTGTTCAACTCTTAAATCAGTATCTAGAGATACAGGTTCGGCTAAGATGAATCCTGTATTGAAACTGGTAAATATGACAAGAAGAATACCAACAATGAGTATTTTTAGGTCCAAACTTTGTTTCAGGTTCCTAGAAATAAGTATTAGAACATATCGATAGTAAAAAGATACAGAAAAAGGTTAAATATTTAGCATATCAAATTAAAATTCCATTTGGCATCTAGATTCGACCAAATTATAGTTTCCGTTGGCTCTTTTATTCTAGCAACGACCTTAATTTTACTTTCTTTGTCGATTATTGATACATATGCTGTAACCGATCCCTTTGACTCTAAAGAGAAAAAAAAGGCAAATTCTCTTGCATTTGAACTGGTTGATAAATTTGGCACTATGGGTTCAGGAGAAGGTGAATTTATGCATCCTTCCTCAATTGACATCGATAACAAAGAAAAGACATTGTACATCGCTGATCTTGAAAATAACCGAATTCAAAAAATTGGATTAGACGGTGAATTTATAACAGAATGGGGATCACTTGGAATTACTGATGGACAATTCAATGAGCCGGGTGACGTAGCCGTAGACTCTACAGGTGGATTTGTATACGTTACCGATATTAATAACAATAGGATCCAGAAATTTGATACAGAAGGAAATTTTCTCACAAAGTGGGGAACAACTGGAACAGGTGAAGGGCAATTCGATCATCCCGGAGATATTGCAGTAGATAAGTCTGGCACTTACATTTATGTTACTGATATAGATAACAATCGTATACTGAAATTCGATAGTAAAGGAAATTTCATAATGGAGTGGGGAACGTTGGGACAAGGTGATGGGGAATTTAACAGTCCTGCAGGAATGACAATAAGTCAAGATGGGACAATTTATGTTTCCGATACTGTGAACAACAGAATTCAGATATTTGATGAAGAGGGTAATTTTCTCGGAAAATGGGGAACATTGGGTGATAGTACCGGTCAATTAGATCGCCCTGATGGTATAACAACTGATTCAGACGGTGGAATTGTATACGTATCTGATAGACAAAATAAACGAATTCAAATATTTGATTCTGAAGGTAATTACTTAACACAGTTAGAATCCCTTGGAACTTTAGCAGGCCAATTTGGTAAGCCCCGTGATATCGCGGTAGACTTGCTAAATAGAATATATGTTGTAGACAAAGATAATAACAATATACAAGTATTCGCACCTGGAAAAGGAACTCAGCCAGTACAATCAATTGATGCCAAGGATAATGAAGATGAGCAAGGAGGAACACAGAAGGCATTTACTACGGACCCTAATTCTCCCACCAGACACGGTAAATCTTATTTTACGGAAACATTCGAATCTGAAGAGGATGATCCAGTATTTGTAGTAAGTCACTCAACTAAAAAAGACAAAATATTTAAGGATACTATTTATGATATCGTGGGTGAAATAAAGAACACCAGCGATGAGGAAGTTACTTTTGTAAAAATAATAGCAACTTTCTATGATGATAACGGTATAGTTATAGGTACAGATTTCACCTATACTGATCCTTCAGATATACGTCCAGGTCGAACAGCGCCATATACTCTCTCTATAGGTTTCGGAGATTCGATTGACGTAAATGATATAGCAGAAGCAAAATATCACCTTGAATGGGATTAAGATCTAGTATCAAACTATTTTTATGCTCTCACCACTAAAATATTAAAAATACAATCAGAACTAACTGCCATTTATTAGATTTTTTCCAGGAAAATTCAGTCCGCGTAAAAGCGAGTGCCCCACTTTTATCAAGATTGCCCTTTGTAAACAAAATGGGGGATGAATTATCTTAGGTCATCGTCGCTCTGACTTTTAATTGCGGGTAACATAAAAAAATTCTTCTGGCTATTTTGTTCAGTCTCTACAATTTCCTTCACTTCTTCTTGCAGTTTTTGGGCAAGAAGATCCATAGGACCATGCATTAACACTTCAATTTTCGTTCGTTCTGTATCCCTTAGTAGTTTCAATGCATTTAACTTATCTTTACTAGTCCATCGAGAAGTTGTATCATTGTAAATAGTCCAACAAGCCTTAGTTATCTGATTTAGAGACAATAATGATTTTGAAAATTCAAATGGAAATACCTTTTTTGCGATATGTTGTATGTCACGCTGACATTCCTTTTCGATAAAACTTATGTCTCTGCTTACTGTGCTCTGATTAACGTTTAACTGCAATGCTATTTCTGTTTCATTCATTCCCTGGGAAAGCATCATTTGCACTTTTTTACGTCTTTCGTTTACTATGTATCGCGATTTGGCTTTGTTCATTCTATGCATTTTATTCAAATTTGTAGAGGAGATATCTGATGTATCGGATGTATCTGATATTTTCGGGGTTGTCATACCGAATGCACTTGTTCCGCTTTAGAACTCGCATCAGATGTATCAGATGTATCAGATAGGTCAGATTCAGCATTTCCCCGGTAAGAGAATTCAAGAGGCCTAAGTTTATCTATGTTGATTCGATCCGTGTTCTTCAACATTTCAATTACGGATTTTAGTCGTATGTTCTTGTCAAGGCTCCATTCCTCGCCAATATATGCGCGGATTTGTTCATTTTCCTCGCAAGCGATCCGGCAAAGGTCCTTAACGGACATTGCACTACGACACTCTTTTAGTATGTTTTGAAATGCGATGTAACTAATTTCCTTGGGATTTTTCACAATTTCTACCATTCTTCCATAATGTGATAACATTACCCGTTGGGATTCCATCACTTGTTCGACTATTGAATCATCCACAGCACTACAAAGGTTCAATTTTGCTTGCGCTTCACCTATTCTGAAAAGCGAGTCATATCCGCGATTAGTAACAAGTTGCGCTAATTTTGACTTTATCCAAAATTGATTTAATCTAAGTTCTGTTTCATCGGAATATTTTGGTTTCAAGGACTTTGCATAAGTGATATATTTTTTTAGGAAGTTGTAGTTATGTCCTCGACGATTTCTTAATTTTGTCTTAATGTTTGCAAACTCCTTTAGTATGCCTTCATCATTTGTGTCTCTAAATATATTAATTTGATCAAATCTGTCGAGTAACGTTTTCAGGGAGGGGATTTCGTCTTTATCGATGTAAGTTGCGCTACTCCATGTAGATCTAAATGGATTTGCAGTTGCGATTATTGTCGTTGGAGCATCTATATCAAAGTGAGTTCCATATTTATCTACTGTGCATCTACCCTCTTCTGCTATATCGAGCAAATGACTCTGGTCTTCGTATCCCAACGCAGTTATTTCATTGATTGCACAAATTGATCCTTTTGCCAGGACCGCGGCACCAAGTCTTAGTGTCGGACTATCATTTTCTTTATCTACAATAGCAATGAGGCTTTTACCACTTGCATTTTGTGCTGTGACATATCTGGATCTTGGAAAAATCTTTGTAGACTCTCTGGCTAGAAGACTTTTGGCAGTGCCAGGGTCTCCGACCAAAAGTGTATTAATTCTGCCGCGTCTACCGTTATCGTTTCCATGATCATCACGTCCTCCTACCAACGAAAGCAAAATTGCAAGTTTTGCGTCATCGTGACCTATTACATTTGGCGCAAACATTCCTGTTATTCTTTCAACAAAGTTCAAAGGTTTTATTTTCTTAGACCATTTTTCCTTTCGGTTTGCTGCTTCAACTTCGTTTTTATATGAAATATCACATATCTTTTTCCATCTATAAAATATTTCGATATCCTTTGTTGTAACTATAACCTCTTCCTTGTTTTTATATTTAATATTGTTACTGTGTAACGTTGTTATGAGTTTTCTACCTTTGCCTCCATCAATTCGTCGCTGAATTGAAATATCTCCAGTTATGTCAACTGTTTCTCCTGCAACTACATTAGACGATGCTTCATCATAGAGTAACACCTCCAATCGATCATTATTCTCTGTCTTATCCGTATCTTCAATTTGGATCGTTCTTGCATTTTTATATTCATGTGTTACTTTAAAGAGGTCGCTGTTACATTTGAAACATCTAATTTTGGCTCCTGTAGTGTTGTCTAGGCTTGACGGAGGTAATAGTAGATATGGGTAGTAAGACTGACCACCGTAAAGATTGCACTTAGGATTTTCACATGTCCATTTTGATTTTGAGATTATTTTATACGGCGCGGAAACACTATTGATCATACCTGAAACCCTAATGGTTCCTTTTTCAATTTTGATAGCGTCTGAAACTGAATATTTTTCGCCGTTCATCTATCCAGTCTCACCCTCAAGTTTTTCGCTAAACTCGCACGATAAGTTAGGGGATCAATATATTCGAAAATTTGGCAAACGGCTCGCCTTGTTACATAATTGTAATCAATTCTATGTAAACATTTTAACTCTAGAACAGTCCTCATCGATAAGTCTGAAATATTAATCACGAATTCTGGGGATGGTCTTGCAATTGGAATCCATCTGCAAACTCTTGAAGCCTGGTTAAAATACTTGTGAATGGTAATATCTTTTCCTCTGTAAGTAATAATGACTTTTTTAGACGCCATTTCATCGAATAATTTTTCTCTAAGATATTCAAGAGTCCAATAATTTCGCTCATCATTTTCCAAGTGATACTGTGCAACATTCGACGGTGATGGCCGTATATTCAATCTCTTCGCTAATATAGGGTAAAGTATATTGTCAGGTAGATTCATGATTAAGTCTTCATAACAACTAATTTGTCTGCCCTCTAGTCTTAGCATTTTTTTGATCCTCCGTCGTTATCAACCATTTGTAATTCAAAATTAAATGAAGTAACTTGATTCGTTTCCGCCAGGACTGAGATCAAGAATTCTGTAATTGCAGAGTCCCTTCCAATTAGATTATTTGCTGGAATGTTATTGGCAAGTATTTCAGTTTGCTGTCTAATTTGTGCAATCAAATTATTTTTTTTGTTTCTGTTAATCTTTAACGCATTCTCAATTTGGCTAAGTCTATTTTCAATGGACCTGAGGCTTTCTTCACATGTATTAGAAGGAATTAGTTCTTTGCCTAGCAATTTTGAACTTGAAATATGATTTTTTTGCTCTATCATTATTATTGCTCATACTCCTTCAGGACACGCCACAAAATGTCGGTAAAAGTTTCACCAAACTTGCCCTTTTTACAAATTTGATCATAAACATCCTTAGAGACAGAAATTGTAGTTCTCTTATTCACTTTATTCAATGCATAACCTTTACTATTGGGAATTATAATAGGAATATTAGCCTGAAATTGGAGAAAACAACTAATATTGGAAAAATTATCAGAAGAAGATCACTCGGTAATTAACAAGATCCTGCTAGGTTCTTCAAAACTTATTGCGACGTTTGACAATTCAGAAGAAGCCCTCCTATCGCACGCAAAGGCATCAGACAAACTGTTATCAACGTTATCCATTATTAGGGATTCTCTGCACATGGAAAAGGATACTTATCTTCGACCGTATGAATTCAAAAGCAATTTACCAGCCAGCGTTAAAAATACTCATAATTCGACGATTAGTGATATCCTTAGATTTTTGAAACAAGCAAAAATTTTAGAAAGTGCAGATCCAAATGATCTAAAACCATCTACTGGGGGACGACATGAACATCAGGAATTGTCTGGACCAAAAAAGTACTATCGTATTACCAAATTTCTCGATGAAGTATCAAATGTGTTAGAGAAGCCCAATGCAAGAAGGGTCTTATTTGACGCACTGGTGGAATCTGGAGGCCTTCGAAAATACATTTATCATTCTACACTGATCGCCATCTATCAGGAAAAACAGAATTCTCCAGAAAGGGTCGATGATATAGATTTTGCCACCTTGCGGTATAAAAGGGCATATTCAGGCTCTGACATTTTTGAAGTAGCAAAAGGGATTCTAGATTTTCAAAAATTGCAAGAACTAGCCGTTAACATGACAACGGAATTATTAAAACGAATTACTCCGGAAAGTGACATAGTTAAACATCTATACAAGATCGGCAGTATCTGTTATTTCGGATAATAATCAAATAAACCTATTCGTACTTATTTGAAACGAATATGGGAGTACTTTTATTCAACCAACTTTTTGCACAAAGTGTCCAATAATGATCTAATTTTATCTAATTGCGTTAAATCAGGTCTGTAATAGTGTCTCGCAAATACCGATTTTGGGATCCGTCCTTGTAACAAATCTATAATTTCTACTTCAACTTGGTTCATTCTTAGATAAGTCGCAAATATCTTTCTGCAATAAGACATATTCATATCAATATTATTTCTCATCATTAGCATTTTTATAGCATTATAACTATAGGACCCAGAATTTCTTGCTACGTCTAATATTGTATCTGTTACTATACTGATATACGCTTTCTTCGTCCTTCTAATGAAAATTTCTGGATACCGAAAATGTTCCAATGTCATAGATTCCTTATTGATATAATTGTCAATTTCATCATGGATTAATAGAACTGATTCAGTGGCTTCAGTAGGTCTTAATCCTGTTAAAGTGCAATAAAGCAGAACATTTCCATATTCTCTTGGTAATTTAGAATAAGCATTTTTTAGCCATGTAACCATACTACTATAATTGGTACTATTATCCATAATATTATTGAAAGAAGTAAATGAATCGCCATTGGCCCATTTCAATTGATATCGTTCTCTAATCTGTTTCCACTTGTCATAACAACCAAGAAACTTAGATAGGCTGGCGAGAGATTTCATCACATGATTCCTCTTTTCATTATTCAAAGTTAACAATTCGCTCGCATTTTCAAATGTTAGAATATGATAGTACTTTTTAGCGTACAATATCCTATCACTCGCTGTGCCGGTGCTAACGGTGTTGGCAAGGTATATCTCGTATCGTTCCCAAAAGGAAGACTCAGGACTTGACATGGCGGGGTTCGAGGGTTCAAATCCCTTCCGGCCCACCATATTTTGAGCACAATTTTCAGTCTTTGAAGTATTAAGAGAATAGTTCGCGTTACAATTAGTTGTAACAGCGTTACAATTAGCAATAGCACGGATATACCCAGATTCTATTAACAAAGGCAATTCTAATTCATTAAGTATTTTCAATTTTTTCTTAATATCACTCTTAATTTTACGTTGATAACCACGAGACAATTCTATTTTTATTATTTAACCATACATATTCTGTTCTGGTTAATAATGCTCGCTGAGTTTGTAGTTGCTTTCGAGGTTTCAATTGCGGTCCCTCAATTTGCTTTCTATAAAGTTGAATCTTATGAAACCATTCATCGTTTCTGGCAATTCTCTTCAGAATGTTATCTCCCCATGCTTTGAAATTGTCATCCAAAGTCTTCTCCAGAAAAAAATCATAATTTTCATCCCTCCCATAATACTTTTTCATCCCGGTTTTTCTCGTGATTATGTAAATCGCGGTCCCGGCAATTACGATCGGATTGACTTCTAATCAGGAGATGGTGAAGTGCCTGCTAATTGTGAGTTCGTTACTGATAGAGATAGCAACTAATCTGTCCTTCACTTTTTTATTTTGTTTACTGCAAAGTTGATAAAATATACAATCAAAAACTCTTAATTCACTGTCTAATGGATCCTTCTTTATAATAGAATCTTTACTTTTTTATTTAATCTATAATTTCTAAAAAAGAGGAACAAGATAGTACTTTTGCAATAAAAAAATCTTAAATAGAAGAATTCCTGTTTCAATCATTAACATGCAGCCCCGGATTCCCCTCTTCATTGTTATCTTCTCAGTTCTCGCAATAGGGATGTATAGTATACCCGAAAATTTTGTTTTCGCCAAACTTAATTCACCCTATGACGAAACCTTTGCTTGCGGTATTAGTCATGCCACAAACGTAATAAATTGCACAATTACTGCGGGCGGAAAGTCAACTCAGTATAGTTGCAAGGAAGACCAAGCAACTCAAAAATTGAATTGTTTTGGAGATACTTTAGGAACAATAACTAGTAAGACCGACCCACAGATGACAAACCCACATGTGACAGAACAATTCCATGATAAGTTAAAAAATATTATACAAAATCTCAGAGGATAACTGTTCATTTGTATTTTTCGTTACTGCAACTTGAAAGAGAATCCAATCTAGAATTTTTACTAAATGCAGGAATACCAGTCATTATCATCTATTAAACCTTCTTGTAATTTATCGAAACTATCTAAAGGATAGCTTGCTGGGGTTTGTCAGATACCGTTGACAAAAACCACCACGATATCGCTGAAAAGTCCGGCTGAACATCCCTTGAATCCTCCGACTATGTCATTAATAACGAAAACAGTGATGGGAAACTTGAGCGAATCATGGAGACTGAGGTTCATTTAACGTAACATAGAAGGCTGAGTACATGGTACCAAGATTTCCATATTTGGACCTGGAATGTCCGAACAAGTAGTGAAGGAAGTAATCACCCCTAGTATTGGCTGTGAAGCAAAATGTTGGTTTGTCATTTTATCGTCTACAGAAATAGAGATTGTCTTTCCTCCGTTAATGTTTATTGTGCTAGGTATATTCTTCCAGACCACTCTTTGATTAGTCCCTACATCCACTGATCCTTCAATAGAAATGTTCTTGTCTGATGAATTTAGCAAAACTGGCTTACCCGGCGTAAAATTTTCCAATTCGTGGGTATGAGTTTCTGTTCCCTCAATATTATTCCAGGTCATATTAATTTCAAAGGATGTAACATTACCATTATTTACATTCATACTCCAATTTCCACTTGCTATCCACTTTGTGATGGGCGTTGTAATTACCGAGTTTATAGTTCCTTTTGATAAGAAACCAATTAACGTCTCAGTGACAGTAGAGCTCTGATTGCCCATTTGTTCGGTCTTATTTGCACCTATTGATATCGTTACGATCTTTGATAGCTCGATATTTACTACGTTGGCTCCGTCAGCATTTGATGTATCATTTTCCGATACAGCAGAATGTATTATTGGAGTTAAGGTTTGGTTAGTTGGATGGTTGATTGGAATAGTCACGTTACCGACAAGATAATTGGTCATACCGGGGGCAAGCCTAAAGTTTTGTGGGAGGGAAAGAAACTCTGATCCGTTTCCATCTGAATAAATTTTCAACATACTGCTTTCATTATTTTCAGCTAGTAATCCCCACGAAAATGACTTTGTCTCGCCTGGATTAACATTAATTATAACAGGTCCAGCGATCTGCTGAAAGGCTTCAACTTCGTGGGATGATTTTTCCATAGCTACCACGACTCCAAATAACAAAATAAACAGCAGAGGGAAAGACATTGTTGGTATCAAGATCGTCAATCCTTTAACGTAATAATAATTGTTCGAAGACTGATCATTGCTTATGTAGAACTATGCCTAAAAAAGTTAAATATTAGATTACTACTTTTATTTTATTGAAAATTGAAGTCTGTTTCGCAGTATTACTGATTCTTGCGTTTTCATTTATGATGCATATGATGGTCTTTAATGATGTCTACGCAGCAAAGCTTCAGAGTGGAGTAACAATAAACCCACCTACTTCGACAACGGGCACTTGTCAGGATGCTAATAATGATGGAGTTAATGATTTGACTGGTTTACCCTGTGGCTCAGCAACTGGAACTGGAGGGACGTGCGGACTCCAACTAGTATCTGGGGCTCCGATAAATTACGGACAACTCAATGTTGGCCAAGTGAGCACTGAGCAGAAAGTCACCATTAAAAATACCGGTAACGCACCTGCACAAGTTATGGTTAAAGCTGGTGATTGGATAGCAGGAACCGCTGCTAATCCTGTAAAATTGTACGGACCAGAAATAACCCGCGTCGCTGTTACTCCTGGAAAGGAATTCGGAAATAAATTACCTTTGCATACTACTGAAGCCACTATATTAGGTAATCTAGGTGCTGGACAAACGGGAGACAGTTTTTGGTCATTGTATGCAGATCCTAAATTGAGTGGTTCTCCTAGTCAAGAGGTTACCATCGATTTAACCTGCTAAGTATAAAAAAATTTTGGCGCTCTAAAACGCGAATAAAATGTCAGAATGAACTCTTCACCTTAAATTCCTTCTGCATGAAATCGCTTGCAACTGTCAAGCAACTTTCAACATGCTGTTCTCTTAAAGTCGTTCTTGGCTCAATTTTTCGGATATCAGATGTTAGGCTATAAAAGAAGTTGTCCACACTCCTTTGCTCAGACATCAAACTTGTGTTACTACGATATTCGGCTTTTTGCTTTCTACTGAACCTGAATATAAAACGGATTGCATCGGGAGATATGCCAATTATTTAATAGATTCTCAGCAAACTCCAAAAATGCTGTATCAAGAAAATCAGGTATTAACCTTTAAGAACATCGGTTGCTCATGCATTAATTGATAAATTATGAGAAGTCAGGATATTAGGTTATTTGAGGCTGAAAATATATCAATGTTAAAAAGCGCATTAAGTTTGATAGGTATAGTAGCTTTATTACTTTTTTTACAAAACTATAATGATCTTGCTTTTTCACAGATAGTCCCGAATACTGATAATCTAACTACTCCGGGCTTACCAGCTCTAAATGAGAGTCTTGCAGAATTACAAGAACCATCGGGTTTTGT
>JBIOZE010000148.1:0-20244 GCA_044870745.1 Nitrososphaeraceae archaeon | reverse complement strand
CATAATAAATAGTAGTAATGCACATTAATGCAGTGCACAAGTTCTCTGTTATTCGATAGCGTCCAATATATAGAGCATAAATAGGATTTTTTTTCTAAAAATCATCATGTTATCAATAACTTACAGTGTTCAATGGAACTGCCAACATTCAAAATACATAAGGAATAAATTTGGAAACTAAAGCGTCCAGTAGTATGCTAAAAATTTTCGGTATTTCTGTAATGATCTTAAGCGCAATCCTAACTTTTACCGTATCTTCGAGCTTTGCTCAAAATCCCAATAGTACTGGAATTCAAGGTTTTCATAGTGATGCTGACATAAGTCCTATAGAAGCTGTGATCATGATAAACGATGATGACAATGATACCGCCCTATTCCAACCGAATATTACTACAGTACGTGTAGGTGGTGAGATACTGATAGCAAATAACGCCACTACTGAGCATTCAGTCACTAGCGGAACAGGTCCCGAAGATCCAATGGCAGGAAAATCCTTTGACACCGATATTATTAAACCAAAAGCATTTGTAGAGTACATCCCTGAAAATCTGAAACCTGGCAACTACTCTTTCTATTCATCAACTCATCCAGAAATCAAGGGTCAGTTGGTTGTGATTTCACCTTAAAATAGAAAATTTATTTTCTTGGCAAGTTCAAGACAATTTGAACATTGGTTAATGATAACTTAACGTACTAGCAATATTGAGCATGCAGAATGGTGTACAACCTTACTTGACACGCTGCCCAATAACAATCCCTTAAAGCGACCAAGCCCGCGCGTTCCTATCACGATCGTGTCATATCTATCTCTTTTGGAAAGGTCCAAAATAACAGAGGCAGGATCGCCCTCTTGCAATTCTGTTTTAATGGTCACTCCATTATTCTTAGCCTCCAAAATGCACTTGTCAAGTATCTTCTTTCCTTCATCAGTTCTGGCAGCCATCAATTGCTCCAGTAATTTTTGTGATTCAATATAGAGCTTTGGTACATTTTCCATGACATGTAATACATTTACCTCAGATCCGATCCTCTGTGCTAGCTCGAAGGCCGCATTCAATGCTTTGTATGAAGTGATAGAGCCATCCACTGGGACTAGTATTTTTGAGAACAATTATATTAATACCATTTGTCCCTGTATTTAATTGTGATAGTAACGGTTAAAATATTAACAAGTAATTCAAAAGTCCTTTAATGGCACAATTTTAGAATACACTCGCTAATTTTAGTCCTAAACAGGTAATAGTTTCTTCCCTAGCCAATTGAAGATAATGCTCAAAACAAATAAAATCCCAACTAGAAGTAAACCTGAAATAATGATACTGATATCAAATTGAAATAGCATGACTGCTACGGAAAACAATCCTAGTCTAGCAAGAACCGGAAATCCCTTAATTTTAAAAGGTGAACGGAATGGTCTTTTTAGGTAAGGCTGCTTAAAGCGAAGCCATATCACTGAAAAGTTGACAAATGCGAAAACAATGAAAATACCAAAAACTGAGAGACTAGCAACAATAGTAATATTGCCAGAGGATAAGACTATAGCCACTATAGCAAGTATCATTGTCGCCAGCGATGCAGTCCATGGAGTTTGTCTAGATTTGTGAATTGTGCTGAAAATACTCGGGAGAGAACCGTCCCTTGCCATCCCAAAAATAATTCTGGAACCTGATACAAGCATCATAAGTACCGTGTTTGTCGTAGCAAACAATGCAATTACTGATAGCAAAAAGATTCCTTGTTGACCGAAGGCTTTTGCTGCCACTTTTGCAAGAGGGGCTTCAGATGAAGATAGCTCTTTCCAACCTATTACTGATATACTTGAGACAGCGACAACAACGTATAAGATTGAAGTTATTAGGATAGAAATGAGCAATCCTCTGGGAATAATTCTAGTCGGGTTTTTGGTTTCTTCAGATAAATTGGCGATATTTTCAAATCCATAATAAGCGAAGAATATAAGAGCAGTAGATGTCAAAATCGCAAAAAGTATAGATCCAAATGAAGACCCAGCCTCTGGCGGAATTTTAAGAAAGTTTACGCTACTGCCAGTACCCAGCAACAGTCCAGCGAGGATAATAATTGCAAGCCCTGATATTTCTACAAAGGTGAAAATCGAATTAGTCCATACTGATTCCCTAATACCATAAAAATTGACAACGGATAGTACTATAACGAGTATCACCGAATATAATACTGCTGACGAGTGAGGGAAAAAAACTGACATATATCCAGAAAAACCAATGGCAACAGTCGCAGCGGATATTACTGCCACAAAAATGGTCAGACAGCCTACGAATATTGCAACAAAATTTTTATCAAAGGCATATTTTACGTATACGTATTCAGCAGCACTTTTGGGAAACATCGATGCTAACTCTGCATAGCTGAGACCAGTTAGCGAAGCAATGAAGGCTGCGAGTATGAATGAAATCCATAATGCATTTCCTGCAATAGCTGAAACATCGCCTATTATGACATAAATCCCAGCGCCAAGAATCAATCCTACACCGTACAATATGACCTGTACGAGGCCCAGTGTTCGTTTAAGCTCTGGTTTTGATCCGCTTGTCACATTGTTCTACCTGAATAAGATGAGATTCGTATTAAATCATTGGATTTCAATTCACGCTAAAAGCTTAATGATGTCCAGGCTGATCGTGATAACCATATTTCAAGATAGCAAAATAATCATCAAATTGAATTATATTTATCCAAGAATATTAAACGCTGGAGTAAACCAATAGGAGATGAATACCAGTAACCCTGTTCCAAAAGTCGCAGTCATATTTCCAGCTAAGAATGAGGAAGACACAATACAACATGTAATTAGTACGGCCAAAAAAAGCCATTATACACCTAAAATAATTGTAGTTGATGCTTATTCGACAGACCGAACTGCTGAATTAGCTCAGAAAGCGGGTGCTAGTGTAATTCAGCAAGAGGCAAAAATGTTCCCGGCGAAAGGAAATGCTATGAAAACAGGATTGAGAGAATCTTTTAAGGCTAATGCTGATATCATATTGTTTCTTGATGCTGATATAAAGAATCTCACTTCAAAGTGGATTGATGACCTCGTGGATGGCTGTTCTAATTGCGATATGGTTAGAGGATACTATTTGAGACATGCCCGCGACGCAGCTGTAACAAAGCTTATTGCGCGTCCCATGTTGCACATCTTCTTTCCAGACTTGTATCATTTTGAACAACCCTTGAGCGGCGAGGTTTGCGCACGAAGGGAAGTATGGGAAAATTTGATGCATAAAGAGCCCCCAGATGGATGGGGAATTGATGTGTGGTTTCTGATTGAAGCTGCAATGGCAGGTTATCAAGTTAAAGAAATTTTCCTTGGTCATAAGGAACACACATCATTTGAAGATTATCGAGAAGATGTAGGTAAACTAGCTAAAATGGCAGAACAGGTAGAGTTTACAATAATAAAAGCGGCTATCAAATACAATAGGATCGGACTACATGAATCTGTAAACACCTGATTTACTCCTGAGAATCTTTGTGATGTTGGCTCAATTGGTATCTTACCAACCGAATTACATTCAAGCTCGGGTTTCTATTCCACAATGCTCCGAGCCATATACTGACACAAAATTCTTTGTATCTCAAAGGAAAGTAGCAATTTAGCCGCATGAAAATACAGTACGTACCTTATTTTACTTTTGGATAATATTTACCCAGCAAATGAAAACAGAAACGTTAGTTCAAGATATCTAAATTTGAATAAGCTTTGTTTTGAAGAGCCGATGCTTTACTTCTACGATTCCTAATTTATAATTTCCAGTTACGAGCGTAAGGAAAATATAACTTTAGCATGCAATAAAAACCGCAGCTAGCTATTCGATAGTTTGGATGATGGAATAAAATTGAGAATAATGATGATCTCAACTGAATATCCCCCTATGCAAGGAGGAGTGGGCCACTATACAAAAAAATTGGTCAACTCATTGAGACAGCAAGATTTGGAAGTCCTCGTTATTTGCAATGAGCAGGGAAAGGGTGATCTTAATGGAATATCACCATATAATATCAATAATTCAAAAGTTCTACTAAGACTGGTGAAAGAGGTTGAACCAGACATAGTCCATGTCCAATACGAGCAAGGATTGTATGGTATGCACTTGAACCCCATCTACCCTAGGAAAACCAGAACAAATATAGAGTCATTTTATGATCATTGTAGAGTTCCCATAGTTAGTACCTTTCACTCAGCTTATACTTTTGGACAGTGGATGAAACTGATCGTTCCATTGGAAAATAGAATCTTTGGAAGGGTAGGTACCATCCTAGGCATGGGTTATGATTATTGGACACATCTGATAAATCATCAGTCATTTACCACAATGATTAAGCGAAAGATAGCCCCCAATAGATATGGAATCGTTTTTTCCAAATATATGGCCAATCTTATACCTGGAGCCCATTTAATATACCATGGAGCAGAGCCAAGTATATCACAACCAGCTAATAAAAAAGAAGCACGAAAAATATTTTCTCTGCCGGAAGACACTAAAATAGCTCTTGCTTCAGGATTCAAGACTGCTACGAAAGGATGGAATCTCATTAATAAGATCAAGGTTCCAGAAGGGTGGAAGATAGTAATTAACGGTTCGAAAAACCATTACAATACGGAAAGACATTCAGTAAAGTATGATAGCTCAGGCGTAATTGAACTTCAAAAAGGGTTTCTTAACGACGAACAACTCTCGATGCTTTTCTTTGCAGCGGATGCGCTTATACTTCCTTATAAAGTAACTTCTGCTTCAGGTGTGATGTTTGATGGAATTGCTCATGGACTCCCATTCATATCGAGCGACATTGGATTTTTTGAGGAATTTTCAGGAATGGGATTGGGAATTTCAGTGCATAGAGATCCTGTTCAATTTTCATTAGCTCTCCTGAAGCTCGAACAAGAACTGAATCGATATAGAAATGCTATTAAAATATTTAGCAAGAACCTTCTTTGGGAGAACATTGCAAAAAAGCATACAGTTCTCTACAACTTGGTTGTTAACAATCCAAGTTCTCCACTTCTGAAAGAAAATATGTTTAGATAATATCTTAGCTAAATTTCAAGGAGCACTCATATATTCAACTCTATCGACTAACTTTTATTCTAAAACTACATGATTGAATTCGAAAGAGCAAAGAACAACCCGATACTAATCCCTGACAAAACCAACTGGTGGGAATCAAAAGCTGTTTTTAATTGCTCTGTTCTCTATGATGGAAAGACTGTTCATATGCTGTATAGAGCAATAGGTGAATATGAAGACTATGTATCACGTATAGGCTATGCCAGTAGTAATGATGGAACTATATTTCATAGGAGAAAGCATGTTGCAATCTCTCCAGATCAAGATTTTGAGAAATTTGGAATCGAAGACCCTCGCCTGACGTGCTTAGGAAATAGGGTATTTGTAACTTATGTTGTTCTCTCTGATTATGTAAGAAACAGACCTTCTGCTTCGACTGCCCTAGCTGTGACAAAAGACTTTATGCATTATAGAAAACTGGGTATTATAACTCCCCCTGAACTGACAATAAAGATGTTGCCTTATTTTCAACAAGTGACGGCCCAAATGGCGTTCAAAAATACATGATGTTACACAGGCCCGGTAAGTGGATAGGTTCACGATATGGCACAGATAAACCGAGTATCTGGCTTGCAGAAGGAGACTCTGTTACCAAGGCTAATAAACATACTTTACTACTTAAACCTCTGGAAAAATGGGAACAGCTAAAAATTGGCGTTTTCCGGCTCCGATTAAGACAAAGAAAGGATGGCTTGTATTATATCATGGTGTCAGCACACAGAGGGTGTATAGTACAGGAGCTTTTCTTTTGGATTTGAGGGATCCTTATATTGTTTTAGGAAGAACACCTACCACTTATCGTAGATGCGAAATTACGTGAGTCTTGCAAGGTGATTGCTTCTACTACAGTAGTTTCTTCGGAAGAATCCGATCTAGAGAGTGTGATCGATTTGATGCTTGTAGAAAATGTGAGAAATGTGGTTATTAAAAAAAGAAAATACCGCGGTCGTAATTAACGATCGGAAAATTCTTGAATTCCTGTTCTCACCAGTAGCTAGGAATGCTATCCGCCAAGGAAAAAAATTGGCCGAATTTTCTGTTGGCGCTTTAAATCTAAACCCAGTTCCTATCATTTCAACCGATTTGACTATAAGTGAAGGAGCTAGGCTGCTCACGAGCCTCGAAAACTCATTTTTGCTATTTGAAAATAGTATACTAACTCCATGGGATGTGGTAAAGACTACTAGTAAAGATTTTTTGCCGATTAGTCTCAAAGAGGGTTAGGCATGTTTTCAATTAAAGGGTACAAATGTAATATGAGTACTAAGGATCTAGAAAAGTACTTAGCGTACTTTCGGGTTTGAATTATAGATCATGTCAAAATCAAATTCGGCGCTTCGGAACAGTAAATTGGAAGGGAATGGTTCTGCAAAGTCACTTCGAGTATTAATTTATTCAACTACCATGCCCATTGAAGATAAGGTGGTATTAGAAGACATGATTAACAAGCTTTCGCAAGAAGCCAATACGATGTTAGATATCATAAATGACATAGACAAGCGTCATCAAAAACAACTTTTGCTTGGCTATAAAAGCTTCTTGCAAAGTTCCTTGGAGGCAGTAAATCGACGCCTCAAGATCGCATGACAGTTACTGGCAATATCAATCGTGAATAATTTTCTTATACCATCAAGATTACAAGCCGATGATGCTCTAAAGCTAATCTTACTTGATGTTGAATATATATGGATTTTATGAAAGCTAGTAAATATCTAACTTATTGCTCTATTTTCTAGTTGACCAATTATCATGAAATTCAAACTTTTCCTTCATCCCAGTAGACCTAAAATCGGAATAAACTATATTCAAGAATTAGTAAATGATCTCGACCTGACATGGTCATCGAAAGAACCCGATATTGCAATCATTGTTGGAGGCGATGGAACATTTGGATATTACGCAAGAAGATTAATGATTCCAATGCTTTTTGTAGGGATATCCGATCCAAATCCTTTGGGAAGTAAGGCGAGGCTCGCAGAGATATTTTTAGAAAATCTAAAGGGTTCAATTAAGAGGCTTCAAAAAGGACAATTCTATATTAAGCGAATAAGATTGCTCGATGTTTCATTTAAGAAAAAACATTGGTTGGTATTTACCGATATCTATTTGGAGAGAGGCAACTTTGGGGGATGTTTGCGATATACGCTAACAGTCGAAAGTAAAGGAAAGAGGGGAAAAAAATTCAGTGATTATTGTATTGGCAATGGAGTTATAATCAGTACATCAATAGGGGCCAGCGGATATTTTTCTTACCCTCAAAGGCTTGCATCAAAAAACGCAAAAAACTATTTTGCATTTGGATATGACAAGATCGGAATTTGCCACATAAATCCGTATTTTTTTGATAGAAGATCTAGTCGGTCAAATAATATGCCACTAGGGATGCAGTACACAGTACCTATGGAAGCCGCGATAAAAATAAAACTTGAGCGCCCAACCACAGCCTACCTTTATGGATTACGTAAAGGTTCAAAAGGTGTTTTAATTGAAAATGAAACTCCCATTCATGTGATGGCATCTAATTATTATTCCAAAATTATCAAGATAGCGTGATCTGAAGAGAAGAAATATACGCTACATAATTTCTATGATGGAGTAATAAATCTTGATAGCACTAACAAGGAATTCTGGCTACGGCAGATTAGTTCATAACGTTTTAGAATTCGCAAAAGAAGGTGCAACCAAAAAAAATATCATGGACAAGTTCAATCTGAGTCGTCCTAGAGTTAGAATGCTTACGGCTGAACTAGTAAATAGAGATTTACTAAGCTATCATATACCACTAAAATCATTCATGACAACAGCGAAGGGAACTATCTATCTCAGGAGGAAGTTAAGCTCCAAAAAACAATCTTCAAAGATATTCAAGGCAGGTGACATCAGAAGGGAGCCTATTATGCTAAGTTCTAAGCAAACACTATGGGATGCAAGAAATACTATGTTGAAATACAATATTAGTAGAATAATAGTTTCTGAGAATGACAAGACGGTTGGTATAGTTACTGAGAAGGATATCGCACGATTTTTGTATAAAGTAACTCCGACAAGATTGCTAAGTGAAATACCTCTTAAAGAACTCACAGGTAAGAAGCTAGTCACGGTAAGTGAAGAATCCAGTATAGAAGAATGTGCCAAGCTTATGTTAGGAAATCACATTAGCTCTTTAATAGTAACGAATGATGAAAAGGGAATAAAAGGTATTATTACTAAGACTGATATTGTAGAATTGTATGCTTACCAAGTACGCAATAGCACTAAGGTATCTAATATTATGTCCAAGAAAGTGCATACTGTGGCACCCGATGAAACACTGCATATGGTGGTTATGCTAATGGTGAATTATTATATATCAAGAGTGATAGTTGAAAGAAACAAAAAGCCAGTGGGTATTATAACTAGTAGAGATTTTTTACCAATAAGCTTGGCCTATGGCACAGACTCGCTTGGAAAATATTGGACTGCGAAAACCAAACAAAGTTTTATACCCTCAGGTATCATGGGCATGACTTTGGCTCAGGACATAATGACTTCACCTATAACGATAAATATGAAGACTGGTGTTGGCGAAGCGGCAAGAATAATGATAAGAAATAGAATTAGTGGATTGCCGGTTATAAATGGAAATGCAACTTTAGTTGGACTTCTTACAAAGACTGATATTATAAAGGCCAAGGTTATAGTCTAGATTTTGAATCCTTGTTAACACGTAATGAAAAGCGGTAAAGGTCACCAGCTTCTCAACTTCTGTTATTTAAATATAATATTCTAATATCGTTTCGATATTATCTTTTTCCTCAATATCTTGCGTATACTCCTCGACTTTCGTGAAGTCAAGTGGAGTAATCATACCAATGGGTTTGCTTACATCATCTGATTTTTCATCTATTACAAGGAGATGCCTTACATTATTTTTTAACATTAAATCAGCCGCGATTGATGCTGTTGATCTATAATCAATAGTAATAAGAGGAGAGGACATTATTTCTCTATTTGTAACTTCGCTAGTTCGAAGGTCTTTAATACAGTACTTTCTAACTATGTCACGCTCAGTAACTATACCAATTGGTCTCTTACTTGCATCAATAACAAGTAATGAACTCACATTCTTGTCTTTCATTTTCCTTGCTGTCTCTTGAAGAGAAGTTATTTCTTCAATAGTCTCCATTCTTTTTCTCATAATGTCGCTGACAAATAATGTCATTATAAAGAGTATACTTACTCTAGCCTTTAAGCATACAGATGTAGGATGTCAAACTTGTTATTTCCCATCATCATATTCAAGATTGATACTTCACTACATCGATAGAAATTTGCCATTTTCGCTATTCTATAGAAGAAAGAATACAGTGCAAGACATTGCATTACAATTTACAGTGGTAAGCATTACTAACGTTAGTATTGTAGCTCAACTATGAAAATTCCATTATAGCATTTAGGTAAAGATAAAATAGTGCAAGATATCAGTGTACCTCATTGAGTCTGGATTCATTAACGGTTTCGAGTATTATGAATCACGCAGTGAAAACTGAAACTGAGGATCAAAATATCATGGCTGCTTGTAAGGTCATGAATGATAACAATATAGGATGTGTAATAATTGTAAAAATCCAAAACAAGAACAAAGTACCGGTAGGAATAATCACTGAAAGGGATATTTTGCGTATTATGGGTAAACTGACAGTAGATCTTCAAAAACCCGTGAGCAGCTTTATGAGCAGTCCAATAATTTCTGTTCGTCCAAATGCATCAGTAAAAGAAGCAATACGAATTATGAATACCCACAATATCAGAAGGTTAATTGTCGTAGATAGCGATAATAGATTACAAGGAATTATAACAGAAAAAGACATCTTTCGCGAAATGAGTAAGAATCAAACTCTGATAAATGATTATATTGGTGAAAACGCTTCTACTGAATTCAAAGAAAATTTTGGAAGATTCGGCGATTATATGTTTGAATTGCTTCCGAAAATTTGATTGGTCATGAAAGTTTTCTGGGTAGAGAAAGCTTGTATGTAAACAAATTATTATTACTTAACTTATATCGGGGACATTTAGTAACTGTAGTCCTACTTGTCAATCTACGACTCAAATAGACTTATTGATTCATGCCTAAGCTTGATTGAATTTTATGGTAAACTTGCGAAGGTATTTACCGATGTTTACTTGTTTTCTATGGATATTTTTTTCAACTATAAGAATTGGAGCAATTTGCAGGAGCTTGAACTAACTTGGCTGTCTAATTGTCGAGATATTTTCGATTCTGGGTTTAGGGAAGACACCTTTTTAAATTCACTTTCGAATGCTATAGATTGTTATTCAAAATTAGCACAAACTACTGGGATAGGACAATGGTATCAAAGCATATCCAATCTTACATCTTTGTGGAATAATTTCTTTATTGAACCTGTAAGAGATACAATGTGGAGGACTCCCTCTCACAAGATTCATTCTGAAGGAAAATTTGCGTTATTTCACTATAACTCCGAAGCTGAAGGAACAAATTCCAAAATTCCTGTTCTGATTATATATGCATTCATTAATAGACACTACATACTTGATTTATTACCACAAGTAAGTATAGTCAAATCATTACTTGCCAAGGGATTGGATGTATTTGCTACAGATTGGGGAACTCCGAGTGCATATGATCAGGATTTGACATTGGACTACTATGTAAACAATTATCTGGATAAGTCCATAGATAAGATAAGAGAGCATACAGGTTCTGACAAAGTGTCACTTTTTGGCTATTGCTGGGGAGGTAATCTTGCTCTTATGTATGCGGCTTTGCATCCTGAAAAAGTCAAAAACCTAATAACCCTTGCAACTCCGGCTGACTCTACTCTTGATGATGGATTGCTCAGTCTCTGGACTAAAAGAATGAATGTGGATCCTCTTATAGATACATTTGGTAACGTACCGAGTTCGATGTTAAATGCAGCGTTTGCACTCAGAAGCCCTATTGACTTTATTCATAAGTATCCTCATTTTTTTGAAAAGCCGCGAGATGTTCAGTCTATAATTGAGTTCATTGCGACCGAAGTATGGCTATATGATAGTCCACCAGTTATAGGAGAAATATACAGGCAGTTTGTAAATGATTGTTACCAAAATAACCAACTTATCAAGAACAGCATGACAATAGGAAAAGGGCATACAATTAATTTAAAAAAAATTACGGTACCGTTCTTAAATATTCTATCGAAGAAGGATGATCTCGTCGCACCGAATTCTAGTAGAGCACTCAATGACGCAGTGGGCAGTACTGATAAGGCATCACTGGAATTTAATTCTGGACATGTGGGTACTTGCGTTAGCCCCCGAGCACACAAGGAACTCTGGCCCAAAGTAGGGGAGTGGATAGCCAAACGATCAGAGTCAAATACTAGTTAAGTTTAGAAATCATATAATTACTTCCAGCAGGTGTTTGTTAATCCAAATTATATCGGAGTTGCTTTAAATGGGATTAATCTACAAAGTGGATCCCAAGACTTTTTATCATTCCTCTGTCTATCTCTTTGTATCCATTTAATTCGAATATGAATCTACATTTTATCGAATTTCCTTTATGAAAGATGGCAGTAACTACAATCTGATTTTTACTCGTCTCATGTTCGCTTTTTTCAATCTTTAATTCTTGATGCATGCCACTGTTAACCATAATCACAGTCTTGAGAAATGTTTCAATTTCAGATCTACCCCTGAGCGATTTCAATTTGCTAAAGGGTTCATGTATAACAGCATTGTCAGAAAACATGTTCAGCAAGCCCACTATATCGCTATTCTGCAGCTTGTAGAAATAATCCCGTACCACACTTTCCTTATATTTCGTTACACTTCCGTAATCATCATAGGACAATTTGGCATCACCCTCTGGAATGCTCTATCTTTCCGAAGCTGATATTTATTAAGTAGGAATGCAGTGTCTTGTAAAGTGGTGCATAGAGAATTTCATACTGTCTCGATACTCATAAAATAACTTCAGCCTTCACTACATTTGGAGTGGTGCTAATATTCGCCTTGACCTCTGCCAAATTAGTAAATATCAAGTTTAAGAGTTCCTTTGCAAATGATGACCAATTTTCTCCCAGCTCGTGCTGTATTACGAATATGTGAGTTCTACCAGTCTCTATCATGTGATCTGATGTTATCCCAGAAATTTTCATATAATCTTGCAGAACTGCTAGAACGCTCCATAAGTCATATTTTTTCTTCATGAACAGTACTGAATCCTTCATGAGTTTGAATGCTATTTCCGCACTATCTCGTGCTATTTGGTCTCTATAAGACTCAATTCCCTTTACACCAGCCTCCCTAGCAAGCTCCATCGTCTTATCAAGACAGGAGACTAACATTGCTTTTGGAACTGGCATCATTCCAAGCTTGCTCTCGTACCTATCCCACTCAGTATATCTCCTAAATACTTGGTTAACAAGCACATTCAGAGAGATCTCTTTCAAGTCTGCCTCCCGTTGCAACTCCTCAATTATGACACTGTCAATCCTGAAAGTTATACTTCTAGACTTCTTAGGTATTGAACTAGGCAAACCTCGATCCACGTCTGGTAGATCCAATAATATCAATCGAAAGGAAGACTGACTAACATATATCCTTTATACAATTACTATTAATCTTAGATGCAAAGGTTTGCTTGATTTTGATCAAATAATCATCTACCTTTGAAACGCAGCTAATATTACGTGACATTTATTGCAGAACCGGTCATTGTATAGAAAACAGAATAGAGGCTTGTCTATTACGAGTTCAGTGTAGTGTGGCGCACTGCATTCGAGCTTGTTTTATATCATAATCTCATATATGGTGACGAGTATAGTTTGAATGTGGTAAGAGGCTATGAAAAAGATATGAGGCAACAAACCTTCTTAAGGATAAATGGTGCCTTACCAGACTTTTCGAGAATATCTGGGAAGAGAGAATCTAATGAAAGTACTTCGGGCTTTAGCATATCGGCACCAGCAGCGACATCGTGCTCGATAATCTATAGGTCTGTACAATCTGCAGATAATTCTTTTCACATGCTAGTTGATATCGGTCCCGGAATAGTCACTAGCCTAAATAAAATTCCAGATTCAGGTGTTCTAGCATCCGGGTCATCGAAATTGCCTGACGCACTTCTTGTTACTCACTCACATGAAGATCACATTCACGATTTGCCTACTCTTGCTCATTTGTACAACACTTCAAGAAGACTTCAAGTATTTTGTACAGCTGAGACTCATGACAGGCTGAGGAACAAATTTGAAAACCAGGAATTAGATCCAGCGATTCAGCTTAATATCATAACTCCAGGGCAGAAATTTGAAGTGAGCTGCTTCTCGGTAACGCCTTTATCTGTACTTCATTATGACTACAACAGCGAATCGCCTTTGCCTGGCTGTGTTATCTATGTTATTCAGTCACCAGATAAAAAGAAAATAGTAGTCGGATGGGATTTTCTTTCCATTAATAATGTTGATGAAGACCTGCTATGGAATCCGGATATTCTCTTATTGGGTACCGAAACATATAATCCCCACGCTTCAGCAGGAACAATTTCTATTACTGAAGCTTTTGATTTCATAAGAAGATGGAACGCAAAGCAATGTTACTTGGTTCATTATAGTGGCCTTTTGGACAAAGAAGACATCAAAAATCAATGGTTTAGAGGTCCAGTGAAGACAATGAGTTCAATTGAACTCCAAAATACTATAGACAACCAGCTAAAGTTAAGCGGAGGAAACGGAAAGTACAGGATGACTGTAGCGCATGAGGGGATGATCTGGCAGAGCTGGACTGATGAGAGAGAAAGATCTGAGCCGGGGCGATATGCCAGTACAGGAGAGTCCATCGAAATCGAAAGCCTCCGAAACTTTATCTTAAAAGTACAAAATCTAGAGGCTGACAACAAGTTAAATCTGGAAATTGAAGACAGTATTAATAGATATTCATTAGAATTTGCTAGTCCGCATATGGATGAAAGCAACAACTCTATTCTATATGGAGATCCTGTAAAAGGATTGTTTGCTAAAGGTCCTCAATTAAGGTTGGAAATCATTACAGAATCTTCAGACAGCTCGATTATATATGTGGAGATTTTGAGAGGTAAAAAGTACGTTTTCAACGATCGCATCTCCATTAGAGAATCGGATGCCATAAGGCTAAGGGATTTTATTAAGCAGAACTTCAAGAACAAGTAATAGTCATGTTGTTATTACTGAATTTCTATTTTTTAGTAATTGGGACAGGTTAATTCCATTATAGCTCTATAACGGCCATCTAATGCTTCTCCAAATTGGTAAATTTGCTCCAAAGTATATTTATCCTTTGGGAAGTACCATCGTATGGATACAATATGTCCTCTTCCATTGGCATCATACAATCGTCCCTTGTCTGCTACTAGATCGTAGGTGCCATCTAAGCTCTGTTCTAATACTGGCAGGCCTCTTTTAGTCCTGTCCTCAATTACAACTTCATGATCAGACTTGTCATATACATAATGGAATTGCCCTTTTTTCAACAAATTCTTTTCAGTAGACATAGCTACCCTCACTATAAATCAAGACAATGTCTTTGTATTTCACTTCAAAGGATGATTGAATTTTTCCCAAATTGTGTGCCTTGATTTGGTGAAGAACATTCATAATCTTATTTAGTATGTCTGTAGTGCCGTGCAGTGAGGTACAAATCTTTATATCGATATATCCCGTTGCATCGCGAAAGGAATGGAGCTCATTTAGGTTCATATTAAATAGTAAAGATAGAGGGGTGTTTGAAGAAATATAGTCCTAGGTTAGATTTTGCAAGTCAGTTTGTATAATCCATTGGTTGTCCTGGCGTATTATGTATTATTATGCTGATGGGCCAGAAACTTATGAAACCAACATACGAGCCTGGCCCATCAGCAATTAGTACAGTTCTGACAAATCTTAAAATGGTTTATGATACAAGCCGTTAAGTCTTTAACTATGGATTAACTCTTTTTTATCTTGGAATTTTAATAATTTCAATTTATTTTATTCTACATCCAAAATATGGGCAAGGATCTACAGGTTGATAATATAACAA
The DNA here is from genome assembly GCA_044870745.1 of Nitrososphaeraceae archaeon. Lineage (GTDB taxonomy): Archaea > Thermoproteota > Nitrososphaeria > Nitrososphaerales > Nitrososphaeraceae > TA-21. The sequence continues at coordinate 5,071 of JBIOZE010000148.1, read as the reverse complement.
AATGAATTTCAATTTCATTATCCACACGGAAAGAGATTCCAGGACCGGCTTATTTTAATCTCACCATAAAAGGCAGATATAGGCGCGTTGAATGTTCTTTGATATGGAAAGCCATTGTTTCAGATGTGCCTTGCCCTTTGAAGAGCCTCATTCAGTAGTAACTGTCGGCGGTGATCTCTACCATAAAGGCTGTGTTATGGAATTAATTTGTACATCCTGCAATAGGTCAATAGGTTTTTTAGCTGGATCGCTAGAGAGCAGTAATTATAAGATTAGTTGCATCGACTGCTCAAAGACGGCCTAAAGACATTCCTAAAGCCATCAGAATGTGCCAGGATGTATCCAATCCGATTTAAATCGGTAGCCTTAATATCAAACTCTAAATTTCCAAAAAGACCCAGTATGTCACTAGTTATTTAAATTAGAATAAACTGTAATTATATTCTTGTGACAATTTTGTATTTCTTGTTTCGTGACCTTGTTCTTAGTTGACTGTGACAACATGGACATCTGGAGCCATTCCAAGTGATGTAAAGATAGCATTCAGAGCACCTTTTCCTATTTTCGTTATAGTTTTCTTTGTTGGGACCAAGAATGTGTGATTGAAATCTAACGCAAATATTCCTACAGCTTATTTCCCAAATTCCCTCCTCTGCCCAATATTCTAACTACTATCTTTTCGAGCTGGTAAACTTTAAGGTGTATACGTGACATTGTAATGCACTGCAAGACCTTTCATCTCATTGTTAAAGAGGAAGGTGCTTAGAACAGTGAAAGATGAGATCTGAGTTGAGATTAGTTAACTGCACATTTCAAGAAAATCAGGAATATGGTTAATTTCTCCAATTGCTTTTAAAATATCTCTGTTTGATATAATACCAACCAGCTTGTCAGTCGTATCTTTATTCTTGCGAATTATGGGTAATCTGCGAATCTTTTTTGCGTTCATTATATCTATAGCTGATGACAAAGTTGTATTAGCTCCTACCGTAACTAATGGAGAGGACATGAAATCTCTTATTGCTGTCTGACCTATGAATAGGCCGGTGGAACCTATTACTTTCACAATGTCTCTCTCAGTTACGATGCCCACTGGTACAAGTCCACTCATCTTTCTTTTTACAATCACTAAACAACCAATGTTATTTTCATACATGGTTTTACATACAGACTGTACTGTATCGCTTACAGTGGCTGTAATGACTTTCTCGATCATATACTTTGAAACAGGGAAAGGGTAGGCTTCCATTATGCACATTTTCAAGATACATTATAAAATGGTTTATCTAGAGTGTAGGGTATTTATACTTTTTAAGAAGAGTTGTTAGAAGTGGCCACTCCTTGTTTCACTAGTTAATTTCATATTCCATAACTATCACTACCTCTTTGGTTTTTTCTTTAACATAATGATAAGTGCAGTTACTGCAACTACTGGAAGCAATATTGCTAGTATCTTACTAATTATTATGCCTAAGTCATCTCTGTTTGCTCCCGGTGAGGCAGGGCGGTGACTGATGTGGGACAAAAACATCAAATGACGCCAACTCTAATAAACTCTCAGAGTCTATTCTCAATATGACCTGATGCGTTCCATCGTCGGGGAAGATATACTTCACTCCAAAGTCTCCATTTGGAACGCTTATATTCACAAATTTGAACAATCGTTGACCATTGGTAACAACAACCCTTGCTGTAAAATCTCTAACATGGTCACCAGTCTGTAAATCTTGCACGCTAAAATTCAATGTAGTAAATGTATCAATTATCGGCATCTCGGGGAAATAGGAAAATTGAATTTTAACATTGTGTTTAGGATTCGTCCATGTCTGAATGATACCATCGGGGGTGTGTGCATATGAAGGAGCAACTATTTGACAACAGCATATTAGCAAAAGGGTATCAGCTAGTAGAACAATAACAACACCGAAAAGAAATTCTTTGTATAATAAACTATTGTTACATGTCAGGTTCAATAGAATCATATCTTTCACGCCGACTTTTATTACCGTTCCAGTACTTGCGTTTACATTTGGCGCATTTTTTTGGCCGTGGTCCTTCTTTGCCATTAACCCAGTTTATCCACTTGTGACCGCAAAGAACACACTCATATTGCATAACTTTTACTATTCTCACGGGCATTATCTAATTACCAATGGGTAGTGATACAGGCATGTACTTAATCTTTCTAAGGCCATCAAACAGAGTCATATCGGAAAAATGATTCACGATGGTTCCTGTTTTGGCTAACGCTCTTATTTAATGTAGGTAAGTGCACTGTCCTGCAGTGCGGTCTCACATTTTAATAGCGTATTCAGGACAGTCCTTATTATTGGACTTGTTTTGGCTTTTAACCATATCATTATTTGGAGTCGTAGTAGGTGTTGCTCTGTTGATTGCTATAGTCTTTCGCCCTAGGAAATTGAGATTATCCTGACCAAGCAAGGGGTTATGATAATTATCATATCCGCAAGTTTATCTGTAAAAGATAAAATGTCAATCTCAAAGCTTGGAATTATTTTATCTGTTGTAGCAGTGATCATCTTTTGTGCGGGGAACAATATTTCTAGCTTGAGCTATGCTAGCTCTGACAATACAGAAATTTATGGACAGCAGCCTGCAGCTAAGACGCTTGAGTATACACTAATAGCTGAAGATACTACAGTAGAAATAGCTCCAAGCATTCGCGTCGATGCTTGGACTTATAACGGAACAATTCCAGGCCCTACATTGACGGCTACAGAGGGTGACAGGGTAATAATTCATTTTATAAATAAAGGTCTGCTACCACACACTGTTCATCTTCAGGGTGATCATCCAAGTGAGCAGGATGGTGTTTTTGAACAGATTGCGCCCAACGGAACATACACCTATGATGTTATAGCAACCCCTGCAGGTGCTCTGATGTACCACTGTCATGTCTCACCGGTGATGCAGAATGTAAGGATGGGCCTATATGGGGCATTTATCGTATATCCTAAAACTCCTTTACCTGCTGCCAGAGAGTATGTTATTGTTAGTGGGGAATACGACACTCAAAATCAACTGAGTCCAATCCCAGAATATTACATGTACAATGGATTTACTGAACAATATGTGAAACACCCGCTTCCTGCAAAGACCAACGAGACTGTAAGAATTTATTTGATGAATATGGGCTTATCTCCTGCACATGGCATGCACATACATGGGTCACTATTCAAAGCGTATCCATCGGGTATCTGGCAAAACCCTCCAATGATGGTGCAGTCTTAAGAAGTAGCATCTGGTAACGCCGCTATATTAGAAGCTAAATGGCCTTGGGCTGGAAAGTTCACATTTCATTCTCACGGCATACCCGAAGAATATGGAGCAATGGGATACTTTAATGTGACAGACGCTCCTGCGAATGCCGAAGATGGGAAAGATATTGCAATAACAAAGTCCATAAATATGATGGACTGGCAGGCCAACCTGACAAAGAGTATTCAAAAAGCAGATTCGAAAGGAAATATGACGAATATCTCGACTAATCCTCATATTGGTAATTATGATTATATGACCGAAATGAGAAATGGGATGAAACAAGACCAGATGCAAGCGACAGCTAACAACTCAAACGCAAATCAAGTTCTAATAGTTAAGGACGCTGCCGCACTTGGAGATAAATCGTACTCGCCGAACCCAATTACCGTCAAATTAGGAGGAGTATCACATGGCTTGACAAGGATAAAGACATGCATACTGTTACCTCCGGTTTGCCAAACACTGAGGATGCTGGTGAATTATTTGATTCTGGTTTAACAGCCCTTATTATGCCGGCGAAAACATATTCACACAAGTTCACTCATGTTGGTGAATTTCCATACTTTTGTAGGATTCATCCGACTATGATAGGCATGGTTAATGCGGTTTCATAGATGGGTTCTAGATTGTATAATGCAAAAGAGGAAGGGAAAATACAAAGTACCCTACTATGAGGATAATTGATATAACTAGGAAGCAACTAGAATTAAAATTTAGTGATCAAAAACTTCTATAATTCCATCCGATACGAGCTAGGAATATTAGCGCTTTAGTTTATTGCTAGGTATTCGTCATGTGAATCTTGTATGAATTGCGTGGTTTAAAACAAGTTGTTTGACGCTATGTTCTGATTACATGAAGGATAAGCCATAGTCTCCAATGTCTCGTTAATTTCCTAGTACTATGCCAAAGTCAAATTTAGGTGGCTCTGGCAAGAACAGGTTGTCGAAATCAACTCCAGTTACCTCCAATGATACAGAATAATTTCCGGGTGTCTTGAATATTGGACCATTGATTTTTATCGGGCTCCCAAACTCCGAGATGTAGCTTGCTGAAAGCCCATCAAAATTTGCATTCATCCTGTATGGGTTTGTGGGATCAGGAACAAATAATAACTTCATGTTCCCATCATGGGCATGTACGGTTTCTGTAAACAATCTTTGTCCCTTCTTCATAATGGTAACTAAGTATGTAACGTGCAAAATACTATTTCCGGTTTTATTATCCTTCAGGTTAAAATTTAAGCCAACATTCTTGTCTGATTTCAATACTGTTGGTTCTGTAGTAAAGATCAGTAATGCCTCGCGATCTCCCAAGCTAGCGGAAGGCAAATTGTGACCGTGACCCATTTGTGCAACTGAGTCTGTCATGTAACCTTCATAATTCAACAGAGCGATCGTAGATAAGATCGTTAAAAAGCCTAAAATTTTAGAGAGGCTTTTTGACATAGTCAATCTTACTACAGTATTTGCAATATATTCAGGTATTTTTATCTTGCTTGTCAGATATTATCATCGTGTTGCAACACGACCTTCATCGGAATGAGTATTCAGTATCCTTATTTAGTAGGATAATTTGATTCGACTTATCCTTAATTTTAGGTATGACAATTTACTATTCCAAATAATTAATAATATGTCGGAATGCTAGACAGCTAAGTAATGAGTCATAAGTTAGATAGTTGCTCTACATGCAAAAACGGATATCTAAAGCCAACAGGCGAAGTTGTAGTAAAGGGAGAATCAATGGGTGAGTTTAAAGAAATTGGCAGCAAAAGAGTCTATCAATG